>NZ_JBWKPX010000022.1:0-80013 GCF_059418465.1 Caulobacter sp. GW821-FHT09A05
CCGATGGAGGCCCCCGACGGGCAGGACGTTGGCGCGTCCTGGACCGCCCGGGCGATTTCAGCCCAGGCCTGCTGGCCTGATCCGCCTATCCTGGGCGCCGAAGCTTCGTCGCGACTGAGGCGAGCCTGCTCCGAACCAACCCGGGATGTCTCCGAGGAGACACGGCGGACAAGCCTTCCCGCTCGTCCACCCCTGAAAGCCGCATCGGTCGCCGTACGTGCGCCCTCCCCTGCCTTCAGGTGGGATCAGGATAAGGGTGGTTCGAAGGGGTGAGGACCAAATCGGGTCGAGAAAAATTAGAGCCTTGAAATCGCTGAAGTCTATCGGCCATCCGCCGAGCGTAGACGCCCGTGGCGAGGCCCAAAGAAAAACGGCGGGCTCCGAGGAGCCCGCCGCCATTCCAGCTTTCGCTTGAGCGTCCGACCTTAGAAGTCCAGGTCGAAGCCGAACCGCACGTAGCGCGGATCTTGGTAGGCGATCGGCAGGCCGTATTGCGAACGACGACCACCGGTGTTGGTTTCGCCACGCTCCTCGAACGAGGTCACCCCATCCCGGTTCAGCAGGTTGAAGATGTCCGCGCGCAGGACCAGGTTGCCGCCGAGGGGCATGACCTTTTCCGGAACGGTGTAGCGGACCGACAGGTCGACCGTGGTGGTCCAGTCGGTCTTGAGCGCCGAACCGCGCGGAACCGGCCGCTTCTGGCCCGTGGCGAAGTCCGTGCACCAGCGCGACGCCGAGCCGTAGCCGGCCGAGGGGCCGTCGGTCGGGTGCACGCCGAGACAGCCTTGGTGCTTCGGAGAAATCACCGAGGCGTTCATGCCGAACATCAGGTTCTCGGTCACGGCATAGCTGCCGAAAGCCTTGAACTGGTGCGCGTGGTGGTTCGGCAGCAGGCCGTCCTGGTAGTCGGTCAGGCCAACGAAGTCGTACAGAACGGTCGAACCGGCGTCGGCTTGGTTGTTGTCCGACAGGACGGTGCCTTCGTAGTTACCCTTGCTTTCCGACAGGGTGTACGAGCCCTTCAGGCCCCACTTGCCGTCGAAGGCGCGCTCGAAGGTGAACTCCAGCGCGATGTATTCGCGCTTGGGCTTCGGGAAGTTGAGCTCGTCCTTGGTGAAGGTCAGGGTCTTCGGCAGCGAGGCCAGAGCCGCGATGGTCGCCGCATCGTGGATCAGCGGGTTGGGCTGACGCAGGTTGATCGTCAGATCTTCGCCCGGGTTGAACACGATGTACTGCCAGGAGTTGTTGTAGACCAGCGTACAGGCCGCCAGCGTAGCGCCGGTGGTGTTGCGGTTACACCAGTCCACGACGAACGGGTCGAGGGTCGTGTCCTCCGAAATACGGTTCAGCTTGCGGTAGGTCAGGTTCACCCCGCCCTTCCACAGGTCGTTGATCTGGCGCTCGTAGCCGATGGTGTATTCGTCTTCCTGCGAAGCCTTGATGCCCACGGCGGCCTTGGAATAGGCCGGTTCGGCGACGCCGAGGCCGAAGGAAACCGTACAACCCGGTACGCCGGCGGTGCCGGCGATGATGTTCTGGGTCGGACAGCCGACCAGCGTCCCGGCGGGCAGGCCCGGATTGGTCGTGGTCGTGATCTGCGTGCCGAGGGCGGTCGGGACGCTGTTCCCGGCCCGAGTGAAGTTGGCGGCGGTGTCACCCGATCCAACCACGTAGCCCGGAGCGTAGAAGAACGTGCTGTAGCCCAGGTCGGCGCCGCGGTAGCTGAGGTTCGACGCCGGCGGGATGTAGTAACGGCCGAACGAAGCCGAGACCTTGTCCTTGCCCTCGCCGACCGGATCCCAGGTCACGCCAAAGCGCGGGCCCCAGTTGTCCTTCAGGTTCAGGACCTGCTCGCCGAGCAGGTTGTCCAGCGTGAAGTTGTCGTGGCGAATGCCCAGCTGCAGGCTGAGGTTCGGGGTCAGGTCCCAGGCGTCCTGGATGTACCAGGCTTCGTTGACGCCATGGACCGGGGCGCCGCCGAAGCGGTTCGTCGAGATTTCGACGTAGTTGACGCCGGTCGGAACCTCGAACGTGTCGTTCGCCGAACCCTGGTGATAGATGTAGGCGATGCCGTTGGAGCCGGGACCCGTGTCGATCGAGGCGTGGTTCAGCGTCGTCTTTTCGTGGTCGTAGCCCACGCGGACGTGGTGGTCGCCGAGCAGGTTGAAGTAGAAGTCGCCGTCCACGCGATAGAATTCCCGCAGCGTCTTGCGGGTTTCGATCGTGCCCTGCTTCTGGGCGCTGATCGTGTTCAGCGAACCGGTGGTGTAGTCTTCCTGGACCAGCGGATCGACCGTGTTGCCCGGCAGGACGCTGTTGGAGTCGCGGTTACGGCCGTAGGCCGCCGACAGGGTGAACCAGTCGGTGAAGGTGCCGGTATAACGCGCGACGTAGTTCACGCCGCCCTGGCGATAGACCGTCGACGGCAGCTGGGCGCCGATGGTGTCGGTGGCGGCGCTGTAGGCGTAGGCGGTGCGATCGATCGTCTTCTGGGTGTCGAAGTAGGTCAGTTCGACGCGCTGACGGTCGGTGATGTAGGCGTCCAGCTTGGCGCCCCAGAACGGGTCGTTGGACTTGTCGATCGTGTACTGGCCGGTCGTCTTGTAGGCCGTGGCCTCCGAGTCGTCGCGCTGCTGGTTCAGCACGTAGAAGAACAGGTGGTCCTTGATGATCGGGCCGCTGACTTCGAACGTGCCGCTCTTGCGCGTGCGCTTGCTCTGGTGACTCGCGATGATGTAGGTGTCCGGCGAATCTTCGCGCAGGCCGTCGAATTCGAAGTTGCCGTGGACGGCGACCTTGAAATCGTTCGAGCCCGACTTGGTGACGGCGTTGATCACGCCGCCGGTGGCGCGGCCGAACTCGGCGGGATAGCCGCCGGTCTTGACTTCAACCGACTTGTAGAAGTCGAACGGCACTTCCGCGGCGCCGATGTAGTTGTCGAAGTTGGTGATGTTCAGGCCGTTGATGTAGAACGCGTTTTCGGCGACCGAACCGCCGCCGACCGACGGCTGGGCGCCGAAGTTGGCCGCGCTGGGGGCCGTGCCGACGCGCGCCGAGCTACCGACGACGACGCCGGGGGCCAGTTGGACGACCGCCGTCAGCGAGCGGCCGAGCGGCGCTTGCTTGGTCAGGGTCTCCATATCGACGGTCAGACCCTTGGTCGTCGCGGCGAAGTCCAGCTGCGGGTTGGCGGTGGCGGTGACGACCACTTCGCTGACCGAACCGCCGACTTCCGTCAGCGTGAACGAGTAGGCGGTCGAACCACCCAGGGCGACGCGGACGTTGCCGTCGCTGGTCGGCTGGTAGCCTTCCTTGGCGATCGAGACCGAGTAGCCGCCGATCGGGATCAGGGGAACGCGGAACTGGCCATTGCCGTCGGTGGTGGCGGTGCGGGTGAAGCCTTGGTCGAGCGACTTCACGGTGACGGTCGCGTCCGGGACGGTGACGCCGGCCGAATCCTTGACCGTGCCGATCAGCGAGCCGGAGCTGTAGTCCTGGGCGCTGGCCAGGGTCGGGATCGCCGTGGCGACCGCGGTCACGGCCAGCGGCGCGGCGACGGTGGCCAGGCCGGCCAGCAGCGTCGACGTCAAGAGGCGCGCGCGCGCACCGCCCTTGGTGGAAATCATCTTCATAGTATCCCCTCTTGCATGGTGAAGCATCCCGACCGCCCGCACGCGCCCGTTTCGGGGGCGTTACGTTCGGCCTGTCTGGATTTTCGCCCCAACTCCACCACGAGAACTTAGGTGTCCCGGAAAACATTTCCCCGGTTGCACCGACGTTAGGAGGCGCCGCGCGCACCGGTCAATTCCCATTACCGATCCGTAATAACATCGCCTCAGGCTGTCGCATTATCGCAACACGATCGCCTCATTTCCGCCGAACGCCGCTCAGTTCTTCCACAAACCGGGCGATAACGCGGGTCTCCGCCCCCGTATCCTGTTGGGCTGAAAGGCAAATTCCACCCGCGTAGACCCAGCACGGGGTCACCGACGCCAAAAGGCGGCTCAGCAGGTCAAAACGCCCCACATCCGATTGACATTCGAGAAAACACCCCACGAAACTGGTTCGATACCAGCACTGAATGCCGAACACCGACGATCAGCGGGAAACTTTCCCCGCGCGTCGCTTAAATTTCCGACACATTTGACCACGACCGACCGTTGCCTGGGCGCCGAAGTGCCGGGATGATGCGGCCCCGCCGCCTCGGCGGCGCCCCATGCCCCTTCCACGAGTGATCAAAGCCATGACTGCGTTCCGACGTGTAACCGACTCGCTTTCGGTCAGCCCCCAGATCGCGCTCGACGACCTGGGTCGCGCCGCCGGCGAGGGCTTCGTGCTGGTGATCAACAATCGCCCCGACGACGAGGAGCCGGGCCAGCCGTCCAGCGCCCAGATCGAGGCGGCCGCGCGGGCCGCCGGCCTGGACTATCTGCATGTTCCGGTGCGCGGCGGGCCGACCCACGACCAGGTCGAGGCCGTGCGGCGGGCGGTCGAGGGGGCGGAAGGCCCGGTCCTGGCCTTCTGCCGTTCGGGCACGCGCTCGATCGTCACCTGGTCCCTCGGTCAGGCGGCGTCGGGCGCGGCCGACCGCGCCACCCTGGTGCGCCAGGGTGCGGACGCCGGCTACGACCTGTCGGGCGTGCTGGGCGTCTAGCTAGTAGCGGTGGCTGAAGGCGACCCGGGCCGCCATCGGCGACGGTTCGGGCTCGCAGCTGGCCAGCACGAACTGGGCCGCGATGAGACACAGAATGGCGAAGGCCGCGCGCTGGAGCCGTTTTGAGACAAAAATCGCTGCGTCGGCGGCCATGATCCGTACTCCGGGAGGTTTACGAACCGTTTACCGCAAGTCCGGCGCCGCGCTTCTCCCCCGCCATCCTCCCAAGAGGCCGCCATTGATTCCCTTCGTCCGCGAGATCGAGTTCGAATATGGCCGCTGCGACCAGGTCTCGCCGTCGATCCGCCGGGTGATCGCCGACAATCCCGGCCCGTTCACCTATGTGGGCACCGGAACCTACATCGTCGGGCGCGGGACCGTGGCGGTGATTGATCCGGGCCCGGATCTCGACGGCCACCTCCAGGCGCTGCTGGCGGCGCTGGAGGGCGAGGCGGTCAGCCACATCCTGGTCACCCACCATCACAGCGACCACTCCCCCCTGGCCCGTCCGCTGCAGGCGGCGACCGGGGCGACGATATACGGCCGCCGGGCGCCGCATCTGGCCGAGCTGGCGCCCGACCCCGGACAACCGGCCCTGGAAGCTGGCGAGGACGAGGGCTTCCGTCCCGATGTCGAGATCGCCGACGGCGACGTGTTCGAGGGCCCGGGCTGGACGCTGCGGGCCGTGACCACGCCGGGCCACACCTCCAACCACGTCTGCTTCGCCCTGGAGGAGGAGAACGCCCTGTTCTCCGGCGACCACGTGATGGGCTGGTCGACCACGGTGATCACCCCGCCCGACGGCGACATGGGCGACTACTTCGCCAGCCTGGAGAAGGTGCGGGCCGAGGGGTTCGACACCCTGTGGCCGACCCACGGCGCGCCGGTCCGCGACGTGGCGCCGTTCCTCCAGGCCTATGCCGACCATCGCCGGGCGCGCGAGGCCCAGGTGCTGGCCGCCCTGGCCCAGGGCCCGACCACGATCAAGGCCATGGTGCCGACCCTCTACGCGGCCGTCGATCCCCGACTGCACCCGGCCGCGGCCATGTCGGTGCTGGCGCACATGCTGCTGCTGGTGAAGCAAGGACGGGTGACGTGCGACGGCGTGGCGGGGCTGGACAGCACGTACCGGCTGGCCTGACCGCTTCGCGTCCGCCCCTCTTCACCCCGCCGGCGGGCCGCCCAGGACATTGGTCGCGGCCATCAGGCCCAGGGTGGCGACGGTGATCGCCAGGGCCAGCAGCGCCTTCTTCCAGAACCGCGGGACGCCGCCGAACGCGGCGACGAACAGGCCCAGCACGCCGGTGACGACGCCCAGCACGGCGGCCTTGGGCGCCCAGTCCAGGGTCATCCGGTCGTGGCCGAGCGCCGGCGGGAGGATCCCCAGCTTCACGCCCAGCATCCCGACGGCCACCAGCAGGGCCGGAACCACGGCGACGACCAGCGCCCCGTCGAGCAGGACCGAGGCCGCGCCGCCCTTGGCCGTCTTGTCCGCCTTGTCCTCGGCCTCCCCGTCCTCTCGCGGGGCTGTCGCCGGCATGGCCTGCGGCGGCGACTCGGCGACGAACACCGGTTCGGCGTGGAAGGCCTCTTCCGGCACCGGCTCGAAGGGCGGCGCGGGGCTCGCGGGCTCCAGCGGATCCAGGGGGAAGCGGTCCGCTTCGCCCTCGGCTTCGGCCGGCGGCTCGCCGTCCGCGTGGGCCAGGGCCTCGGCGATCGGCGGCTCGGGCAGCGGCGGCGGTTCCGACAGCGGCTCCTCGGGCTCGGGCGCATAGATCCGCGCCGCCTGCGCTCCGTCGGCGGCGGCCAGGGTGGCGGCGGGCGGTTCGGGCTCGGGCTCGGGCTCCGCAACGCCCGCCACGGCCAAGGCCGGCAGCACGTAGTCCTTCATGCGCTGGCGGATCAGCTTCTTGTCGATCTTGCCCGTGGCCCCCAGCGGGATCTCGTCGACGAAGACCACGTCGTCAGGCGTCCACCACTTGGCGATCTTGCCGTGCAGGAAATCGAGGAACTCCTGCTTGGTGGCGGTCTCGCCGTCCTTCAGCTTGACCAGCAGGATCGGCCGCTCGTCCCACTTGGGGTGGGGCACCCCGATTACGGCCGTCATCGCCGCCTTGGGATGGCCCAGGGCGATGTTCTCGATGTCGATCGTGCTGATCCACTCGCCGCCCGACTTGACCACGTCCTTGGCCCGGTCGGTGATCTGCATGAAGCCGTGGTCGTCGATCGTGGCCACGTCGCCGGTGTCGAAGAAGCCCTCGTCGTCGAGGATCTTGCCGCCCGCGCCCCGGAAATATTCGGCGGCGATGATCGGGCCCTTGATCTTCAGGTTGCCGAAGCTCCTGCCGTCGTGCGGCAGGCGCCGGCCCGCGTCGTCGGTCAGCTTCAGCTCCACGCCCAGCGGAGGCCGCCCCTGCTTGAGGCGATAGGGCATCTGCTGGTCGTAGGGCAGCTTTTCCAGCTCGTCGGTCATCACCGACAGCGTGCCGACCGGCGAGGTCTCGGTCATGCCCCAGGCGTGGACCACCTCGACGTCGTAGTCGTCGTGGAAGGCGCGGATGATGTGCTCGGGACAGGCCGCCCCGCCGATCACCACCTTCTTCAGCGCCGGCAGCCTGGCGCCGGTTTCCCTCAGGTGCTGCAGCAGCATCTGCCAGACCGTCGGCACGGCGGCCGAGAAGGTGACGCCCTCGCTATCCAGCAGCTCGAAGATCGAGGCGCCGTCCATCTTCGCGCCCGGCATCACCATCTTGGCCCCGGTCCCCGGCGCCGAGAACGCCACGCCCCAGGCGTTGGCGTGGAACATCGGCACCACCGGCAGGATCACGTCCTTCTGCGACAGGCCCATCACGTCGGGCTGCAGGGTGATCAGGGTGTGCAGGACGTTGGAGCGGTGCGAATAGAGCACGCCCTTGGGGTCGCCCGTGGTGCCGGAGGTGTAGCAGAGCCCCGCCGCCGTGCCCTCGTCGAAGCCGCCCCAGGCGCAGTCGGCATGGTGCTGCTCGACCAGGTCCTCGAAGCACAGCAGGCCCTTGAAGCTGGGCGTCTCGCCGGCCGGCCTGAAGTCGGCGGGCATGTGGTCGCGATCGGTGAACAGCACCACATGCT
Organism: Caulobacter sp. GW821-FHT09A05; assembly: GCF_059418465.1. Taxonomy (NCBI): domain Bacteria; kingdom Pseudomonadati; phylum Pseudomonadota; class Alphaproteobacteria; order Caulobacterales; family Caulobacteraceae; genus Caulobacter; species Caulobacter sp. GW821-FHT09A05. The sequence goes on from NZ_JBWKPX010000022.1 coordinate 7,763, forward strand.
CGACGCTGGGCAGGTGCTGCAGGACGCCGGCGATGATCGGCATGAAGGTCAGGTCGGTGAAGATCACGCGGTCGCCGGCGTGGTTGGCGATCCAGGCGATCTGCTCGGGGAACAGGCGCGGGTTGAGGGTGTGGCACACCGCCCCGATGCCCATGATCCCGTACCAGGCCTCCATATGGCGCCCAGTGTTCCAGGCCAGGGTCCCGACCCGGTCGCCCGGCTTGATCCCCAGGGCCAGCAGGGCGTTGGACACCCGCTTGGCGCGGTCGCGGATCGCGCCGTAGGTGGTGCGGACGATCGGCCCCTCGACCGAGCGGGTGACGACCTCGCGCGCGCCGTGCCACTGGGCGGCGTGGTCGATGATCTTGTCGACCGTCAAGGCCCCGTGCTGCATCAAGCCCTGCATCGCCCGCGCTCCCGATCCGTTATCGTTGTTCAGGCGAGGCTAGCGGGGCGGCGCCCGTCGCGCAACGCGGCGCGCTCGGCGGGCGAACGGTCGGCGTGGGGATGACTGTCAAAGCGGTGCGCGGTCCTCGTCCTTCGACAAGCTCAGGATGAGGACCATTTACCGACCCAGCGGGTAGAAAACCTCATCCTGAGCCTGTCGAAGGACGAGGTTTTCGGCCTCCTGCGCCGAACACCGGTCCGCCCTACCCCATCGTCTCCGCCAGCGCCCTCGCCTCGTCCTCGAAGGCGCTGACCGTGTCGACGCGGCGCCAGGCGATCTCGCCGGTGTCGCGGGCCAGCTGGCTTTCCAGAACCGCCACGTCGGCGTCCGAGGCGTCGTTGACGCGGGCGGCGACGCGGGCGCGCAGCACCTCGGGTGGGGCTTCCAGCCAGACGCCCTGGAACGCCACGTCGGCCTGCCGGGCCAGGGCCTCGGCGCGGGCCCGCTGCTCGGGCTTGAGGAACACCGCGTCGACCACCACCGAGCGGCCGGCGGCCAGGGTCAGGGCGGCGTCGCGGAACAGCTCGCCATAGACCCGGTCGCTCATCTCGGGCGTATAGGCCTCCTTGGGCAGGCGCTGCAGCGAAGGCACGCCGCACAGGCGCTTGCGGATCTCGTCGGTGCGCAGGACCACCGCCCCGGGGGCCGCGCCCAGGCCGGGCGCGCAGACCCGGGCGAAGGTCGACTTGCCCGAGCCCGAGAAGCCGCCGGTGGCCACCAGGCTAACCGGCCTGGGGGCCAGGTGCTCCAGGGCCGTGGCCAGATAGGCCCGGGCCGCCTCGTCGTCGTTGCTGTAGGCCCAGACGTGGGTGCGCACCGCGGCGCGGACGCTGAGCATCAGCGGCAGGGCCGCGAGGCCGGTCCACAGGCCTTCGCCGAACGCGCGGGCGGCCTCGTCCAGATAGGCGTTCAGCACCCGGCCGGCGGCGTCGCGGCGGCGGCGGAAGTCCAGGTCCATCAGCAGGAAGGCCAGGTCGTACTGGATATCGATGTCCGACAGCGAGTCGTTGAACTCGATGCAGTCGAACAGGATCGGCCTGCCCTCCTCGACCAGGATGTTGCCCAGGTGCAGGTCGCCATGACAGTGGCGGGCGAAGCCCTGCCCGGCCCGCGCGTTCAGCAGCGGGCCCAGGCGCTCCAATGCGAGATCCGTCTCGGCGATCAGCCGCTCGACGGCCTGGGCGCCCAGGCGCGGGGCCAGGCCGCGCAGCAGGTTGGCGTTGGAGGCGATGGTGTAGCCCAGGGCCCCCACCCCGCCGCCGTTCGGCCGCAGCGGCGCGCCGGCGTGGAACTGGGCGATGGTGCGGCCCAGCGACTCCTCCAGGGCGTCGTCGATCGCCCAGGGCTGCTGGGCCAGCACGCCCTGCTCGTCGAAGCGGCGCATCTCCAGCACGTATTCGACGATCTCGCCGGCCCCGTCGATCTCGACCCCGCCCGCCTCGGTGCGGGTCAGGCGGCGCACGGCGCGGTAGATGTCCGGCGCGGCGGCGCGGTTGAAGCTCAGCTCGCGCTCCAGCGACCAGCGGCGCAGCTCCAGGGTCGAATAGTCCAGAAAGCCGAAATTGACCGGCCGCTTGACCTTCCAGGCCGCCTCGCCGACCAGGAACACCCGGGCGCAGGAGGTCTCGATCACCCGATCGGCCCGCTCGCCCATCCAGGCGGCCACTTCCTGCTCGCGAACCGTCTCCGCGTCCTTGATCACGCCCCAACCTCGTCAACCACGCCAGACTTCCGGGCGCGGGCGTCCCCATAGCGGAAAGTTCAGGCCGCGTCGCGCATGGCGGCTTGCTTACGCTTTGGTTGAGCGCCTATGGTCGTGTTTACCGTGGCTAGAGTCGAAACCACATGCTGATCGGCGCAGTCCTCAATCGGTCGGAGCGCAAGAAGACCGAGATCCTGGCCGCCGCGCGCGGCGTGTTCCTCCGCGAAGGCTATTCCGCCGCCGGCATGGAGGCGGTCGCCCGCATGGCCGGGGTGTCCACCGCGACCCTCTACGCCTACTTCCCCAGCAAGGCCAAGCTGTTCGAGATCATCGTCCATGACGCCGTCCAGCACATGGCCGAACCCGTGCGCGCCAGCGCGCGGACCAAGGGCGACGCCCGCGCGCGCCTGATCAGCCTGGCCCTGGCCTATGCGACCTTCATGTCGCAGCCCGCGACCCGGGCGATCTTTCGGATGGTCGCCAGCGAACGCCGGCGCTTCGAGGCGGTGGCCGACCACGTCCGGCGGAGCGCCCACCAGGCCCTGGGCGGGACGGCGATCGAACTCATCGAGGACCTGGTCGCATCCGGCGAGCTGACGGTCGACCGCCCCGCCTGGGCGGCCGGCCAGTTGTTGGGCATGCTGGACCACGCCACCCTGGTGCTGGGCCTGACGGCCGGCGACGAGGCCCGCCCGGTCCGCCCGCTGCGCGACATCGCCGAGGAGGCGGTGGAGACGTTCCTGGCGCGGTATGGAGCCAGGTCGTCCGGCGCTTCCATCTAGCCGCCGGGCCAAACTTCCAAACCGCTTAGGTTTCTGCTAGAAGGAACCCTCATGCCCACCTTGCTGCAATACCCGGACAGGACGGGCAGGACGCGCATAGAGATCTACACCCAGGATCATGCGCCTTCTCATGTGCATGTGAACGGGGTGAACGCGGAGGCGGTTCTGCTGCTGAGCTGTTGCGAGACCGACGAGACGAGGCACGGACCGGTCAGCGTTCGCGAAGTCGACGGCTACCGCCTCGCGGAGTTAAACGCGATCATCGCCTTCGTCGCCGGCCACCTGACGATGCTCTGCCGGGCCTGGAGACAAATGCATGGCGCTTTCTGAAGCCGAATTCGAAGCCATCGCGAGGCGCACCGCCGAGGAAAATGCGTTCCGTCCCCGCGCCATCAATGTCGCCTTCCTGCCCGAACGCCATCGCGTGTGGATCGAGATGAACAATGGGCTGGAGGTCACGTTCGACCCCGGGCGGCACCAGGAGCTGGCCGGCGCCAAGCCCGAACACCTGGCTCAGGTCGAGGTTTCCGGGCGCGGGTCGGCGATCTATTTCCCGCTGCTGGACGCCAGCATCTACATTCCCGGCCTGCTGCAGGGCCTGACCGGAACCAAGCGCTGGATGGCCCAGCAACTGGGTCGCGAGGGCGGCAAGGCCAAGAGCGCCGTCAAGGCCGTCTCCTCGGCGGCGAACGGAAGGCTGGGCGGCCGCCCCCGGAAACGCGTCGACCCCGACGCGTTTGAGAAAATCTCGGCGCGCACGCCGAACGACCGCGGCAAGGCCAAACGGACCTGAAGCGCTGGCCGGCCGCCGATCCGCGTCGCCTACGGAAACAACCGCTTCGTCCCCCAGCCCTCGCCCGAGCGCTCGTAGACCAGCCGCTCATGCAGGCGGAACGGCCGGTCGCGCCAGAACTCGATGACCTGGGGAACGACGCGATAGCCCGACCAGTGCGGCGGACGCGGCACCTTGCCGATCCCGAACCTCAGCGCCATCTCGGCCACCCGGCGCTCCAGGGCCAGGCGGTCGGGCAGCGGCCGCGACTGGTCGCTGGCCCAGGCGCCCAGTTGGCTGTGGCGCGCGCGGCTGGCGAAATAGGCGTCGGCCTCCTCCGGCGTGACCGGTTCGACCGCGCCGCGCACCCGCACCTGGCGGCGCAGCGACTTCCAGTGGAACAGCAGGGCGGCCTTGGGCTGGGCGTTCAGCTCCTCGCCCTTGGCGCTCTGGGTGTTGGTGTAGAAGACGAAGCCCCGCGCATCGACGCTCTTGAGCAGCACCATGCGCGAATCCGGCAGGCCCTCGGCGTCGACGGTCGACAGGGCCACCGCGTTGGGATCGTTCGGCTCGCCCTTGCCGGCCTCGGCCAGCCAGTCCTCGAACAGGCGGATCGGGTCGCCCTCCGGCAGCAGCGGCAGGGGCGCGGCCTCGGTCACCTGGCGGACGTAGTCGTCCTCGGACGGCGAGGCGGGGATCAGGGGCGCGTCGGTCATGACCTCGATATAGGACAGCCCGTCGGAAATCGGTCGGAAATTTCCGATCGCCGGCGTGGCGAGCGGCGCTTGACGGCCGCCACCCGGCGCGCGCATCTGCCGCGCGACATGAAGGGCATCCCATGAAACTCGGCACGCGGGCGCGACTGGCCTGGCTTCCCCTGGCGCTGTGGTGCGCGGCGGGCCTCTGGATCGGCTATGTCGAGGCGGTCAAGTGGAAGGGCGATGACGTCCAGGACTGGATCATCCTGGCGGCCGGCGGCCTGTTCCTGTTCGCGGCCGGGGGCTGGAACCTCTGGCGGCTGCGCGCCAAGGCGGCCGAGCGGGCCCGGGTCGAGGGGCCGGACGTCGACGAGCCGGTCACCTGGCACCGCCGTAGCGGCTCGTGGGCGGTGATCGTCTTCGTGGCCGGGGTGTTCGGCGTGTTCGGCCTGGTCTGGTTGCTGGGCGGCCAGCTTCGTTAAAGTCTTAACTTAACGCCCCGTTGACCAAACGGCGGCAGGGTCGGCGGCATGACCGCCGGCTCGTCTTCCGTTCTCAGCCTCCAGGCCGCCCGCGCCATCCTGGGCGTCGCGCCCGGCGCGGACGAGCGCGAGCTGCGGGCCGCCTATCGCGAGGCGGCCAAGCGCGCCCACCCGGACCGCCCCGGCGGCGACGCCGCCCTGTTCCGCGACGTGCTGGCCGCCTATCGCCTGCTGCAGGACGCCCCGGCCCGCCCGATCCACTTTCCGCCCGCCGTCGCCGAACCGGCCCGGGTCGAGCAGGCCACCCTGCGGATCGACGCCGCCCTGGCCTTCGCCGGCGGCTGCCTGGACCTGACGCTCGACGCCCGCAAGCTGCGCCTGACCCTGCCGGCCGGCCTGCGCGAAGGCGACAAGGTGCGGGTCGAGAACGTGACCTTCCGCGTGGCGCTCAAGCACGATCCCGACGCCCTGGCGCGCGGCGACGACCTGTGGCTGACCGCGCGGCTTGACGCCCGCGCCCTGGCCGAGGGCGGCCGAATCGAGGTCGCCACCGCCCTGGGCCCGCGCCTGGTCTGGATCTCGACCAAGGCCGCCGCCCGCGGCCTAGTGCGCCTGCCCGGCCAGGGCCTGCCGGCCCGCGGCCCGCACCGGGCCGGCGACCTGTTCCTGCGCCTGGAAGCCCTGGGCGACGGCGCCGAAAGCGCCGCCCGCTCGCAGCTGAAACGCTTCGCGGCCGCCTGGGCGGCGTAAGGCTCCATCTATTCCGCTCATCCCGGCGAACGCCGGGACCCAGATGGAATGACTTCGCGATTGACGCCAAGAGCGCCGAGCCCTTCCAATCAGCCACACCGCTTGCGGATCTGGGTCCCGGCATTCGCCGGGATGAGCGGCTTTTGGGATAAAAGATCGCGCGCGATAAAAATTCAACCGCACCTCTTGCATTCATATCGCGCACGATTAAATCGTTCACATCGAACAACGCCAAGGAGGCACCGATGTCCACTCTCTATCAAACCCGCGCCACGGCCACCGGCGGTCGCGAAGGCGGCGCTCGCAGCGACGACGGCCTGCTGGATGTGAAGCTGGCCCTGCCCAAGGCGCTGGGCGGCAACGGCCAGGGCACCAATCCCGAGCAGCTGTTCGCGGCCGGCTACGCCGCCTGCTTCCAGAGCGCCATGGCCTTCGTGGCCCGCCAGCAGAAGATCGGCCTGACCGGCTCGACCGTGACCGGCGTCGTCGGCCTGGCCCCGCTGGAGGTCGGCTTCAGGCTGGAGGTGGCGCTCGAGGTCGAAACCCAGGGCCTGACCCAGGACGAGGCCGAAGCCCTGGTTGCGACGGCGCACAAGGTCTGTCCCTATTCCAACGCCACGCGCGGCAATGTCGATGTCGCGATCACCACAAGGGCCGCATGAGCGCCAAGACGAACAAGACAAGCGGCGAACCGGTCGAGGCCCTGCGCCTCGACCGCCAGCTGTGCTTCGCCCTCTACGGCGCCGCCAATCGGGTAACCCGGCTCTACCGGCCGCTGCTCGAGGCCCTGGGCCTGACCTATCCGCAGTATCTGGCCATGCTGGTGCTGTGGGAGGCGAGTCCCCGGACCGTGGGCGCCCTGGGCGAGGCGCTGGACCTGGAGTCCAGCACCCTGACCCCGCTGCTGAAACGCCTGGAGACCCAGGGCCTGGTGGCCCGCCAACGCGATCCCGAGGACGAGCGCCGGGTGATCGTCACCCTCACCGAGGCCGGCGCCGCCTTGCGAGACAAGGCCAAGGCGGTGCCGGAGCAACTGTTCTGCAAGCTAAACCTGGGCCTGGACGAGCTGGGCGACCTGCGCGAGCGGCTCAAGGCCCTGGCGGTCTAGCGATCGGACCCGATCGAGGTCGGCTCTTAATGTTGTCATCCCGGAAGCCTCGCAGAGGCTGTCCGGGACCCAGGGGACTGGGCAGAAGCCTTGCGGTTCACCTGGGTCCCGGACAAGCGCTGCGCGCTTTCCGGGATGACAACGGTTGGGAGCCTAGCCTCATTCTGAACGTCGGTCGCGCGGGCGGGTCGTCTATCCCAACTCCCCATCCTCGTCCTTAGTGACGAAGCTGTAGGGCTCGACCGGCGGCAGGCAGCGGACCAGGACCTGGGCCGTCAGGCCCGGCTCGGCGACGACGGACGGCTGCTCGCCGAAGACGGCTTCCCACAGCTTGGCCAGTTCCTGGTACGCGGCGTCGGGCACTCGGCGGTCTCCTTGACGCAACACAATGCCGTCGAGCGCCGGGGGTTGCTGGTTAACGGCGCGGGCGATGTCCGCGCGCGCCGTCGCCCAGTTCGTTGCCCGTTATTACGGCGCGATCGCCAGTTCGAACGGCGTCGCCGGCAGGCCGGTGGCCCCATAGAGATTGAGGATCGGGCTGTCGGCCCAGGCGAAGCGGACCTTGACCGGCGCGAAGCCGGCCGGGACCGCCAGCCGGACCTGGTCGCCGGCCAGGGCCGCGTCGGCGAAGCGGCAGGCGCCGCCCGCGTCGCACAGCTCGAAGCCTACCGGCCGGACGTCGGCCTGCACCACCGCCGGCTGGTCCAGCCGCACGACCACGGCCCCGCCCGACAGCGTCGCCGACAGCGGCGCCGGACCGGCGGCGACCAGCGTCGTCTCGCCATAGGCCAGCTTGCGGGCCTGAAGGGCCAGGCGATGGCCGACCTGCTGCTTGTTGGCCGGGTGAATGTCGTAGATGTCACCGATGTCGACCGCCGAGGCCAGGCCGACCTTGGGGTCGGCGGCGGCCACGCGGCGTTCGGCGTCGCGCACCCCGGCCCATCCGGACTCGGCGGGCCTGGTCTGGCGCGGCCCGAAATCGGCCAGCTGCACCACCAGGAACGGCAGGTCCGGCCCGCCGAACGACTTGCGCCAGTCGCCGACCAGGGCGGCCAGCAGGCGCTCGTAGTTCTGGGACTCGGCGACATTGGCCTCGCCCTGGTACCAGGCGAAGCCCTTCAGGCCGTAGGGGATCAGCGGCGCGATCATGCCGTTGCGCAGGGTCGACAGGCCACTGGCCCCCACCCACGGCGGCGTCGGCGGCACGCCGCTCTGGGCGACGGTGGACGAGACCTTGTAGCGCCAGCTGGCGCCCAGGGGCGCGAACGAGCCGTCGTCGAGCTTCAGCCCCTTCTCGGCCGCCGGCCCCCAGGCCCCGCCGCCGCCGCCGGTGTCGATGGCCCGCACGGCGACGACGTTGGGTCCGGCCTTCAGCACGCCCGGGGCGATCTTGTACGCGCGCGGCCTGTCCCAACCCTGGGTCGAGCCCACCTGGCGGCCGTTGACGAACGTGATGTCCAGGTCGTCGACCGGGCCCAGGGCCAGGACGGCGCCCTGCTTGGCCTGCTTGGCGGTCAGGACGATCGTCGCCCGCAGCCAGATCGTGCCGTCGAAGGTCTCCAGGCCCGGATTGGCCTCCCAGAACCGTTCGGCCGGCATGGTCTTCCAGTCGCGGTCGTCGAAGTCCGGCCGGCTCCAGGCCGCGGCCTGCGGCTCGGCCTTGGCGGCCCAGTGGTCGAACTGGGCGGTCCACCGGGCCATGCCGGTTTCCGGCGACTTGGCGTAGTCGGCCAGGATGGCCAGGCCTTCTTCATAGCTGCCCAGGGCGTGCAGCCCCTCGCGGCTGATCCAGTCCTGGATCACCGACCCGCCCCAGGTGGCGTCGATCAGGCCGACCGGAACCCCGGTGGTCTTCTTGATCTCGCGGCCCATGAAGAAGCAGGCGGCGCTGAAATTGTTGGCGGACTCGGGCGTGGCCGGACGCCAGGCGGCCTCCTTGGGCAGGGCGGCCGTCGGCTCGGGCAGGCTGACGCGGCCGGTCTGCAGCAGGCGGATGTTCGGGTCGGCCGAACTGGCGGCCTCGGCCTCGCCGTTCAGCGACCGGCGCAGCGGATATTCCATGTTCGACTGGCCCGAGCACAGCCAGACGTCGCCGACCAGCAGGTCCGAGATCGCCTGGCGCTCGCCGCCGGCCTGGACCGTCAGGGTCAGGGCCGCGCCCGGCTCGCGGGCCGGGAAGGTCGCCGACCAGCGGCCCTCGGCGTCGGCGGTGGCGCTGGTCTTGGCCTCGCCCAGCGCCAGCTCGACGGCTTCGCCCGGCCTGGCCGCGCCCCAGATCCGGATCGGCTGCCCCCGCTGCAGGACAGCGTGGTCGGTGAAGACCGGAGCCAGCAGGGGAGCGGCCTCGACGACCCCGGCCGCGGCCGTCAGGGCGGTGGCGGCCAGCAGGCCAAGGATCTTCGTGCGCATGGATCTCACCCTAATCTCCGCCCATCCCGGCGGACGCCGGATCCAGGCGGGTTTTGTTGTTCCGGGCTCAGCGCCCGCCTTGGACCTCGGCTTCCGCCCCGGCCTTCGCCGGGGCGAGCGGCGCTTCTACTGAGCCTTGCCCGGGCAGACCGCGCCGGCCGGGTCGGTGGTCAGCTTCACGCCCTGCAGCGACACCACCAGCTTGCCGGCGGTCGACAGCTCGAACGGCGCGGTGACCTTGGTCACGTCGGTCCCGGCCGCCTGGAAGCACTTGAGCGACACCTTCAGGCTCTTCCACTCGCCGACCGGCGAGGCCTCGAGCACCGGGGTGACGTCCAGCTTGCCCGCCCCGATCGACAGGGTGACTGGCGCGGTCGGCTTGGCGTCGACGCGATAATCGACCAGCAGGTCGATGTCGGCGTTGGCCTGGAACGACAGGTCGAAGGCCTTGTCGGTCGCGATCGCCGCCTTGGCCTCGACGTCGCCCGAGAAGGTCAGCTGGCGACCGGCCTCCTGCACGTTGCCGGCGTCCACCGGGCGGATCTGCGCCGCCGTGGTCGGGGTCAGCCGGAACTCGAACGGCACCGGAGTCTTGCCCGCCACGAAGTAGTTGCTGACATTGTCGGTGGCGATCGTGAAGCCCGGCTTCTCCGACAGCGTCCCGACCCGGACCTTGGAGGCGTAGGTCAGGCCGTAGCCGTAGGCGAACTGGGGCGCGTAGCCCTTGTCGCCGCGGTTCAGGGTGAACTGGCCGGCGGTCCTGGGCCAGCTGAACGCCAGCTTGCCGCGGAAGTCGGCGCGCGGCTTGCCGGCCTTGTCGCCGATCAGCACGTCGGCGATCCCGCCGCCTTCCGAGCCCGGCAGCCAGGCGGCGACGAAGGCGTCGGTGGCGTTGATCTCGGGGTTCACCCACAGCGGCCGGCCCGACAGGAACACGCCCACCACCGGCACGCCGGCGGCCTTCAGCTTCTTCAGCAGGGCTAGGTCGGTCTTGTTTCCGGGCTGGTATTCCAGCGTCTTGATGTCGCCCACGCCCTCGGCGTAGGGCGTCTCGCCGAACACCACGATCGCGACATCGGGCTTCTTGTCGAACGCGCCGTCGATGCTGAGCGTCGCCGAGCCGCCCGAGGCCTCGACCGTCTCCTTCAGGCCCGAATAGATCGACTGGGCGTTGGGGAAGTCGGCCTTGGTATTGCCGGTGCCCTGCCACGACAGGGTCCAGCCGCCGGCCTGCTGGCCGATGTCGTCGGCGCCCGAGCCGGCCACCAGGATGTTGGCCGAGGCCTTCACCGGCAGCACGCCGTTGTTCTTCAGCAGCACCAGCGACTCGCGCACGGCCTGGCGGGCGATGGCGCGGTGCTCGGCCGAGGCCATCACCGCCTCCTTGCCTTCCACCGGACGCGCCCGCTGGAACAGGCCCAGCTTGGCCTTCACGCGCAGGATGCGGCGCACGGCGTCGTCGATGCGGGCCATCGGGATCTCGCCCGACTTCGCCTGGGCCAGGGTGTTGGCGTAGAGGTCCTTCCAGCTGTCAGGCGCCATGTACATGTCCAGGCCGGCGTTGGCGGCCTGGGGGCAGCTCTTGGGCGTGCAGCCGGCCACCTGGCCGTGTCCGTTCCAGTCGCCGACCACGAAGCCGTCGAAGCCCATCTTGCCCTTCAACACGTCGGTCAGCAGGCTCTTGTTGCCGTGCATCTTCTCGCCGTTCCAGCTGTTGAACGACGCCATGATGGTCATGGTCCCGGCGTTGATGGCCGGCACATAGCCCTGGGCGTGCAGGCGGATCAGCTCGGCTTCGGAGACCTGGGTGTCGCCCTGGTCCTTGCCCTCGTGGGTGCCGCCGTCGCCGAGGAAGTGCTTGGCGCTGGCCGCCACGTGGCCCTGCTGGATCACGCCGCCCTGGGAGACCGCCCCCTGCAGACCCAGGATCATCTGGCCAGCATAGCTGCGGACGATCTCGGGGTCTTCCGAATAGCCCTCGTAGGCCCGGCCCCAGCGGTCGTCGCGCGGCACGGTCAGGGTCGGGCCGAACGCCCAGTCGAAGCCGGCGGCGGCGGTCTCCTGCGCCGTAGCCGCGCCGATCTTGCGGATCAGTTCGGGGTCGCGGGTCGCGCCCAGGGCGCTGTTGTGCGGGAAGAGCGTGGCGCCGATGGCGTTGCCGTTGCCGTGCACCGAATCGATGCCGAACATCAGCGGCACCTGCGTGCCGCCCTGGCGCTGGGCCGCGGCGTCGCGGAAGGCCTCGACCGACTTGACCCAGGGGCCGATCGGCGAGCGGTCGGGCGCGCCCAGCGGCGGCGAGCTGCCGCCGGCCAGGATCGAGCCCAGGGGATAGGTCTTCAGGTCTTCCGGTGTGATCGAGGCGATGTCGGCCTGGATCATCTGGCCGATCTTCTCCTCCAGGGTCAGCTTGGCCAGCACGGAGTCGACGAAGGCCTCGGTCCGGGGATCGACCAGGCCCTGGCTCTTGGCCGCGGGCCACAGGGCCGGATGGGCGGTGCTCTTGCTTTCGGCGGCCGACACGGCGCCAGTCAGAAGGGTGGTCGCCAGCAGCGCTGCGCAAAAGGCCTTGGTGTTCATAACTCCCCGCATCATTATCGTTGGAACTCCGACAACGCTGTCAATTGCATGTCGGCGCGTTCCGGGCAATCCGGTCGCTGTTCACTGGTACCGGTATCTTAAAGCTCGACGGCGATCCATACACCGTCTAATTTGTGTGACAAATAGAAACGCCCAACAGGCGATGATGGGGAGAGACGAAATGAGGGGATTTGCGGCGGGCTCGATGGCCGGAACCGCCCTGGCGCTTGTCGCCGCGACCGTTCGCCTGCCCCTGGCCCGCTGAGACGGAAGGTCCCGCTTGTCCTGGTTCAAACGCAGTCTCGCCCTGGCGGTCGCCGCCGGGGCGCTGGCCCTCGCCGCGCCCGCCCTCGCCGCCTCGCCCACCGTGCAACCCTACAGCTGGAAGCCCGTCGAGGTGCTGGGCGGCGGCTTCGTCAGCGGCGTGGTCTACCACCCGACCGAGAGGGGGCTGGTCTACATCCGCACCGACATCGGCGGCGCCTATCGCCTGGATCGAACGACCAGCCGCTGGGTGGCGCTGAACGACGACCTCAAGCGCGCCGACGGCCAGCTGGCCGGGGCGCTGAGCCTGGCCGTCGATCCACAGGACCCCGACCGGCTCTACATGGCGGCCGGCGAATATACCGGTCCCTACGCGCGCGGCGGCGCCCTGCTGCGCTCCACCGACCGGGGCGCGACCTGGGCCAAGACCGAGCTGCCGGTCAAGATCGGCGGCAACGAGGACGGCCGCAACACCGGCGAGCGGCTGATGGTCGACCCGGCTCGGGGCGCGGTGCTGTTCCTGGGCGCCAAGGACGGCCTCTACCGCAGCGCCGACCACGGCGCGACCTGGTCGCGGGTCGAGGCCTTCCCGAAGGTCCACGTCACCCTGGTGGCCTTCGACCCGGTGGAGAAGACCAAGACCGGCGAGACGGCGATTCTCTATGCCGGCTTCGCGACGAACCATGGCGGCGGCCTGCTGGTCAGCACCGATGGCGGGGCCCGCTGGGGCCTGGTCGACGGCCAGCCCAAGGGACTGATCCCGCACCACCTGGCGCTGGACGCCAAGGGCGTCGTCCATATCGCCTACGGCAACGCGCTGGGCCCCAACGGCGTGACTGACGGCGCGGTCTGGAAGATGGACCCCGACAGCGGCGCCTGGACCGACATCACCCCAGTCAAGCCGGGCGGGCCGGACGCGTTCGGCTATGGCGGTCTCAGCCTGGACCCCGCCCATCCGGGCGTCGTCGTGGTCTCCACCCTCGACCGCTGGGGCAAGGGCGACGAGGTGTTCCGCAGCACCGACGGCGGCAAGACCTGGAAGGGCCTGCGGGAGAAGTCCGAGCACGACATCGGCGGCGCGCCCTGGGTGCGCGGCCTGGAGGGCAAGGCCGCCCGCGCCATGGGCCACTGGATCGGCGACATCGACATCGACCCGACCAATCCCGACGAGGCCATCTACGTCACCGGCTACGGCCTGTGGCGGACGAAGAACCTGACGGAGGCCGACCGCTCGGGCCGCACCAGCTGGCGGTTCGACGACGAGGGGCTGGAAGAGACCGTGGCCCTGGAGCTGGTCTCGCCGCCCAATGGCGCCTCGGGCGGCGCCCCGCTGGTGAGCGCGATCGGCGACATCGGCGGCTTTCGCCACGATGACGTCGACAGCGCTGCCAACAGCCGCTATTTCGACCCGCACGGCGGCACCAATCGCGGGCTCGACTACGCGGCGCTGGCGCCCGACATCCTGGTCCGGACCAGCGACCCGACGCCCACCGGCGGCTTCCGCTCCACGGACGGCGGCAAGACCTGGAAGGCCTTCGCCGGTTCGCCGCCGCGCGGTTCCAACCCCGACACCGGCCGCATCGCCCTGTCGGCCGACGGCGGGCGCATGGTCTGGGCCCTGCGCAACGCCGCGCCCTACGTCTCCAGCGACGACGGCAGGACCTGGCGTCCGGTCCAGGGCGCGGCGTCTGGCGAGCGCCTGGACTTCACGCCGGCCTCCGACCGCGTGAACCCGTCGCGCTTCTATGTCTACGACGCCGTCCAGGGCGCGGTGCTGGCCAGCACCGACGGCGGCGAGAGCTTCAAGGTCGCGGCCCGCAACCTGCCGAACGGCCGGCCGCTGAAGGCCGCGCCCGGGATCGAGGGCGAGCTGTGGCTGCCCACCGCCCAGGGCCTGATGCGCTCGACCAACGGCGGCGACAGCTTCAAGGCGGTCGGCGGCGTCGATGAGGCCGGCCTGGTCGGCTTCGGCAAGGCCGCGCCGGGCCAGACCCATCCGGCGGTGTTCGTCTGGGGCAAGGTCGGCGGGGTCGAGGGCGTGTTCCGCTCCGACGACGTCGGCAAGACCTGGATCAAGCTGCACGACGAGCGCTGGGGCTTCGCGGAGCTGCGCGCCCTGACCGGCGATCCAAACCGTTTCGGCCGCGTCTATCTTGGCGTCCACGGCCGGGGCATCCTCTATGGCGACCCGCCGGCTAACGCCGCGGCGCCAGCCAAGAACTAGGGACCGCATATGAGCCTCAATCGCCGCGACCTGCTGAACCTGGGCGCGGGCCTGGCCGCCGCTTCGGCCGCGCCCGCCCTGGCCGCTCCCCGAAAGGGCGGCTTCCAGCCCAGCTGGGAGTCCCTGGCCCAGGACTACAAGGTCCCCGACTGGTTCCGCGACGCCAAGCTGGGCATCTGGTCGCATTGGGGTCCGCAATGCGTGCCCGAATACGGCGACTGGTACGGCCGCCAGATGTATATCCAGGGCAACGGGGTCTACGAGCACCACGTCAAGACCTACGGCCATCCGACGCAATTCGGCTTCATGGAGTTCATCCCGCGCTGGAAGGCGCAGAACTGGGATCCGGAAGGCCTGATGAAGAAGTACCAGGCCGCCGGGGCCCGGTACTTCATGTCGATGGCCAATCACCACGACAACCTCGACATGTTCGCCAGCCGCCACCACACCTGGAACACCCTGCGCGTCGGCCCAGGGCGGGACATCGTCGGGACCTGGGAACAGGTCGCCCGCCAGCACGGCATGCGCTTCGGGGTCTCCAACCACTCGGCCCACGCCTGGCACTGGTGGCAGACCGCCTACGGCTACGACGCCGAGGGCCCGCTGAAGGGCCGGCGCTACGACGCCTATCGCCTGACCAAGGCCGACGGCAAGGGCAAGTGGTGGCAGGGGCTGGATCCGCAACAGCTCTATACCGGCCCCAACATGCTGATCCCCGACGGCATCGACAGCATCGCCGCCGCCAACGCCTGGCACGACAAGCACGACGGCGAATGGCTGGAGACCCCGCCGCCGAACAATCCCGCGTTCGTCGCCAATTGGCTGGCGCGGCAGAACGACCTGGTCGACCGCTACCGGCCCGACATGGTCTATTTCGACAACTACACCCTGCCGCTGGGCCAGGCCGGCCTGGCGGCGACGGCCCACTACTACAACCAGGCCGTGGCGGCGCGTGGCGCGACCGACGTGGTGGTCACCGGCAAGAAGCTGAGCCCGCTGCAGCGGCGCGGCATCGTCGAGGACGTCGAGCGCGGCTTCTCCGACCGCCTTCGGCCCGAACCCTGGCAGACTGACACCTGCATCGGCAACTGGCACTACGACCGGGGCCTCTACGACCGCGACGGCTACAAAAGCGCCAGGGACGTGATCCAGCGCCTGATCGACGTGGTCAGCAAGAACGGCTGCCTGATGGTCTCCATTCCTCAGCGCGGCGACGGCACGATCGACGACAAGGAAGAGAAGGTCCTGGAGGGCATGGCCGGCTGGATCGCCGTCAACGGCCCGGCGATCTACGCCTCGCGGCCCTGGCGGATCTACGGCGAGGGCCCGACCAGGCTGGTCGAGGGTATGCAGAACGAGGGCGACGCCAAGCCGTTCGAGGCCGCCGACATCCGCTTCACCACCAAGGGCGGCGACCTATACGCCCTGCCCATGGCCTGGCCGACGGGCGAGCTGGTCATCGAGAGCCTGGCGACGTCGGGCCCGACCAGCGCCGGCGAGGTGCGGCGGGTGGAACTGCTGGGGTCGCCCGAGCCGCTGGCCTTCAAGCGGGACGGCAAGGGCCTGCGCGTGACCCTGCCCAGCGCGCGGCCGGCCTTCACGCCGGTGGTGCGGATCTCCGGGCCGGGGCTGGTCTAGACGGCCGGGGACGCCAAGGCCTGCGCGAGGATCTCGTCGAAGCGCTCTATCCGCCCTACCGGTCTTGCTCCGACTATTCCAGACCGAGCACCGTCACCGACGCCGGTGCGACGGTGACGGTCAGCTTGCCGCTGGCGACCCTGGCCGACAGGGCCTTGGGGGCGACGGTATTGGGCGCGTCGAAGGTGTTGACGCTGTCGACCTTCGGCGCGGAAAGGGTCTGGCCCGAAGCCTTGGTGGCTTTCACGCCGGCCAGTGAAACACTGAACGTCGCGGGCGACTTCGGGTCGATATTGGTGACGGCGATCCACACCTTGCCGGCCTTGTCCCTGGCCGCGACGGCGTCGACGCGCGGCAGGGTGACGCCGTTCGTCGTATAGGCGCCGGCGTCGAAGGTCAGCGGCACGAAGGTCGCGTCCTGGAACGGCACGTACATGTGGAAGACGTGATAGGTCGGCGTCAGCAGCATCTTGTCCTTGTCGGTCAGGATCATGGCCTGCAGGACGTTGACCATCTGCGCGATGTTGGCCATGCGGACGCGGTCGGCGTGGCGCGCGAAGATGTTGATGTTGAGCGCGGCCAGCACGGCGTCGCGCTGGCTGTTCTGCTGCACCAGGAAGCCGGGGTTCGACCCTGGCGTCGGCGCCAGCCACGCGCCCCATTCGTCGACCACCAGGGCGACCTTCTTTTCGGGATCGTACCGGTCCATGATCGCCGAATGCGTCTTGATCATGCCGTCCATGCCGATCGAGTCCTTCAGCAGGGCGGCATAGTCCTTTTCGTCGAAGCCGGCGGCCGGCAAATGCGGCGGCCAGCCGCCCGTCGAATAGAAATGCAGGGACAGGCCTTCGATGTCCCAGGCCCAGGAACGGCCCTTCCACGCCTTCATGACGGCGTCGGTATAGCTGGTGTCGGCGCCGTTCGGGCCGACGGCCACGCGCTTCATCGGTTGGGCGGGGTTATAGTTATGGATGAAGCGTGAAAAGCGCTTCATTTCGTTGACGTAGAAGTCCGCCGACATCGCGCCGCCGCAGTCCCAGGATTCATTGCCGAGGCCAAGGATCGCGACCTTATACGGCTCAGGGTGACCGTTTTTGGCGCGCTCGGCGCCCAAGGCGTCGTCGGTCGACGAGGTCATGTACTCGAGCCATTCGGCCGCTTCCTGCGCGGTGCCAGAGCCGAGATTGACCGAGACATAGGCGTCGGTTCCGATCTGCTGGGCGAAGTCCATGAATTCGTCGGTGCCGAAGGTGTTGGGCTCGACCACCCCGCCCCAGTTCGCATTGACGGCCGCCTTGCGCTCGGGGCCGACTCCGCGACGCCAGTTGTATTCGTCCGCGAAGCAGCCGCCCGGCCAGCGGACGTTGGGGACCTTGAGCGCCTTCAAGGCCGCCACGACATCGTTGCGGATGCCGCGCGTGTTGGGGATCGTGGAGTCCTTGCCGACCCAGATGCCGCCGTAGATTCCGCTGCCCAGGTGCTCGGCGAACTGGCCGAAGACATGGCGGTCGATCACGGCGCCGGGCTTGGACGCATCGAGCGTTACCTGAACCGGGGCCTCGGCGGCATGGGCCGCGACGGGCAGGATCAGGGCGGCGGCGATCGCGGCCGCGGAGGTCAGAAGGCGCATTGAGACGATCCCAGATGGATTGTCGCGCCATGATCCGGCGCGGTTATTTGTCTGATTAATGGGCCGGTGGAGGCGGCGCGGAGACCCCGGCCTCGGTCTGGACGACAGGCTTCAACGTGCCGTCCGGGTTATATTGCAGGTATTCGACCGTCACGGCGCGGCGGCCGACGGCGCCGCTCTGGTCCCCGACCGTAAGCGTCGCATTGTGCAGGAAGATGTACCCCTGACCCTTGAACTCGGCGATGCCGGCATGGATGGTGAAGCTGTTCTTGGCCGATTTGGTCAGTTCACCGCGATAGGTCCAGGGCCCGTCCAGTGAGGTGGCGGTGGCGTAGGACGTATGTTCGTCGCTCTGGGTCGTGCGGTCGAGCGACGCATAGACGAGGTAATAGAGATCCCCGTGCTTGTGCAGCCAGGGACCTTCCTCGAAATGCGGCGGGGTGATCTTGCGGATCGGGCCGTCGATTTCCGTCATATTGGCCTTGAGTTTCGCGATGTAGCAGTCGCGATTGCCCCAGGCGATCCAGGTCACGCCGTCGTCGTCGGTAAAGACGGTGGGGTCGATATCCTCCCAGCTGTGTTTGCCTTCGGGCGTCATCTGGTTGGTGATCAGGGCCGATCCACGCGCGTCGGTGAAAGGACCGGTCGGACTGTCCGAAACGGCGACGCCGATGGCCTTGCCCGGATGACTGTCGTCGTGTTCGACGGCGGCGTAGAAGTAGAACTTGCCGTTCTTCTCGATGGCCTGCGACGCCCAGGCGTCCTTCTTGGCCCACTTGAAGTCCTTGACGTTCATGATCGGGGCGTGCGGCGTCCAGGTCTTCATGTCCTTGGTCGAGAACACCAGCCAGTCGCGCATGGTGAACATCTCGTCGCCCCGGGCCTCGTCGTGGCCGGTGTAGAGATACAGCGTGTCGCCGACGACCAGCGGGGCGGGATCGGCGGTGAAGCGGTCGCGGAACAGCGGGTTGCCCCGGCTGACGATGACCGGCTCGGGACCGGCCGCCCGAACGACCGACGGCGCGCCGCTGGAAGCGAGCGCCACCGAGCAGGCGAGCGCAAGAGACAGACCTTGTTTCACCCATTTCCTCCCGGTCGCCGGTCAGGCGTACCGCGACATTACTCAGACAATTTGGACTCGTAAAGTGGTTGTGATGGCCTACCTTCGTGGACGGCCCAAGGCCGTATCAGCGCGCCCGCCCGAACCGCGCCACCAGGTCGTAGGCCTCGCCGGGGAACAGCTGGCGGACCCAGGTGACCGGCTCGCCCGCCCGCCAGGTGCGGCGCTCGACGGCCAGCAGGGCCGCGCCCGGGTCCAGCCCCATCAGCCCCGCCGTCGCCGCGTCGGCCCCGACCGCGCTGATGCGGTTCTCGGCCTCGGTCCAGGGTACGTGGTGCAACAGCCAGGCCCCCGGCGACTCGTCGGCGAAATCGAGGTCGGCGGCCTCCGGCACGGCGGCCAGGCTGATCAGGCGATCCTCCAGGGCGAACGGCCGGTCGCCGGCGACGTGCACGCCACGCAGCGCCAGCAGCGCGCCGCCAGCCGCCAGGGCCGCCTCGTCCGCGTCCGCCGTCCTGGCCTTGCGCCGACGCCTGTCCAGCAGGTCGAAGCGATAGGCCTCGCCACGCGCCACGATCTGCGCCTGGATGTCGGGGATGTCGAGCACGGTGGAATGCACGCGCGGCCGGGCCACGAACGAGCCGGCGCGACGACGGCGGACAATCAGTCCCTCGTCCGCCAGGGCCGACATCGCCTTGTTGACGGTCATCCGCGAGCAGTCGAACCGGGCCATCAGCTCGGCCTCGGACGGGACCTTGCGGCCCGGCGTCCAGGCGCCCGAACGGATCAGGTCCTCGATCTCGCCCCGGATGCGCTGGGACAGCGTCCTTTCGTTTCCGGTCAAGCCAGCACGCTCCCCAGGGCGGTCCGGTAGCGGGCGAGGATGGCGTCGCGGGCGTGGTGGCGGCCGCCGCTGACGACCTGGCGGCCGCCGCGCCAGACGCCGTCGATCGCCCCGTGCCGGCCGGCGAACACCAGGCTGTCCAGCAAGGCGTCGCCGTCGCGGCCGACCATCGCCGGATGGGCGCGGTCCAGGGTCACGAAGTCGGCCGCGCGCCCGCGCCGCAAGCCGCCGGCGACGCCCAGGGCCTGGGCGCCGCCGCTCACGGCCGCCCGGAACAGCTCGCCGCCGGTCGACCCGCCGGGCGCGCGGGCCAGGACGTTTCGGGACCGCCGCGTCAGGCGCTGGGCGTATTCCAGGGTCCGCAGCTCCTCGGCGGCGTCGATCAGCACGTTGCTGTCCGAACCGATCCCGAACGCCCCACCGGCCGCCAGATAGTCGTGGGCCGGAAAAACGCCGTCGCCCAGATTGGCCTCGGTGATCGGGCACAGGCCCGCGACCGCGCCGCTCTTGGCCAGGCGCTCGGTCTCCATGGCGTTCAGGTGGGTGGCGTGGACCAGGCACCAGCGCTTGTCGACCGGCGCATTGTTCATCAGCCAGCGCACCGGCCGCGCGCCGGTGGCGGCCAGGCAGTCGTCGACCTCCTGGGTCTGCTCGGCGATGTGGATGTGGATCGGACCCGCGCCGGCCAGCGGCAGGATCGCCGTCAGCTCCTCGCCGGTCACCGCCCGCAGGCTGTGCGGCGCGATCCCGACCACGGCGTCCGGCAGGCTCGCGACCGCCGCGCGGCTGGCCTCGACCAGCCGGCCGTAGCCGTCCACGTCGTGGATGAACCGCCGCTGCCCCTCGCCCGGCGCGACGCCGCCGAAGCCGGCATGGGCGTAGAACACCGGCAGCAGGGTCAGGCCGACGCCCGTCTCGTCGGCCGCGGCCGCGATCCGCGCCGCCATCTCGGCCGGGTCGGCGTAAGCGCCGCCGTCCTTGTCGTGATGCAGGTAATGGAACTCGCCGACCCGGGTCGAGCCGGTCTCCAGCATCTCCATATAGGCCAGGGCGGCGATGGCCTGGACCTCGTCGGGACCCAGCCGGTCGACGAAGCGGTACATCAGCTCGCGCCAGGTCCAGAAGCTGTCGACGCCACCCTTGCTGTCCGGTGGGCCGCGCGTCTCCGTAAGACCGGCCATGGCCCGCTGGAAGGCGTGGCTGTGCAGGTTGGGCAGGCCGGGCAGGCACGGGCCGTGGGCGACCTCCCCGGGCTGGCGGGCCACGTCGGTGTCGACGCGGCCGATCATGCCGTCGGTGATCGTGAACCGCACGGCCTTCGCCCAGCCGTCGGCCAGCAGGGCCTGCTCGAACCACAGGGTCTGGGGGCCGGCCGGTTGCGCGCGATCGGGCTCAGGCGCGGGCCGCTGAGCCGGCTCGGCCTGGGCCTCGACCGCCCGCGGTGGGGTGTAGATCGGAGCGTCGTCCGCCTCGGGTTCCGGCGGAAACTCGTCGTCGGTCACTGGACAATCCTCGGGTCGCGCGAATATGTCTATACATATTGGAGCCGTCGGCAAGAGACCGGACCGGCGTCGGGAGATCCCAGGCCATGCGCTGCGATCGGGTGTGGAGCAAGGCCCGCCTGGCCACTTTCGCGCCGGGCCAACCGGGAATCGGCGCGGTCGAGGACGGCGTCGTCGCCAGCCTGGACGGCCGCATCGCCTATGCCGGCCCCGCCGCCGAAGCCCCCGCCTTCCAGGCCCGCGAGACGATCGACTGCGAGGGCCGCTGGATCACGCCCGGCCTGATCGACCCCCACACCCACCTGGTGTTCGGCGGCGACCGCGCCCACGAGTTCGAGCTGCGGTTGGCCGGCGCCTCGTACGAGGAGATCGCCCGGGCCGGCGGCGGCATCGTCTCGACCATGAAGGCCACCCGCGCGGCCTCGCAAGCCGAGCTGGTCGCCAGCGCCCTGCCCCGCCTGGACGCCCTGATCGCCGAGGGCCTGACAACGATCGAGGTCAAGTCCGGCTACGGCCTGTCGCTGGAGGACGAGCTGAAGAGCCTGCGCGCCGCCCGCGCCCTGGCCGAGGCCCGCCCGGTGTCGGTGACCACCACCTTCCTCGGCGCCCACGCCCTGCCGCCGGAATATGCCGACGCCCCCGACGACTATATCGACCATGTCTGCTTCCAGATGATCCCTGCCGTCGCCGCCCCTGAATTCGGGGGATGGGGCCTGGCCGACGCGGTCGACGCCTTCTGCGAGGGCATCGGCTTCACCCCCGCCCAGACCCGGCGGGTGTTCCAGGCCGCCCGCGAGCACGGCCTGCCGGTCAAGCTGCACGCCGAACAGCTGTCGAACCTGCACGGCGCGGCCCTGGCCGCCGAGTTCGGAGCGCTGTCGGCCGACCACCTGGAGTATCTGGACGAGGCCGGGATCGCGGCCATGGCCCAGGCCGGAACGACGGCCGTGCTGCTGCCCGGGGCCTTCTACTTCGTGCGCGAGACCAAGCTGCCGCCGATCGAGGCCCTGCGCGCGGCCGGCGTCCCCTTGGCCCTGGCCACCGACTGCAACCCCGGCACCTCGCCCCTGACCAGCCTGCTGCTGACGATGAACATGGCCGCCACCCTGTTTCGGATGACCGTCGACGAATGCCTGGCCGGCGTCACGCGCGAGGCGGCGCGGGCGTTGGGCCGCCTCGACAGCATCGGAACGCTCGAGGCCGGCAAGGCCTGCGACCTGGCCATCTGGGACATCGAGCGTCCCGCCGAACTTGTCTACCGCATGGGCTTCAACCCGCTCCATGCGCGCGTCTGGAAGGGCCTGTAAGTGATCGAAGTCGTTCTCACCCCCGGTGAAGTCAGCCTCGCCGACTGGAAGGCCGTCTATCGCGGCGCCCCCGCTCGCCTCCATCCCAGCGCCGCGCCGGTGATCGCGCGGAGCGCCGCCGCCGTCGAGCGCATCCTGGCCAAGGGCGCGCCGGTCTACGGCATCAACACCGGCTTCGGAAAGCTGGCCAGCGTGCGGATCGGCGACGCCGACCTGGAGACCCTGCAGCGCAACATCGTGCTGTCGCACGCCGCCGGCACGGGTGCGCCGTCGCCGGTCCCGGTGGTCCGGTTGATGATGGCCCTGAAGCTGGCCAGCCTGGCCCAGGGGGCGTCGGGCGTGCGGCCGGCGACGACCGACCTGCTGGAAGCGATGCTCGTGAAAGGCCTGACGCCTGTCACGCCGTGCCAGGGCTCGGTCGGGGCCTCGGGCGATCTGGCCCCGCTGGCCCACATGGCCGCGACCCTAATCGGGGTCGGCGAGATCTTCGTCGGCGACCGGCGCCTGCCGGCCGTCGAGGCCCTGAGGGACGCGGGCCTGAAACCCCTGGTCCTGGGTCCCAAGGAAGGCCTGGCCCTGCTGAACGGCACCCAGTTCTCGACCGCCAACGCCCTGGCCGCCCTGTTCGACGCCGAGCGGCTGTTCCAGTCGGCCCTGGTCACCGGCGCCCTGGCCACCGAGGCGGCCAAGGGCTCGGACACCCCGTTCGACCGGCGCATCCACGTCCTGCGCCGCCAGCCCGGCCAGATCGAGACCGCCGCGGCCCTGCGCGCCCTGATGGCCGGTTCGGCGATCCGCGACTCCCACCGCGAGGGCGACACACGGGTGCAGGACCCCTACTGCCTGCGCTGCCAGCCGCAGGTGATGGGCGCGGCGCTCGACGTGCTGCGCCAGGCGGCCGCGACCCTGGCCACCGAGGCCAACGGCGTCTCCGATAATCCGCTGATCTTCCCTGATACGGACGAGGCCCTGTCGGGCGGCAACTTCCACGCCGAGCCCGTGGCCTTCGCCGCCGACATGATCGCCCTGGCCGTCTGCGAGATCGGCTCGATCGCCGAGCGCCGCATCGCCATGCTGGTCGACCCCGCCTGCTCGGGCCTGCCGGCCTTCCTGACCCCCAAGCCGGGCCTGAACTCCGGTTTCATGATCCCGCAGGTCACGGCCGCGGCCCTGGTCTCGGAGAACAAACAGAAGGCCTATCCGGCCAGCGTCGACTCGATCCCGACCTCGGCCAACCAGGAGGACCACGTGTCGATGGCCGCCCACGGCGCGCGGCGCCTGCTGGCCATGGTCGAGGCGGCCGAGGCGGTGATCGGCATCGAGCTGCTGGCGGCGGCCCAGGGCTGCGACTTCCATGCGCCCCTGGCCTCGAGCCCAGCCCTGGAGGCCGTGCGGCGGGCGCTTCGCGCCCAGGTCCCGCACCTGTCGGACGACCGCCACTTCCATCCGGACATGGAGGCCGCCAACGCCCTGGTGCGGTCGGGGGCGGTCGTGGCGGCGGCTTCGGCCATCGCGTTGCCGGGGGTGGAGGCATGAGCCCGCCCACCCATCGTTGTCATCCCGGAAGCCTCGCAGAGGCTGTCCGGGACCCAGGGGACTGGGCGAAGGCGGCGCGGCTCCCCTGGGTCCCGGCGCTTCGCTGCGCTACGGCCGGGATGACAACCTGATGGATTGGCTGAGCATAGAACGCGGCGACGCCCCGCTGATCGTCAGCATCCCGCACGCGGGCACGCTGATCCCGCAGGGCATCGAGGCGCGACTGGTCTCGCCGTGGCTGGCGCGCAAGGACGCCGACTGGTGGCTGGGCGAGCTCTATGCCTTCGCCGACGGCCTGGACGCCACGGTGGTGCGCACCGAGGTCTCGCGCACGGTGATCGACGTCAATCGCGACCCGTCGGGCGTGTCGCTCTATCCCGGCCAGGCCACCACCGGCCTGTGCCCAGTCGACACCTTCGACGGTGACCCCCTCTATCGCCCCGGCGAGGAGCCCGACCCGGCCGAGATCGCCCGGCGCCGGACCAGCTTCTTCGATCCCTACCACGCCGGCCTCCAGGCCGAGCTCGACCGGCTGGTGGCGCGCCACGGCAAGGTGGTGCTGTACGACGCCCACTCGATCCGCTCGCGGGCCCCGCGATTGTTCGAGGGCGAACTGCCGCAGTTCAACATCGGGACCAACAGCGGCGCGGCCTGCGATCCGGATCTGACCCGCGCCGTCGAAAGCGCCTGCGACGCCACGGGCCTGCCGCGCGTCACCGACGGCCGGTTCAAGGGCGGCTGGATCACCCGCCGCTACGGCCGGCCGGACCAGGGCGTCCATGCGGTGCAGATGGAGCTGGCCTGCCGCGGCTATGTCGACGAACCGGCGGTCCTGGCGCCGGACAATTGGCCAACGCCGTTCCAGGTCGCGCGCGCCGCAGGGCTGCAGACCGCCCTCACCGACGTGCTGAAGGCCTGCCTGGCCTTCGCCTCAACCTCTCCTCCCCCGCTCTGCGGGTGAGGAGAAGAACAGCCCTTTCAACGCTCGAGACTTCAGCATGACCCGCCTCGACAACACCCGCGTCATCCGCCCCGCCACCGGCACGGAACTCACCGCCAAGTCCTGGCTGACCGAGGCCCCCCTGCGGATGCTGATGAACAACCTGCACCCCGACGTCGCCGAGCGGCCCGAGGAACTGGTGGTCTATGGCGGCATCGGCCGGGCGGCGCGAGACTGGGAGAGCTACGACAAGATCGTCGAGACCCTGCGCCGGCTCAATGACGACGAAACCCTGCTGGTCCAGTCAGGCAAGCCGGTCGGCGTATTCCGCACCCACCCCGACGCGCCGCGCGTGCTGATCGCCAACTCCAACCTGGTGCCGCGCTGGGCGACCTGGGAGCATTTCAACGAACTGGATCGCAAGGGCCTGGCCATGTACGGCCAGATGACCGCCGGCTCATGGATCTATATCGGCGCCCAGGGCATCGTGCAGGGCACCTACGAGACCTTCGTCGAGATGGGCCGTCAGCATCATGGCGGCGACCTGGCCGGCAAGTGGCTGCTGACCGCCGGTC
Organism: Caulobacter sp. GW821-FHT09A05; assembly: GCF_059418465.1. Lineage (NCBI taxonomy): Bacteria > Pseudomonadati > Pseudomonadota > Alphaproteobacteria > Caulobacterales > Caulobacteraceae > Caulobacter > Caulobacter sp. GW821-FHT09A05. The sequence continues at coordinate 33,014 of NZ_JBWKPX010000022.1, forward strand.
TGGGCGGCATGGGCGGGGCCCAGCCCCTGGCGGCGGTGATGGCCGGAGCCTCGTGCCTGGCCATCGAGTGCCAGCCGTCGCGGATCGAGATGCGGCTGCGCACCGGCTATCTGGACAAGGCCACCGAGACCCTGGACGAAGCCCTGGCCTGGATCGAGGAGTCCTGCCGAAACCGCACTCCGATCTCGGTCGGCCTGCTGGGCAACGCCGCCGAGCTGCTGCCGGCGATGTTCGCCGCCGGCGTCCGCCCCGACCTGCTGACCGACCAGACCAGCGCCCACGACCCGATCAATGGCTACCTGCCGGCCGGCTGGACCCTGGACCAGTGGGCCGCCGCCAAGGAGCGCGAGCCCGAAACGGTGAACCGCGCCGCCCGCACCTCGATGGCCGTGCACGTCAGGGCCATGCTCGACTTCCAGGCCGCCGGCGTGCCCACCGTCGACTACGGCAACAACATCCGCCAGATGGCGCTGGAGGAAGGCGTGACGAACGCCTTCGACTTCCCAGGATTCGTGCCGGCCTATATCCGCCCGCTGTTCTGCCGCGGGATCGGGCCGTTCCGCTGGGCCGCGCTGTCGGGCGATCCGGAGGACATCAAGAAGACCGACGCCAAGGTCAAGGAACTGATCCCCGACAATCCCCACCTGCACCACTGGCTGGACATGGCCGCCGAGAAGATCAAATTCCAGGGCCTTCCCGCCCGGATCTGCTGGGTGGGCCTGGGCGACCGTCACCGGCTGGGCCTGGCGTTCAACGCCATGGTCGCCTCGGGCGAGTTGAAGGCCCCGGTGGTGATCGGCCGCGATCACCTGGACTCCGGCTCGGTCGCCTCGCCCAACCGCGAGACGGAAGGGATGATGGACGGCTCGGACGCGGTGTCGGACTGGCCCCTGCTGAACGCCCTGCTCAACACCGCCTCGGGCGCCACCTGGGTGTCGCTGCACCACGGCGGCGGGGTAGGCATGGGCTTCTCGCAGCACGCGGGCATGGTCATCGTCTGCGACGGTACGGAAGCCGCCGCCAGGCGCATCGAACGCGTGCTGTGGAACGACCCGGCCAGCGGCGTCATGCGCCACGCCGACGCCGGCTACGCGATCGCCAGGGACTGCGCCCGCGAACATGGCCTGGACCTGCCGGGCATCCTGTAGTGCGCATCCTGCGCGCCGCCGACCGGGTCGCCACACCGTGGAAGAACGGCGGCGGCGTCACCCGCGAGGTCGCCGCCTGGCCGCCGGGCGCGAGCCTGGACGGCTTCGACTGGCGGGTTAGCCTGGCCGACGTCGCCGCCGACGGGCCGTTCTCGGCCTTTCCCGGCGCCGACCGGGTGCTGACGGTGATCGCCGGCGACGGCCTGGCGCTGGAGATCGAAGGCCGGACGATCCGGCTGGAGCCCGGCGCGCCCTTCGCCTTCCCGGGCGAGGCCGCCGTCGTCGCGCGCCTGACCGCCGGCCCGATCCGCGACCTCAACGTCATGGTCCGGCGCGGCGCCTGGACGGCGCGGGTCGCGCCCTGGCGCGGCGACCCCGGCGCGGCCCCGGACGGACCGAGGCTCGTCGTACTGCTAGAAGGCGTGGGGAATCTCGCCGAACTGGACGTGGTCCTTGTCGACGCGGACGAGACAGCAACGCTCGATATTCCCGCCGAAACCAGAGCATTGACCATCACCCTGCACAGGGTCTAGCCCACTGCCCGCCAACAACGTTCAGTAGAGCTTCAAGCACAGCCGTATACGTGCGCGACCGCAGGTCGCACTTGGCTTGCCATGTCTTCGCCTTATCTGGCGATTAACCGACAAAAACGCCCAACATCCCGAAACGATCCACGAACAACTTCAGGACGATTTGATGCAAGCATCGGATGCGAAGACACCCGCCCCGCACAGACTCGTCCCTTGGGCGCGCGGCGCGCTGGGCCTGGCCCTGGTCTTCGCTCCGATGGTGGTGGCGGCGATGGAGACTCCGCACAAGGCCAGGGGCCCGTCGCCGGTCGTCCAGCGCCTGCTGGCCGAGATGGCCGCCAAGCCGCAGAGGCCGGTTCGCAAGGAACTGGTCTGGAGCGGTTCGGACATCGACGGCGACGGCGCCCCCGACTTCGCCAACCCCACGGGCGGCCTCCCGCGCGGCCACGACGAGTTCGGCGACGGCCAGTTCGGCGCCCGCCGCGACGGCGGCTCGCGCAGCCATGAGGGCGTCGACTACGTGGCCACGGCCGGCCAGGACGTCCACGCCCCGATCTCCGGCTACGTGACCAAGATCGGCTACGCCTACGCCGGGTCCAGCGACCTGAAGTTCGTCGAGATCAGCAACCCGGCCCTGGGCTACGTGGCCCGCGCCTTCTACGTGACCCCCGGCGTCGAGGTCGGCCAGACCGTGCGGCTGGGCGAGACGATCGGCAGCGTCGAAAGCCTGCAGAAGCACTATCCGGGGATCACCAACCACGTGCACCTGGAAGTGATGGAGCCGGGCGGCGAGCGCGTGAACGCGGCCGAGCTGATCACGCGCAAGCTGGTGGTGCAGGCTTAGGGCCCAAGGCCCTCCCCCTGTGGGGGGAGGACCTCAGGTGCGCATCTACTTCCGCGTCACCACCACCGGCTGGCCGGCGTACTCCACGGTCTGATCCACCGCGTCGAAGTCGACCGGCTTGGCCCCGCCGCCGATGAAGCGGATCTTGATCACCCGCTTGTCGACCATGCCCTTGAACGACCCCGAGCGCGCGCCGATCGTCAGGCGGCCGGTGGCGTTGTCGAAGCTCATCGGGATGCGGCTCCAGGCGCCGCGCGCATAGGCGGTCGACAGGCCGTCGTCCTCATAGAGCTCGAACTTGCCGTCGGCGCCGGTATAGACCACCACCGTCAGCGGCGCGTCGGGCTGCTCGCCGACATATTGCTGGACCACCGTGGTCGGCACGATCGAGCCGGCCCGGACGAACAGCGGCATGCGGGCCAGCGGCGCGTCGGCCTTGATGGTCTGGCCGCCCTTGAACGCCTTGCCGGTCTCGAAGTCGTACCAGCTGGCCCCGGCGGGCAGGTAGACCGACCGCGAGCGGGCCTTGAACTGGGTCACCGGGGCGACCAGGAACGCCTTGCCGAACAGATACTGGTCGTCGATGTTCCGCACCGCCTTGTCGGCCGGGAAGTCCATGACCAGGCCGCGCATGATGCTGCCGTCGCGCTGATAGGTGTCGGCCGCCACGCTGTAGACATAGGGCATCAGCCGGTAGCGGAGCTCGTCGTACCAGGCCAGGGCCTTGTAGACCTCGGTCCCCTCGTCGGCGAGGTTGTAGATCTCGCGGAAGGGCGTCTCGCCGTGGCTGCGGAACAGCGGGCTGAAGGCGCCGAACTGGAACCAGCGCAGGTTCAGCTCCTGCCACTCGGGCCAGTGGGCCGGGTCCTTGTTCTCGTAGCGCTTCTCCACCGAGAAGCCGCCGATGTCGGTGGTCCAGTTGGGGATTCCCGACATCGACAGGTTCACCCCGGCCGAGATCTGGTCGCGGAAGTCGTCCCACCGCGCCACGACGTCGCCGCTCCACACCGAGGAGGCGTTGCGCTGCAGGCCGCCGAAACCCGAGCGGGTCAGGATGAACGGACGGACCTCGGGGTTGTAGGCCGTCTCGCCCTCATAGACGCCTTGGGTGTGCGGCAGCGCGTAGGCGTTGAAGTACTGAGCCGCCGGGCCGAGCGCTGTCGGGCCCATGCGCTTGGTGCGCTCGGGCACATCGACGTTGGAGTGCAGGTCGGGCTCGGATGCGTCCATCCACCACGCGTCGACGCCCAGCACCTTCAGGTTCTCCTTGACCTGACGCCAGTAGATGTCACGCGCCTCCTTCGGATAGGGGTCGTAGAACGAGTTCAGATAGCCCGGGCCGACCCAGTCCAACGCGCCCTGCTCGATGTTGCGCTTGTACATGTAGCCCTTGGCGTCGAGTTCCTTGAAGTTGTCCGTGGTCGGATAGAACTTCGGCCAGATCGAGATCATGAAGTGCGCGTTCAGGGCGTGCACCTCGTCGATCATGCCCTTCGGGTCGGGGAAGCGCGAGGCGTCGAACTTGTGGCTGCCCCAGGTCGGGTCGGTCCAGTAGCGCCAGTCCAGCACGATGTTGTCGAGCGGCAGCTTGCGCTTGCGGTATTCCTTGACGGTGTCGACCAACTGGTCGGCGGTCTCGTAGCGCTGGCGGCTCTGCCAGAAGCCGTAGGCCCAGCGGGGCATCATCGTCGCCTTGCCGGTCAGCTCGCGATAGCCGGCCACCACCTGGTCGAGGTCGTCGCCGCCCACGTAATAGTAGTCGATCGCCTTGCCGACCTCGGAGGTCAGCTGCAGCGAATGGCGGTCGGGCTCGGGCAGCGGATTGTTGTGCAGCAGGCCGATATAGCCGCCGTCCGGCAGCCATTCGACCTTGACCTTGTGGGCCTTGCCCGGGGTCAGGGCGACGTCGAAGTTGTGGTACCAGGGGTTCCAGTTCTGGCGCCAGCGATCGATGACCAGCTTGCCGTCGATCCAGACCTTGGCGTAGTCGCTCGAATAGAGCTTGAACCGATGCACCCCGGCCTTGTCGGTGGTCAGCGTCCCTTCCCAGACCACCTTCTTGTCGGGCAGCGGCTTGCCGCCGGGGCCGTTCAGCTCTTTGGGCAGGTTGGGCAGGTCCTTGAGGAACCGGTAGTCGATGTCGGTCTCGGCGCGGGTCAGCTTCAGCTCGCCGCCGACATAGTACTTGGCGGTGAAGCCGGGCTTGCCGTCCAGGCCGGTGATCTTCAGGTCGCGCGAGGCGACGTCGTAGGGGATCGGGTCGCCGAAGCGAGTGATCGAGCTGTTGTCCCACAGCAGGCCGTAGCCGCGGCTCGACAGCAGCATCGGGACGGCGATGGCGCGGTTGTAGTTCAGCAGCTCGACGTCCTGGCCGTTGTAGTTCATCTGGCCGTTCTGGTGCTGGCCCAGGCCGTAGAAGGCTTCGTCCGTACCCGGATTGAACTGCTGACGAACTTCGTAGAAGTCCTCGCCGTCGACCTTCACCGGCCTGAAGGCGCCGCGGTCGCGTTCGGCCAGGACCGTTTTGCCCTTGGCGTCCTTGAAGTCGACGGTCCCGTCGTCCAGCGAGACCTCGGCCGTCGCCTTGGCGGTCTTCAGCACCAGCTTGCCGCCGACTTGGTCGACCGTGAAGCCGGAGGTCTTGGGCTGGGCGATCACCATCAGGCTCTTGGGCGTGTCCAAACTGTCGGTCGGCGTGGCCGTGACGTGGATGAGGCGGTCGCCCATCACCTGCAGCCGCACCTTCTTGGCGGGCCCCGAGGCGGGCGTGACGATCACCCCGTCGGCGGTCTTCTCGAAGCCGCCGTCCAGCGCCAGGGCGCTGGTCGAGGCCAGGAGGGCGAGCGTCAGGCCGGCGAGGAGGGCCTTGGGCAGCATGCGCATTGAGTTCTTCCCCTAGGATTTCTGATTTTTATCGCCGCCGATCCCGGTGAACATCGGGATCGGCGCTTGAATTGCGGACGTCAGTAGGTGGCCAGCTTGACCTTCAGCACCTGTGGCAGGGTCGTCAGGTTCAGGCCGTAGTCGCTCTGGTCGCCGTTCCACACGCGGTCGAACACCCACTGGCCGTTCTCGAAATGCCCCTCCTCGACGCGGGCCAGCATGAACCGCTCGTCCTTGGCCGAGCCGAAGGTGACGCGGGCGCGATAGCCGGTGACCAGGAATTCGTTGGCCGACAACCGAGCGATCAGGGCGCCGCCGTCCGGGATCTCGCGGTTCGGCTGCTTCTCGGCCTTGCCCATCCAAGGCGCGTCCATCGAGCCGAATTGCCATTCGCCGTACGAGATCGTGGCGGTCCAGCGGTCGCCCAGCTTCAGGGTCTCGGCCTTGCGGTCGTCGGCCTCGCCCACGCCCCAGACGTCGCTGGTGAACGACAGCCTGGCCCACTCGCGGGCCATCGGGGCCAGCAGGCGATAGTGCACGCCGAAGTTCTCCAGCGTCTCGGCGTCCACCTGCTTGGCGCCGAGCGGGTAGTTGGAATAGCCGGTGTAGTCGAGGCCGAACGGCGAGAAGCCGATCCCGTGGCGGCCCAGCACGTCATAGACATAGCGGGCGAAGGCCTTGTCGCTGCCGATCTCGGGCACGAACAGGGCGTTGTCGGGACGGCCGTACTGCTCCAGCGTCTTCCGGACGCTGGCGCTCTCGCGCATGTAGATGTCGGGCGCCAGCGCGTCGATCGACGGCGCGGCGGCCTTCCAGACCTCCAGCACGTTCCAGGTCGGCCCGCCCGACGAATAGGTGAACGGGTCCTGATACTTGAAGGGGTCGCGCAGGGCGGCGTTGACGTACATCGGCAGCGGCAGCTCGCGCTTGCCGGCCGCGGCGACCTCGTCGACGAACCGGCCGATCGACCAGGCATGGAAGAACTCGTCGGCGTCCTTGCCGAACACCGCCGCCCAGGTTCCCGGCTTCTTGCCCATGGCCTTGACCAGCTGGGCCGGCACGGGTCCTTCGAACAGCTTCTGCGCGGTGGGGGAATAGTCGCGGACGGCGCTGTAGGTGCCGGTCTCGTTCTCGGGCTGGATCATGATCACGGTGTGATCCGGATCGGCCGTCTTCAGGTGGCGCATCAGGGCGACGAAGGCCTTCTTGTCGGCCTCCAGCGTGGCGCGAAAGTGAGGCGACAGCGAGTTCTTGACCTCGCCCTTGGCGTTGATCACCCGCGGGAAGCGCTTGTTGTCCAGCTTGACCCATTCGGGCGCGTATTGCGGGCTGTTGTTCTTCCAGGTGCCGAACCACAGCAGGACCAGCTTCACGTCCTTCTCGCGGGCCTGTTTCAGCAGCACGTCGACAAAGGAGAAGTCGAACTGCCCCTCGACCGGCTCGATCTGCTCCCAGGCGATCGGGATCTCCAGGGTGTTGGCGTGCATCGCCTGCATCGCCGGCCACACCTTGGGCAGCTGCGAGGGATAGTTGGCGGCGTTGTTGGCCTGGACGCCCAGCATCAGGAACGGCGCGCCGTCGACCATCAGGGCGTGGCGGCCGTCCTTCTCGACCAGCCTGGGCAGGTCGGCGGCGTGGGCGGGCGCGGAAGCGGCCATGCCGGTCAAGGCTGTGGCGGCCAGCAACGCCGCGATGAGCGCCAGGGAGCCGCCCCGTCCCGGCCGAGTTCTATCCTGAAACCGCAAGCTCGCCTCCCGTTGGGCCGTCATTCCGGAGGCTTGCCTCGTCGCGACGGATTGTTACCGCTATCACTAGTATAAGTAGGATAATTGGCTGGCAAGACGAAGAGGATCGCCTCGCGTCAGACTGGATCGGCCTTGCAGTGGCGGGCGATGAATTCGTCGTGCGTCATCAGTCGGTCGGCGATATGGACCATCTTGTCCCGGATATTGAACAGCGTGCGTTCAACAGAGGCGATCGGCGCCACGTCGGCCAGGCGATCGTGGTCGCGGGGTTCGACGCCCTGCCCCAGGAACACGGCGATCCAGCTGGGTTCGGCGAACAGCTGATCGTCGTAGCGGGCGACCTTTCCGCGCTCGCGGAAGAGCTGGATCTTGTGACTCAGCGCCTCGGGCAGCGCCATGTTCGCGCAGTAGCGCCACAACTCGGAATCATCCCGCTCCGTGGCGCAGTAGTGCAGGATGATGAAGTCGCGGATCTGCTCGTACTCGACCTTCGACAGGCGATTGTATTCCGCGACCGCCGCCGGGTCGTAAGTTCGGGTCGGCAGCAGGGAGAGCAGGCGCATCACCCCCGTCTGGATCAGGTGGATGCTGGTCGATTCCAGCGGTTCCATGAAGCCGCTGGCCAGGCCCAGGGCGACGACGTTCTTGTTCCAGGCCTGCTTGCGCCGGCCGGTCGTGAAGCGCAGCAGCCGCGGCTCGGCCCGCGGCGCCCCGTCCAGATTGGCCATCAAGGTAGCGGCCGCCTCGTCGTCGCTGATGAACGGGCTGGAATAGACGTAGCCGTTGCCGGTCCGGTGCTGCAGCGGAATGCGCCACTGCCAGCCCGCCTTGCGCGCCGTCGAGCGCGTATAGGGCGTCAGCGGCGTGACGCTGTCGCAAGGCACGGCCAGCGCGCGGTCGCAGGGCAGCCAGTGGGTCCAGTCCTCGTAGCCGGTCTTCAGGGTCTGCTCGATCAGCAGCCCTCGGAACCCCGAACAGTCCACGAAGAAATCACCCTCGACGCGTCGGCCGCCCTCGAGTTCGACCGCCTCGACGAAGCCGTCGGCGGCGCGTTGCTTGACGTCGACGATCCTGCCCTCGGTTCGCTTGACGCCTCGCGCCTCGGCATACTCGCGCAGGAAGCGGGCATAGAGGCCGGCGTCGAAATGGTACGCATAGGCCAGCGGCGGCACGCCCGGCGGAAGCTCGCGCGGCGCGATGACGAACTTGCCCTTCCGGGCCGCGACGGCCGACATCGAATAATCGAAAATGTCGGCGGCGCGGCCGTGCTCGCGCAGCCGTCGCCAATAATGGTGAAAGCCTACCCCGTCGATCGGCGTGCCGATCGGGCCGAACGGATGCAGGTAGCTGTGGCCCAGCGTCTTCCAGTCGCGGAACTCGATGCCCAGCTTGAAGGTCGCCTGGGTCTTCTTGACGAAGTCGATCTCGTCGATGCCCAGCAAACTGTTGAGGAACTGGATCGGCGGGATGGTGGCCTCGCCGACGCCGACCGTGCCGATCTCCTCGGATTCAACGAGCTCGATCTCCGCCACCTGGCCCTTGAACGCGTGGGCCAACGCGGCGGCGGTCATCCAGCCCGCGGTGCCCCCGCCGACGATGACGAACTTGAATGGAGACTGCTCGGTCATAACGCGGATTTTCCGTCGTTGGTCACGCGCCCAGGCTAGCGGCTTCTCCGGCCGGCGCGACGAATAAAAAAGCCCCCGCCCCGTCCCGGTGGGGCCGGGACGGAACGAGGGCCTGTTCAGAGGCTCGCGAGCGAAGCCGCTAGAAGGTGCCGCGGAGCACGATCGAGTAGCGGCGGTCCGCCACGACCCAGTTGTGGCCCGTCAGACCCTCTTCGGGCCGGCCAGGATAGCTGACCAGGATCTTGGTCTTGGCGTTGGCCAGGTTCGCCGCCTGGAAGCCGATCTTCAGCGCGTCGTTGACGGTGTAGAACACCGAGCCGTCCAGCTGGCCGTAGTCGTCGTACCAGGCCGGGATGTTGATGTTCGCGGCCGTGGTGGTCAGCAGATAGCGCTCACGCCAGTTATAGGCCAGGCGCGCCGAGACCTTGCCCAGGTCATAGAGCGCCGCGACGTTGTAGCTGGTCTTCGACATGCCCTCGAGCGGGAGGTCCTCGGCCGCGCTGTTGGTGATCTGGGTGTTGTCGTACGGGTTGACCGCCCCGTTCCGCGTGCCCTTGCTGTCGATATAGGTGAAGTTGGCCTGTACGCCGAAACCGCGCAGCGCGCCGGGCAGGAAGTCGTAATACTGCTGATAGGCGACTTCGAAGCCCTTAACCTTCCCGTGGCCGGCGTTGTACGGCTGGATCACCTGGACGGTGCGGGTCACGCCGTTGTTGGTGAAGCTGAGGTTGGTCGGGCTGTTGGCGATGAAGTTGTAGATGTCCTTGTAGAACACCGTCGCCGTCAGGCTGCCGGTCGCGTTGAAGTACCACTCGTAAGACAGGTCGTACTGGGTCGAGCGGATCGGCTTCAGGTCCGGATTACCGGCGTTGGCCGTATACTGATAGACGCAGTTGGCTCGGGAACCGCCGGGGATGCTGTCTGTGCAGACACCGCCGGAGATGAAGCCATTCTCGGCGCTGATCGAGTAGTTCGGCTGCAGCTGCTGGAAGTCCGGACGGACGATGGACTTGGCCGTCGCGAAGCGGATGAACATGTCCGGGGCGAGCTTCAGGCGCACGTTCAGGCTGGGCAGGAGGCTCACATAGTCGCGGCCCCCCTTGATGGGGCTGGAGGCCCCGTTTCCGAACGCCTGGTCGGCGGCCGGGATGTCGATGCTGCTGCTGCCGTTGTTGACCGGGAAGACCTGGGTGCCCTGGCCCTGGCTCTCGGTCTTGACGACGCGCAGGCCGATGTTGCCGTCGATCTCGCGCTGGTCGCCCCACAGCGAAACGTCGTGGCCGAACCGCAGAAGGCCGTAGGCCGCCAGGGTCTCTTCCTTCTGGTGGTTGATGCTGCCCCTGCCGCCGGCCGGGGTCTGCTGATCGAAGACCCCGTTGAAGGCGCGCCAGCCGCCGCCGTTCGCCTGCGCGATCCGTTGCAACACCTGCGAGGTGTCGCCGTAGTTGTTCACGAAGGCCGCGGTCGGCATCACGAACGGCGCTGGCAGCTTGGTCTTGCCGCGGAAGTAGTTGTCGAAGGTATAGAGGCCGTAATAGCCCTGATAGCCGTCAAGCGTGGAGATCGGCGGCACCTTGTTGTCCGGCAGACCCCAGCTCGGCGCCACCGTGTCCCAACGGTAGGCGGTTTCGCGGGTGGTGGCCTGGCGGAAGGTATGGCGGACGCCGAAGCGGAAAGACTTCAGCCAGCTGCCCTCGTCGAAGCTGTATTCGCCGTCGAAGCGCTCGGCCCACTCGGCGGCGTCGTTGCGGTCGTGGTGATCCATCGCCGCTTGCAGGTAGTAGTTGGCCGGATTGGCCAGGAAGGCGGCGTCGTTGTTGGCCGTGATCTGGGGCAGGTCCCCGGTCAAATCCAGGGTGGCGGGCCGGGTCCCGCCGTTCTGCGCGTTGGCGCCTTCCAGCGAGTTGAACACGGTGTTATCGACCGTCTTGGTCTTGGCGTAGATGTACTGGACGTCGGCGCTGAACGCCCACTTGTCGTTCGGATTGTACTTCACGTTCAGCGAGTAGTCCGAGGTCACCGAGCTGCGGTCGGCGAAGCGGGTGTCGATCAGTGACGAGCCAAGAGTGTCGCCGCCCGGCGCGTTGGCCATCGTGCCTTTGAGGAAGTGGCCGGTATCGCTGTAGGTGAAGCTGGTCCCGGCGGCCGGGCCGTTCCCCGATCCGGGGTTGAAGCCGTTGGCGCGTTCGGTCGAGGCCTGCGAAGCCGACGAGCGCATGAAGTGCAGGGTGGCTTCCCACTGCTCGTTGGGGCGCCATTGCAGGGCGGCGTCGATGCCCTTGCGCTCGCGCTCGAAGTCCAGGCTGCGATAGCCGTAGCCGCCGGGGACGTACACCGTCTTGCCCGGAACTAGGTCGGTGCGCACGTTGTAGGGGTCGACCGACATGGTGTCGGTGCGGCTGCTCAGCTTAGAATCGGACAGGTCGATCAGGAAGCCCAGCTCGCCGATATTGGTGTCCCAGCGGTTGCTGTAGAGGATCGAGCCGCTCGGCTCCCATTTCCGGGCCAGGTCGCCCCAGCTGGAATCGAGCGAATAGGCCAGGATGCTCTTCTTGGAATCGAAGGGCATGCGCGTACGCAGGTTGACCGTACCGCCAACGCCGCCTTCGATGAGGTCGGCCGACGGATTCTTGTAGACGTCGACGCCGGCCATCAGCTCGGGCGGTACGTCTTCGAAGCTCAGGGTGCGGCCGGCCTTGGCCGAGAAGCTGTCGCGGCCGTTCAGTTCGCCACGAACCCAGCTGAGGCCGCGGACCTGCACGCCGCTGCCTTCGACCGAAATGCGGTCGGCGTCGCGGGGATCCGAGGTACGGCCGATGGTGACGCCCGAGATGCGCTGCAGCGCTTCGGTGACGCTGCGGTCCGGCAGGGCCCCGATGTCGGTCGAGGTGATCGAATCGACCATCTGCTCGGCGTTCTGCTTCAGCTTCTGCGCCGACTGGATGGCGGCCCGCTGGCCGGTGACGACGATTTCTTCGACCGTATCGACGGACTGGGCCGGGGCCGCCTGAGCGGCGGCGACGGCCGGCAGAGCGGCGCAGATGACGAGCGCTGACGCGCCCAAGAACATGGCGTTGCGACGAGATTGACGAGGCGACATTGCGGTTTCCTTCCCCGAGGTGAGATCCGTCCCGACGCTCTCAAAGGCGTCGGTGACGTGCGCCGCCCACGGCGGTCACACGATCTAAGCGGGACCTTTAGTCATATAATTCCGACTTACAAGCCGAAATTGATAGCGCTATCATTTCAGCGCGGAGGGCGACTTTTGCGCCACAGGCCATGCAGCAAACCCGCGTAAACTCAAGGAAATCAGCCCTAGGTCGTCTTGCGTGACGCGTTACCGAGGCGACCGCAGTTTGCGACCGCCTCTATAATACTATAAATGCGCTAAATGGGTTTTGAAGCGGCTCGGCCGCGGCGTTAGGGCGGGTCATGAGTCAGGGAAACGGGGGCGGCCGGTTCCGCAGCGGTCACAGCTATGGAAAGCTGGATCGCGACGGGTTCATTCATCGCAGCTGGATGAAGAGCCAGGGCCTGCCGGACGACGTGTTCGACGGGCGGCCGGTGATCGGCATCTGCAACACCTGGTCGGAAATCACCCCCTGCAACGCGGGTCTGCGCGACATCGCCGAGCACGTGAAGCGCGGCGTGTGGGAGGCCGGCGGCCTGCCCCTGGAGTTCCCGGCCATGTCGCTGGGCGAGACCCAGATGCGGCCGACGGCCATGCTGTTCCGCAACCTGCTGGCCATGGACGTCGAGGAGTCGATCCGCGGCAATCCGATCGACGGCGTCGTGCTGCTGGGCGGCTGCGACAAGACCACCCCGGGCCAGATGATGGGCGCGGCCAGCGTCGACCTGCCCACCGTCGTCGTCTCGACCGGCCCGATGCTGAACGGCAAGTTCCGCGGCAAGGACATCGGCTCGGGCACCGACGTGTGGAAGTTCTCCGAGGCCGTCCGGGCCGGCGAGATGACCTTGCCGGAATTCATGTCGGCCGAGAGCGGCATGAGCCGCTCGCCCGGCACCTGCATGACCATGGGCACCGCCTCGACCATGGCCGCGATCGTCGAGGCCATGGGCATGAGCCTGCCCTACAACGCCTCCATTCCCGCCGTGGACGCCCGCCGCGCCGCGATGGCCCACCACACCGGCCGCACCATCGTGCGCATGGTGCATGACGGCCTGACCATGTCGCAGGTGGCCACGCGGGCCGCGTTCGAGAACGCCCTGCGCGTGCACGCCGCGATCGGCGGCTCGACCAACGCCGTGGTCCACCTGCTGGCCCTGGCCGGCCGCCTGGGCGTCGAGCTGAGCCTGGAAGACTTCGACAACCTGTCACGCGACGTGCCGCTGCTGGTCGACCTGCAGCCGTCGGGCCGCTTCCTGATGGAAGACCTGCACTATGCCGGCGGCCTGCCGGCGGTGATGAAGCAGATGGCCCCGTTCCTGAACCCCGAGGCCCTGACCGTCTCGGGCCGACAAATCGGCGAGCAGTACGAGACGGCCGAGGTGTTCAACGCCGAGGTCATCCGCAGCATCGAGGCGCCGGTGAAGCCCGACAGCGGCATCTGGGTGCTGCGCGGCAACCTGGCCCCCGGCGGCGCGGTGATGAAGCCCAGCGCCGCCAGCCCCGAACTGTGCAGCCACCGGGGCAAGGCCGTGGTGTTCGAGACCATCGAGGACTTCCGCGCCCGCATCGACGACCCGGCCCTGGAGGTCGACGAGACCTCGATCCTGGTGCTCAAGGGCTGCGGCCCCAAGGGCTATCCGGGCATGCCGGAAGTGGGCAACATGCCGCTGCCGACCAAGCTGCTGGAAAAGGGCGTCAAGGACATGGTCCGCATCAGCGACGCCCGCATGAGCGGCACGGCTTTCGGCACCGTGATCCTGCACGTCTCGCCGGAATCCGACGCCGGCGGCCCGCTGGCCGTCGTGCGCAACGGCGACGAGATCGCGCTGGACGGCCCTTCCCGGTCTCTGAACCTGCTGATCTCCGACGAGGAACTGGCCAGCCGCCTGGCCGCCTGGCGCGCCGATCCGCCGGCCCCCAAGGCGACGCGCGGCTACGCCAAGCTCTACATCGACCACGTGCTGGGCGCCGACAAGGGCGCGGACCTGGACTTCCTGGTCGGCGCCAGCGGCTCGGTCGTCACCCGAGAGTCGCACTAGATGAATCCCATGGACAACTCCGTCACGATCTTCGGCGACTGGGGCACCTCGCGCCTGCGGCTCTATCTGCGCCAGGGCAAGAGCGTGCTGGACCGCCGCGACGGCCCGGGCATCGGCGCGCTCAAGGCCTCGCCGCGCGACACCTTCCTGGACCTGGTCGGCGACTGGCGCGAGGCCGGGCCGTCCCTGGCCCTGCTGTGCGGCATGGTCGGCTCGCGCAACGGCTGGGCCGAGGCGGCCTACGCCCCCTGCCCGGCCAACGCCGCCGACATCGGCGAGCGGTTGCTGCACCTCGACGCCGACGGTCTGCCGGTGGCCATCGTCCCGGGCCTGTCGTGCCGCAACGCCCTGGGCGGTCCGGACGTGATGCGCGGCGAGGAGACCCAGATCCTGGGCGCCCTGGCCCTGAACCCCGACCTGGCCAAGGGCCGCCACCTGCTGGCCTTGCCCGGCACCCACACCAAGTGGGTGGTGGTCGAGGACGGGGCGATCGCCAGCTTCCTCACCGCCCCGGTCGGCGAGCTCTACGCCCTGCTGCGCGAGCATTCGATCCTGGCCAAGGCCGCGCCCGGCGACGGTCCCGAATCGTCGGAAGGCTTCGCTCGCGGCGTCGCCCGGATCGTCGAACAGGGCCCCGCCCGCCTGCCGCACCTGATCTTCGAGACCCGCAGCCGGCAGCTTCTGGACGGCCTGCCCAAGGACGAGGCCATGGGCTTCCTGTCCGGCCTGCTGATCGGAAGCGACACCGCGAGCACCGCAAGCTGGTTCGGCGACCTGGGCCAGGTGTCGCTGATCGGCGCGCCGGCCCTCGGCGCCCTCTACGCCCAGGCCATCGCCGCCCATGGCGGCTCCAGCGTGGCCGTCGATGGCGATTCCGCCGTCCTGGCCGGCCTAGCAGCGTTGTCGTCAGCCCAGAACCGTGGAGTTCATGTCCTTGCCTAGCCTCCAGACCGCCCCGAAGACCCCGCCGATCGTCGCCATCCTCCGGGGCGTCAAGCCCGAGGAGATCCTCGACATCGCCGCGGCCCTGGTCGAGGCCGGGATCGAGGCCATCGAAGTGCCGATGAACTCGCCCGATCCGCTGACCAGCATCGGCAAGCTGTGCGCCGCGTTCGGCGACCAGGCCCTGTGCGGGGCCGGCACCGTGCTGTCGCCCGAGGTGGTCGACCAGGTGGCCGGCGCCGGCGGCAAGCTGATCGTCACGCCCAACATCGACACCGCCGTCATCAGCCACGCCGTGGGCCAGGGCCTGACCGTGATGCCGGGCTTCGCCACGCCCAGCGAGGCCTTCGCCGCCGTCAAGGCCGGCGCCCGCTCGCTAAAGCTGTTCCCGGCCGGCACCTTCGGTCCCGGCCACATCAAGGCGGTGCGCGACGTGCTGCCCAAGGACGTGTCGGTCTACGCCGTCGGCGGCGTGGGCGCGGCCAACCTGAAGCCGTGGATCGAGGCCGGCGTCTCCGGCATCGGCGTCGGCGGCGAACTGTACCGCCCGGGCTATACGGCCCAGGACGTCGGCCAGCGGGCGAAGGCCCTGGTCGCGGCCTGGACCGCGGCGGTCCCGGGCTGATCCGTCTTACCCGCTGCAACGAGAACATGGCCCTAAAGGGGGGACCCCAGTGAGAACCATCGATTTCGTCATCCTGGCGATCTACGCCGTCGCCATCTTCGGCCTGGCCCAGTGGGTCAGCCGCGACAAGGGCGGCCACAAGAAGGACTCCACCGACTACTTCCTGGCCGGCAAGGCCCTGCCCTGGTGGGCGATCGGCGCCTCGCTGATCGCCGCCAACATCTCGGCCGAGCAGATCATCGGCATGAGCGGTTCGGGCTACGCCCTGGGCCTGGCCATCGCCTCCTACGAGTGGATGGCGGCCCTGACCCTGCTGATCGTCGGCAAGTTCTTCCTGCCGATCTTCCTGAAGAACAACATCAGCACCATGCCGCAGTTCCTGGAGCAGCGGTACGGGCCCAGCGTGCGCAACGTGATGGCCGTGTTCTGGCTGGTGCTCTATGTGTTCGTGAACCTGACCTCGATCCTGTGGCTGGGCTCGATCGCCATCCACACCGTGGCCGGCATCGACCAGATGCTGGCCCTGGTGATCATCGGCGTCTTCGCCCTGGCCTACCAGCTGTGGGGCGGGCTGAAGGCCGTGGCCTTGACCGACATCGTCCAGGTCGCCCTGCTGATCACCGGCGGCCTGATCATCGTCTTCCTGTCGCTGAGCAAGATCGGCCACGGCGACCTGCTGGCCGGCTTCAACCAGCTGACCACCCAGTTCCCCGAGAAGTTCGACATGATCCTCAGCAGGGACAACCCGCACTACAAGGACCTGCCGGGCCTTTCCGTGCTGTTCGGCGGCCTGTGGGTGATGAACGTCTCGTACTGGGGCTTCAACCAGTACATCATCCAGCGGGCCCTGGGCGCCAAGGACATCGCCGAGGCCCAGAAGGGCATCGCCCTGGCCGCCTATCTGAAGCTGCTGATGCCGGTGATCGTCGTGCTGCCGGGCATCGCCGCCCTGGTGCTGGCGCCGGGCCTGGCCAAGCCCGACCAGGCCTATCCGGAGATGATGAAGCTGCTGCCGCCCGGCGTGCTGGGCGTGGTGTTCTCGGCCCTGGTCGCCGCGATCGTCGCGTCGCTGGCCGCCAAGATCAACTCGATCGCCACCATCTTCACCCTGGACGTCTACGCCAAGGTCAAGACCGACTCGAGCGAGCGCCACCTGGTCACCGTGGGCCGGATCACCGCCGTCGTCGCGGTGATCGTCGGCATCGTCATGGCCAAACCGCTGCTGGGCAACGCCGAGCAGGCGTTCCAGTTCATCCAGGACTTCACCGGCTTCTTCACCCCGGGCATCGTGGTGATCTTCATGCTGGGCCTGTTCTGGAAGCGCGCCACCACCGCCTCGGCCCTGGTGGCCGCGATCGGCGGCGCGGCCCTGTCGGGGGCCTTCTTCGTGGCCGACAAGATGGGCGTGTTCGTGATCCCGTTCATGAACCGCGTGGGCCTGGTGTTCCTGCTGACCCTGGCCGCGGCGATCATCGTCTCGCTGGTCGCGCCCCAGAAGAAGGCGGTCAACGTCGTGTCGCTGGAAGGCGTCAGCTACAAGACCACCGCCGGGTTCAACATCGCCGGCCTGGGCGTGATCGTGATCCTGATCGCCCTCTACGCCATCTGGTGGTGAGGACCCGGGCGGTGTTTCGACCGATGACCGCCCGAGCCTGAGTCGAAAGCCTCGTCACGGTTGTCGTGGCGGGGCTTTCACCTTTGACATGATTGTTCCGGGCGTGGACGAAGCACGCTACACAAGGTCAGACCTATTCCGACGACGACCGTTTCGAGAAGCGTTTTGGGGGCGACAACTTGGTGATCCGTACGCAGCCAGGCCTCAGTCTGACCTATGGACTCGTCGAGTCCCTGGGACAGGCCATCGTCACGGGGGAATACGCCCAGATCGGTTTCCCCACCGAGGGCGAGCTGTCCAAGCAGTTCGGCGCCAGCCGGACGGTCACGCGCGAGGCGGTCAAGATGCTGACCGCCAAGGGCCTGCTCAGCGCCCGTCCCCGCCACGGCACGGTGGTCGAGCCGGAGACCGAGTGGAACCTGCTGGATCCCGACGTCCTGCGCTGGATGCTGGAGCGCAAGTTCTCCCTGCGCCTGCTGGCCGAGTTCACCGAGATGCGCCTGGGCATCGAGCCCGCCGCCGCCGGCCTGGCCGCCCGCAACGCCGACGAGGCGGGGCTTGAGGGCATCCGAAAGGCGCTGAACCGCATGAAGACCGCGGCCCAGGGCGAGGACGACCCGCTGACCGCCGACATCGCCTTCCACGTGGCGATCCTCAACGCCACCAAGAACCCGTTCTATCGCGACCTGCACGAGCTGGTGAACACCGCCCTGCGGATCTCGATCCGCTTCACCAACCGCATCAAGGGCCGCACCGCCTCGATCCCCTCGCACGAGGACGTGGCCGACGCCATCTTCGCCCGCAACGCCGAGGCGGCCCAGAAGGCCATGCAGGTGATCCTGGTCGACGTGCTGGACCTGATCCGCGCCGCCTCGCCCGAGACCGAGTCCGAAGCGGCGCGCCGCGACGCTTGATCGACCGCGCCGATCGGTCTTGCGCCCGCGCGACTTCAGGCTAAAACTGACAACGTTGTCAGATAGAAAGCCCGCAGGGGCTGCTCGAGGAAACGTCATGCTCAAAGCCCTCAGGGCCCTGGCCTGCCCCTTGGCCGCCCTTGCCCTCGCCTCGGCCCTGGTCGCCCTGCCCGCCGCGGCGCGCGAAATCTCGCCGCAGGACCAGGTCAGGACCATGACCCGCGGGATCAACGTCCTGGGCTATGACCCGTTGTGGAAGGATCCGGCCAAGGGCCGCTTCCAGATGCGGCACTTCAAGACGATCAAGGACGGCGGCTTCGATACCGTGCGGCTGAACCTGCACGCCTTCGCGCACATGGACGCCGACAACCGGTTGGACCCCGCCTGGCTGAAAACCCTGGACCAGGTGGTCGACGCCGCCCTGGCCCAGAAGCTGACCGTCATCCTCGACGAGCACGACTTCAATGCCTGCGGCGAGGATCCCGCGACCTGCAAGCCCAGGCTGATCGCCTTCTGGAAACAGATCGGCGAACACTACAAGGACGCGCCCGACGGCGTGGTGTTCGAACTGCTGAACGAGCCCTGCAAGGGCCTGACCGACGAGGTGTGGAACGCCTGGATCGCCGACCTCCTGCCGGTCGTGCGGGCGACCAATCCCACCCGCAACGTCGTCGTCGGCCCGGCCTTCTGGAACAATATCAGCCACCTGGACCAGCTGAAGCTGCCGCAAGGCGACCGCCACCTGATCGCCACCGTCCACTACTACCTGCCCATGGAGTTCACCCACCAGGGCGCGTCGTGGAACCCCGCCACGCCCAAGACCGGCGTCACCTGGGGCACGGACGCCGAGCGCCAGCGAATGAGGGCCGACTTCGACGGCGTCCAGGCCTGGGCCAAGACCCATGACCGGCCGATGCTGCTGGGCGAGTTCGGCGCCTATGACAAGGGCGACATGGCCTCGCGCGTCGCCTACACCGCCGCCGCGGCCCGCGAGGCCGAGGCCCGCGGCTGGGCCTGGGCCTATTGGCAGTTCGACAGCGACTTCATCGCCTACGACATCGGCAAGGACGCCTGGGTGGCGCCGATCCACGACGCGCTGGTTCCGAAATGACAGCCCCGCCGTCGTCATCCCGGAAAGCGCGCGGCGCTTGTCCGGGACCCCGATGAACCCCAAGGCATAAGCCCAGTCCTCTGGGTCGCCGGACAGCCTCTGCGAGGCTTCCGGGACGACAACGGTTTGAGCTGATGACAACGGCCGGATTCCACGCCATGTCAGCCCAGCCCCGCACCCTCTCCACACAGGACCTCCGCCGTGCAGAAGCCCTATGTCGCCGCCCCGACCCGCTATGACGCCATGCCCTACCGCCGCACCGGCCGCAGCGGGCTGGACCTGCCGGCGATCTCGCTGGGCCTGTGGCAGAACTTCGGGGGCGCCGACGTGTTCGAGACGGGCCGCGCCATCCTGCGCCGCGCCTTCGACCTGGGCGTCACCCACTTCGACCTGGCCAACAACTACGGCCCGCCCTACGGCTCGGCCGAGGAGAACTTCGGCAAGGTCATGGCGACCGACTTCGCCGCCCACCGCGACGAGCTGGTGATCTCCACCAAGGCCGGCTGGGACATGTGGCCGGGCCCCTACGGCGGGATCGGCGGCTCGCGCAAGTACCTGATCGCCAGCTGCGACCAGAGCCTCAAGCGCATGGGCCTGGACTATGTCGACATCTTCTACTCGCATCGCGTCGACCCGACGACGCCGCTGGAGGAGACCATGGGCGCCCTGGCCCACCTGCACCGCCAGGGCAAGGCGCTGTACGTCGGCCTATCGTCCTATTCGCCGGAACTGACCCGCCAGGCGGCCGCGATCCTGAAGTCGGAGGGCGTGCCGCTGCTGATCCACCAGCCGTCCTATTCGATGCTGAACCGCTGGATCGAGGACGAACTGCTCGACACGCTCGCGGACCTGGGCGTGGGCTGCATCGCCTTCTCGCCCCTGGCCCAGGGCATGCTGACCAGCAAGTACCTCGGCGGCGTGCCCCAGGACTCCCGCGCGGCCCGCGAGGGCTCGCTGGGCGGCCACCTGCTCGGCGCCGACAACCTGGCCCGCATCCAGGCGCTGAACGAGATCGCCAAGGCGCGCGGCCAGAGCCTGGCCCAGATGGCCCTGGCCTGGGTGCTGCGCGATCCGCGCGTCACCTCGGCCCTGATCGGCGCGCGCACCGTGGCCCAGCTGGAGGACTCCCTGGCCGCGCTGAACGCCCTGGGCTTCACGGCCGAGGAACTGGACCAGATCGACCGCCACGCGACCGAAGGCGCCATCGACCTGTGGAAAGTCTCGTCCACCCTCGCCGCCGCGGACCTGCCCAAGGGCTGACTGCATCTTGCGGTGGAACGCCGTCGGAATACAATCACCCCATGACCGTGGGGGCCGATGGCTTGGACCAGACTGTGAGCGGCATGGACCGGTTGACCGAGCGTGAGCGCGATTGCCTGCGCCTGGTGGACGAGCATCTCAGCTCCAAGGAGATCGCACGCCGCCTCGGCCTGTCCAAGCACACCGTCGACTGGCATCTGGACAAGGCGCGGCGGCGCCTAGGCGCCGCCGACCGCTACGAGGCCGCCCGCCTGGTCTCGCCGCGCCGCCACGCCGCCGCGTCCCCCCCTCCGATCGCGTCGGGGTCCGACACGGCGCGGCTAGCCTCCCCGCCTTCCGCCGGGTGTCCTGACCCCGTCGAGGTTTCGCGATCGCCCGGCCGGCAGGCCGAAGGTCGCGACATCGAGGAAGGAACAGCACGTGCCGCCACTCACGGATTCCCAGAAGGAGGCGATCGACCAGGCCATGCGCCTGCGCCACGACGCCCTGAACTTTCACAAGGCCTGGCCGACCCTCAACTCGCAGGACGACCTGGCGCCGGCTTTCACCTGGACCCAGCTGGAACGTCAGCTCGCCAGCCTGGCGGCGACCACCCAGAGCGCCCTGATGGCGCCGGATCTGGTCAACGCGACGCGCAAGCAGGCCAGCTTCAAGCCGCCGGAAATGGTGCTACGCGAGATCCTCTGCGTGGCGGGCGCCTTGATGGACGAGAGCTTCCTGCCTTCCGGCCGCTCGGAAACTGGGGAGGCCCCAATGACCTGACGCTCGGCCAACGGCTGGCCTTCATCGCCGCCGTGATGCTCGCGACCACCTTCGCGTTCGGCTCCCTGCTCGCCGGCCTGCACGCCCTTCGGGGCCTGCTCTAGACCGCTCCCGGCCCGAGCGCGCCCCAAGGCCTCACCCCGATGACGCGCCGCCCCCAAGACACGGCGCAAGGAGAACCGTCATGCTCAAGGAACGCCGCGAGGCCGCCGAGGCCGTCGCCGAGGCTCTGTTCGCCGCCGAGAAGGCCATCGACGCCGCCATCGCCAGCACCGCCGCCCTGACCACCCTGATGCCGGCCTCGCGGCAAGCCGCCAACCTTTCGGCGATGGTCGGCCAGGACGCCCTGATCAGCGCGATCGAGACGATGCGCGCCCTGGGCGTGGCGCGGCAGAACATCCTCGAAACCCATCAGGGCCTCAGCAAGGCCCAGCACGACATCGGCCTCTCGGCCGTCTCGTTCGGCGGCGGCGGCAAGAAGCCCCCCGCCTCTCTGATCGGCAGCCTTCGGGCGGTGCCGACCACGCGCGAAGTCGCCTGACCCCTCCCCGCTCAGGCCTCGCGCAGCGGGCCCGATCCTGCACCCCCACATGTGATCGGGCCCGCGACTTCATGGATCGGCTTGCGCCGCGGCTGGGGTTATCCTGCGATCTCGACTCGCCGTCGAGCCCGCCTCGGAACCTCGCCGATGTACGTCCAGACTCCCGACCAGCTGTTCAGCCTCGCCATGCTGCTGGCCTGCTGCGGTCTCGCCGTCTGGCGCGGGCGCGGGGTCGAGCGGGTCGCCGCGGCGGCGATGGCCGCGGCCTGGTTCGCCAGCCCTCTCGTCCAGGACGACCACCAGACCCTCGGCGCCCAGAGCGGCGTGCTGGTCGTCGACATCCTGCTGCTGCTGGTCCTGCTCTACCTGGCCCTCACCGCCGATCGCTGGTGGACCATGGCGGCGGCGGCGTTCCAGGGCGTCGCCGCCCTGATCCACCTGGCCGCCGCGATTGACAGCCAGATCATCCCCCGCGCCTACTACGTGGCCGGCAGCCTGATCAGCTACCTGGTGATGGGCGCCCTCCTGGTCGGCGCCTGGAACGCAGGCCGGCGCACGAAACCGGGCCCG
Source organism: Caulobacter sp. GW821-FHT09A05 (assembly GCF_059418465.1). Classification (NCBI taxonomy): domain Bacteria; kingdom Pseudomonadati; phylum Pseudomonadota; class Alphaproteobacteria; order Caulobacterales; family Caulobacteraceae; genus Caulobacter; species Caulobacter sp. GW821-FHT09A05. The sequence continues at coordinate 55,301 of NZ_JBWKPX010000022.1, forward strand.
GGCGAATTCGCCTGACGCCGTTTGGCCTCCTTACGATCATTTAATCCGGTGAACGGCGTTTCTCGGTTAGAAGGCGGTGGCTGTTCAAGAGAATTATCGGAGCTGAGGTGGTCGTGCATCAACGGATCAACAAACGCGGCCTGCGTTCGACTGCGTTACCGGTGGTGCTCTGCATCGGCGCCCTGGGGCTGTCCGCGTGCGACCACGGCGACAAGGCCAAGGCCAAGACGCCCAAACCCTCCCTGACCGCCAGCCAGACCGTCAGCGTGGCCGTGGTGACCGTCCAGTCGCTGCCGCGGATCATCAACGCCTCGGGCACTGTCACGCCCTGGGAAGAAGTGCCCGTCGGCGCAGAGACCGGCGGCCTGACCGCCGTGTCGGTCAACGCCGAAGAAGGCCAGGTCGTGCGCCAGGGCCAGGTCCTGGTCGCCCTGAACGACACCATGCTGCGCGCCCAGCTGCACCAGCAGGAAGCCTCCGTGGCCAGCGCCAAGGCCACCTTGGCCGAGGCCCAGGCGGCGCTGGGCCGCTCGCGCGAGCTGCAGGCCAGGGGCTATCTGTCCCAGGCTTCGCTCGACACCGCGATCGCCCGCCAGCAGACCGCGGCCGCCCAGCTGGCCGCCGCCGACGCCGCCCGCAACGAAACCATCGCCCGCCTGGGCCAGGCCGTCATCCGGGCGCCGGTCTCGGGCCTGATCAGCCGTCGCAGCGTCACCAAGGGCCAGATCGTCTCGGCCGGCGTCGAACTGTTCCGCATCGTCCGCGACGGCCGCCTGGAGCTGGACGCCGAGATCCCCGAAGCCGACCTGTTGTCGGTCAAGGCGGGCATGCCGGCCACCATCAGCTCCGACCAGGTCGGCCAGACGACGGGCACGATCCGCATCGTCACCTCCGAGGTCAACACCCAGACCCGGGTCGGCCTGGCCCGGATCAGCCTGGCGCCCGGCGGCGGCTTCCGCTCGGGCATGTTCGCCCGCGCCCAGATCGCGGCCGGCGATCGTCCCGCCCCGACCATCCCGACCGCCGCCATCCTCTATCGCCAGAACCAACCCGGCGTGTTCGTGGTCGACGCCGGCAATCACGCCCGCTTCCGCCGCATCGACATCCTGGCGCGCAACACCGACCAGACCTCCGCCGAAGGCCTGAACGCCGGCGAGCGCGTCGTGGTCGAGGGCGCGGGCTTCCTGGGCGACAACGACGCGGTGCGCATCGCCGGCGCGCCGTCCGCCGTCGCCACCAAGCGCTAGGGGATCGCGATGGAAAACCCTAGCCCCAACGCCAACAACATCTCGCGCTGGGCGATCAAGAACCCGATCCCGGTCCTGCTGCTGTTCGTGCTGCTGACCATCGCCGGGATCTCCGGCTTCAGCAGCATGCGGATCAACGACAATCCGGACGTCGACCTGCCGCTGGTGGTGGTCAACGCCTCGCGCCCCGGCGCGGCGCCGACCGAGCTGGAAACCCAGGTCACCCGCCTGATCGAGGACTCGATCGCCGGCCTGGGCCAGGTGCGCCACATCAGCTCGACCGTCGGCGACGGCTTCTCGTCGACCTTCATCGAGTTCGAGCTGGGCGTCGATCACGAGCGGGTCACCAACGACGTCCGCAACGCCATGTCCAACCTGCAGAGCTCCCTGCCGCAGGACATGCAGATCCCAAACGTCACGCGCATCGACATCTCGGGCAATCCGCTGATCACCTACGTGGTCCAGGCCCCGACGCTGACGCCCGAGCAGCGCAGCTGGTTCGTCGACCATGATGTCAGCCGCGCCCTGCTGGCCATCAAGGGCATCGGCGAGGTCAACCGCCAGGGCGGCGTCACCCGTGAGATCCAGGTGGCGCTGGACCCCGACCGCCTGGCCGCGCGCGGCGTGACGGCCGCCGAGGTCAGCCAGGCCCTGCAATCGGCCAACGCCGACCTGCCCGGCGGCCGCGTGACGGTCTCCGGCTCGGAGCGGGCCATCCGCACCCTGGGGGCGGCCAACACCGTCGACCAGCTGCGCGAGACCCGCGTCCAGCTGAACAACGGCGAGACCGTGCGCCTGGGCGACCTGGGCGAGGTCACCGACCACTGGGCCGAGCCGCGCAACCAGGCGCGGTTCAACAACCAGGAAGTCGTCACCTTCAACATGGTCCGCTCGCGCGGCGCGTCCGAGGTCAAGGTCGCCGAGAAGGTCCGCAAGGAGGTTGAGAAGCTCGACAAGGCCCACCCCGAGCTGAAGATCGTCGAGCTGACCTCGAACGTGAAATATATCGAGGAGAGCTACTACGCCTCGCTGGAGGCCCTGGGCCTGGGCGCCCTGCTGGCCGTGCTGGTGGTGCTGCTGTTCCTGCGCGACTGGCGCGCCACCTTCCTGGCGGCCGTGGCCATCCCGCTGTCGCTGTTCCCGACCTTCGCGGTCATGGCGCCGCTGGGCCAGTCGCTGAACGGCGTCACCCTGCTGGCCCTGTCGCTGACGGTCGGGATCCTGGTCGACGACGCCATCGTCGAGATCGAGAACATCGTCCGCCACATGCGGGGGGGCAAATCGCCCTACCACGCGGCCATGGAGGCGGCCGACGAGATCGGCCTGGCGGTCGTGGCCACCACCTTCACCATCGTGGCGGTGTTCGCGCCCGTCGGCTTCATGCCCGGGATCATCGGCCAGTTCTTCAAGGCCTTCGCCCTGGCGGCCTGCGTCTCGGTGCTGTTCTCGCTGGTGGTCGCCCGCATGCTGACGCCGCTGATGGGCGCCTACATGCTCAAGGCCCACCACAAGCCGGACAAGGACCCGCCGTGGATGGGTCCCTATCTGAAGAGCCTGAACTGGGCGCTGTCGCACAAGATCATCGTGGCCCTGCTGGCCATCCCGATGCTGGTCGGCACCGGCTTCCTGGCCACCCGCCTGCCGTTCGAGTTCCAGCCGGCCGCCGACCGCGGCCGCGCCCCGTTCAGCGTCGAGTTGCCCCCCGGGGCGACGCTGAACGAGACCGACGCCATCGCCCAGCGCATGACCCGCGCCCTGCTGGCCCGCCCCGAGGTGACCGGGGTCTACGCCTCGGTCGGCAACGACGGGGTCAACAAGGCCGCGCTGACCGCCGACCTGACGCCCAAGGGCGAACGGATGAGCCAGCGCGACTTCAGCCGCCTGATGGTCGACCAGTTCAAGGCCATTCCAGGCGCGCGCATCGGGGCCGGCAGCAACAACGGCGGCGGCCCCAGCGACGGCTCCAGCTACACCCTGCGCCTGGTCGGCGACAACGGCCCGCAACTGGAAGCCGCGGCCCGCGCCGTCGAATCCCAGATGCGCACCGTCCCGGGCCTGGCCAACGTGGTCAACACGGCGGCGATCGCCCGCCCGGAGATCATCGTCTCGCCCAAGCCCGACCAGGCTGCGCGGGCCGGGGTCTCGGCCGGGGCAATCTCCCAGGCGGTGCGGGTCGCCACGATCGGCGACATCGACCAGTCCCTGCCCAAGTACAATCTGGGCGACCGCCAGGTGCCGATCCGCCTGCGCCTGACCGACGACGCGCGCGAGAACATGTCGGTGCTGGAGACCCTCAAGGTCCCGTCCAGCCACGGCGGCTCGGTGCCGCTGAACGCGGTGGCGGACGTGCGCTACGGCGCGGGCCCGTCGCAGATCTCGCGCCAGGACCGGGCCCGGGTGGCCGAGATCACCGCCGAACTCGACGGCATCGTCGTGGGCGAGGCCAGCAAGCGGGTCCACGCCCTGTTCTCCGTCAAGAACCTGCCGGCCGGCGTCAAGGAAGTGGCGGCGGGCGACGCCGAGTTCATCCAGGAGATGGTCTCCGGCTTCGCGGCCGCCCTCGTGACCGGCATCCTCCTGATGTACGTCGTGCTGGTGCTGCTGTTCCGCAGCTTCGCCCACCCGGTGACCATCATGGCCGCCCTGCCCCTGGCGATCGGCGGCGCGTTCGGCCTGCTGGTCCTGGTCAAGAGCAGCTTCTCGATGTCGACCCTGATCGGCATCCTGATGCTGCTGGGCATCGCGGCCAAGAACTCGATCCTACTGGTCGAGTACGCGATCATGGCCATGAAGGGCGGCATGACCCGCCGGGAAGCCCTGCTCGACGCCGCCCACAAGCGGGCCCGGCCGATCATCATGACCACGGTCGCCATGGCGGCGGGCATGATGCCGGTGGCCCTGGGCTTCGGCGCCGACACCGAGTTCCGCGCCCCGATGGCCATCGCGGTCATCGGCGGACTGATCACCTCGACCTTCCTGTCGCTGCTCTACATCCCGGTGGTGTTCGTGTTCATGGACAAGCTCAAAAACTGGTCCAGCAAGATCGTCGACCGGATGTTCAGGCACCAGCACGCGGCGCCCAGCCACGCGGTCCACCAGCCCGAGCCCGTCGTCAGCGGCGGTGGGCGCGAACTCTAGCGCCGCCGCCTCTCCATCGTCATCCCGGCCTGGGCCGGGGACGACGGGGAGAAGACGCCGATCTCAGCGCCGCGACACGATGCTTTCGATGGTCATCGCCCGGGCGGCGCTGTCTTCGGCGAACCGGCGGGCGATGTCGCGGACGCCCGGCGGATAGGCCTCGCCGCCGTTGGCGATTTCCTCGGCGATCCGCTGGGTCTGCAGCAGGCTGGCCTGCAGGGCGTCGATATGGGCGCCGGCCAGGCGCCTGGCCTCGGCCTGAAGGTGCTGGACCCGCTCACTCAGGCCGGCGGTCGCTTCCACCGCCACCTTCGCCCGTTGACCGGCCGTAACCACGCGAAGAGATGCCGACATCACAATCCATCCGTTCCACGCCGTGGAATCTCACGGCCACGGTCACCTTTTGCGACGCGGCGCCTGAACGCGTTGTGAGGCTTTCGTTAGCCGCCGTTCAGAAACCGGCCAAGGTTCCGCCTTGCTGGAGGGGCGACCGCCTCCCGTGGCGATTTCCCCTTGTCCCTCGTCGCGCATCGGGTCTCGATCCGGAGTGACCGGCGCGACTCGCCGGTCCAGGGCCCGACCATGAATTCCGACCTCGACACAGACACCGCCGCGGCGCGGGCCCTTTTCCAGTCCCTGGAGGGGATGGAGGGCCTGTCGCGGCCCGAGCCGGCCGCCCCGACGAAGGCCGGGACCCGCTTCCTCGGCCAGGCGACCCTGATCAAGCTCTATCCCGGCGTGCTGGTGGCGGTGACCATCGCCCTGGCCTCGCAATGGCTGGCCCAGCACTACGGCGCGCCGGTGATGCTGTTCGCCCTGCTGTTCGGCATGACCTTCCATTTCCTGCACCAGGAAGGCCGCTGCATCCCGGGCATCGAGTTCTCGTCCAAGGCCGTCCTGCGCTTCGGCGTCGCCCTGCTGGGCGCGCGGATCACCGCCAGCCAGATCCTGGGCCTGGGCCTGACGCCGATCGTCACGGTGATCATCGGCATCGGCTCGACCATCGCCCTGGGCGCGTTCCTGGCCAGGCGCATGGGCCTGCGGTCCAGCTTCGGCGTGCTGTCGGGCGGGGCGGTGGGCATCTGCGGGGCCTCGGCGGCCCTGGCCATCGCCTCGGTCCTGCCGCGCGGCAAGGACGCCGAGCGCGACACCATCCTGGCCGTCGTCACGGTCACGGCCCTGTCGACGATCGCCATGATCACCTATCCGCTGCTGACCGCGGCCCTGCATCTGGACCACACCCGGGCGGGGATCTTCCTGGGCGGCACGATCCACGACGTCGCCCAGGTGGTCGGGGCAGGCTACATGATCTCGCCCCACACCGGCGACGTGGCCACCTATGTGAAGCTGTTGCGGGTGACCATGCTGCTGCCGGTGGTCTTCACCATCGCCTTCGTCGTGGCCCGCATGGGACCTGGCGCGAGCGGCGGCGCCAAGGCGACCGTGCCGCTGTTCCTGGTCGGCTTCGCGGCGCTGGTCGTCGTCAACAGCCTGGGCTGGCTGGCCAAGCCGGTCACCGACGCGGCCAACGAGGTCTCCCGCTGGTGCCTGGTCACCGCCATCGCGGGCCTGGGCATGAAGACCTCGTTCAAGGACCTGATGACCGCCGGCTGGCGACCCGTGGCCCTGATGGTCTTCGAGACCGTGTGGATCGCCGGCGTGGTGCTGGTCGCCGTGACGTTCTTCACCTAGCGGCGGTCTGGGTGGGGATCGCCTTCAGCGCCCGGGCCACCAGCGGGGCCAGGCGATCGCCGATGATCCGCGCGCCCGCCGCGTTGGGGTGGATGCCGTCACCCTGCATCAGCCGCCGCGAGCCGCGGACCCCGGCCAGGATGTCGGAATAGAGCAGGGCCGAGAACTCGCGGGCCAGGGCCGGGTAGAGGGCGTTGAACTCCCGGGCGTAGGCCGCCCCGATCAGCGGCGGCGCGCCGACCCCGACCAGGACGACGGCGATCCGGCGCTGGCGCAGGCTCTGCAGGATGGCGCGCAGGTTGGCCCTGGTGACGCGCGGCTCGATCCCCTGCAGCAGGTCGTTGCCGCCCAGGGCCACGACGCACAGGGCGGTGTCCGGCGCGACGCTGAAATTGACCCGCGCCAGGCCGCCGCCGCTGGTGTCGCCCGACACCCCGGCCGCTCGCACCGTGGCGCCCACGCCCATCCGGGTCAGGGCGGCCTGCAACTGGGCCGGCATGGCGTCCCGGGCGGGCAGGCCCAGGCCGGCGGTGATGGAATCCCCCAGCACGGTGACCACCGGCGGCTTGAGCTGCGCCCGCGGGGCGGCCGCGGCCTGGGTGGCGAGCAGCAGCCCGGCCAGAAAGACGCGGCGGTCCGGAAAACGGGGGTCGAAGCTCATCATCTGTCCATGGACGGGGTCTGGAGACGAACCCGCCGCGCGCGAGCCCCCCTGTCCCGCTGCACAGGCAATCCCGAGAAATTGGATCGTCGCCGCATTCAGGCTCATGGCTTCCTATGTAGGCTGGGTTTCGTCCAGACAATGACCAGGAAATCAGGAAGTTTCATGGCTGAAGACTCCACGCCCGTCCTGGCTCTCGAAGCCGTGACCCTCACCCTGCCCTCGGCGGCGGGTCCGGTGAACATCCTGCGCGGCGTGGACCTGGCCGTCGGGCCAGGCGAGAGGCTGGCCGTGATCGGTCCGTCGGGCTCGGGCAAGTCGTCGCTGATCGCGGTGGGGGCGGGGCTGGAGCAGCCGACGTCGGGCGGCGTGCGCCTGTTCGGCCAGGACCTGGCCCGGCTCGACGAGGACGGCCGGGCCCGCCTGCGACGAGGCCGCGCCGCCCTGGTCTTCCAGGCCTTCCACCTGCTGCCCAACATGACCGCCGAGGAGAACGTCGCCACCCCGCTGGAGATCGCCGGCGACCGCGACGCCCTGGCCACCGCCCGGCGGTGGCTGGACCGCGTGGGCCTGTCGGCCCGGCTGACCCACTATCCGCACCAGCTGTCGGGCGGCGAGCAGCAACGCGTGGCCCTGGCCCGCGCCCTGGCCGCGCGCCCCGCCCTGCTGTTCGCCGACGAGCCGACCGGCAATCTCGACGCCAAGACCGCCGCCGTCGTCGCCGACCTGATGTTCGCCATGGTGGCCGAGGTCGGAGCGGCCCTGGTGATGGTCACCCACGACCCGGTCCTGGCCGAGCGCGCCGACCGCCTCGTGCGGATGGGCGACGGCCGGATCGAGGGCTGAGCATGGCCGTCCTCTCCTTCCGCCTGGCCGCCCGCGAGCTGCGGTCCGGCGTACGCGGCTTCCGCATCTTCCTGGCCTGCCTGGCCCTGGGCGTGGCCGCCATCGCCGCCGCCGGCTCCACGGCCGAGGCCTTCCGGCACGGCCTCTCGAGCCAGGCCCGCGAGATCCTGGGCGGCGACCTCTATGTCTCGGTCGAGAACCGCGACTTCACCCCCGCCGAGCGCGCGGCCTTCGACGGGCTGGGGACCACCACCTACACCGCCGCCGCCCGCGCCATGGCCGAGGCCCCCGGTGGCGACCGGCGGCTGGTCAGCCTGCGCGGCGTCGATGGCCGCTTCCCCCTGGCCGGGACCGTCAAGATCGATGGCGCGCCCAGCCTGCAGGCCGCCCTGGCCGACCGCGACGGCCTGCCGGGCGCGGCCGTCGAGCCGGCCCTGCTGGACCGCCTGCACCTGAAGCTCGGCGACCGCTTCACGGCCGGACCCGTGACCCTGAGGGCCAGCGCGGTGCTGGTCAGCGAGCCCGACGGCCTGTCCCGGGGCTTCGCCCTGGGGCCGCGCGTGCTGGTCCGTCGCGAGGTGCTGGAGCGTTCGGGCCTGCTGGCGCCCGGCGGCCTGTCGGGTCGCGCCGTCCGCGTCGCCCTGCCCGCCAGCCAGGACCCGCGCGCCGTCGGCAAGGCCGTCCAGGCCCGGTTCCCCGATGCGGGCTTCGAGGTTCGCGACCGCCTGGACGCCGCGCCCGGCGCGCGCCGCCTGATCGACCAGCTGGAATATTTCCTTGGCTTCATCGGCCTGGCCTCGCTGGTGGCGGGCGGCCTGGGCGTGGCGGGCGCGGTCGGCGCCTATCTGGCCACCCGCGAGCCGTCCATCGCCGTGCTCAAGGCCCTGGGCGCCGACGGGGCGCTGATCCGCAACCTCTACCTGATCCAGATCAGCCTGCTGGCCGCCCTGGGCGTGGCCATCGGCCTGGCCGTCGGCGCGGCGGCGCCGCTGATCCTGGGACGGTTCGCCGGCTCGTCCCTGCCGATCCCCGCCCTGTTCGCGGTCTATCCGCTTCCCCTGGCCAAGGCCGGGCTGTTCGGCCTGCTGGCCGCGGCGGCCTTCTCGCTGATCCCGCTGGCGAGAGCCCGCCGCACTCCGCCCTCGGCCCTGTTCCGCCGCAGCCTGGGTGGCCGCGTCCCGCTGGGCCTGGAAACCCTGGGCGCGGCGCTGGCCGGCGCCGGCCTGGCCGCCCTGGCCGTGGCCACCGCCCCCACGCCGATGGCCGCCGCGATCATGATCGCCGGGGTCGCCGTCTCGTTCGCCCTTCTCTGGGCCCTGGGGCGCGCCGCCGCCTGGGGCGCGGGCAAGGTCCGACGCCTGGTCGGCGGTCCCGCCAGGCTGGGCCTGGCCAACCTGGCCGGACCGCGCTCGGCCGCCCGCACCGCCAGCCCGGCCATCGGCCTGGGCGTGGCCCTGCTGGCCTGCGTGGTGCTGATCCAGTCGGCCCTGCTGGCCCAGATCACCACCACCGCCCCGCGCACCGCCCCGGCCATGGTGTTCACCGAGATCCCCGGAAGCCAGGCCGCCGCCTTCGACGCCGAGGTCGCCAGGGCCATGGGTCCGCTGACACCGGAGACCTATCTGCGCCTGCCCTTCGTCACCGGCCGGATCAGCGGCCTGAAGGGCCAGCCGGTCGACAAGGACAGGATCAAGCCCGGCCAGCGCTGGGCCTTCGACAACGACATCGGCATGACCCTGCTGCCCGGCGCGCCGAAAGACGGCGAGACGGTCGCTGGCCGGTGGTGGACGCCCGGCTATTCGGGCCCGCCGCTGCTGGCCCTGAACGCCGAACTGGCCGACGGCGCCGGGCTGAAGGTCGGCGACACGGTCACCCTCACCATCCTGGGCCGCGACATCGAGGCCAGGATCGCGGTGCTGCGCAGGATCGAGTTCGGCGGCTTCGGCCCCAACTTCAACGTCGTGCTGAACGCCAAGGCCCTGGAAGGCGCGGACCTGCGCAACGTCGCCATCGCCCGGCTGGGCAAGGCCCAGGAAGCCGCCCTGACCCGCCGGCTGGGCGACAGCTTTCCGGGCGTCAACGTCATCAGCGTCCGCGAGCAACTGGACGCCGCCGCCGCCCTGTTCGACCGCCTGGCCCTGGCCGTGCGCGGCGCGGCGGCGGTGGCGGGCCTGGCGGGCTTGCTGGTCTTGGCCGGGGCCATCGCCGCCGGGGCGCGAGCCCGGGCGCGCGAGGCCGCGACCCTGAAGGTGCTGGGCGCCACGCGCGGCCAGATCCTGGCCGCCTACGCCATCGAGTACGGCGCGGTCGGGCTGATCGCCGGGGCGGCCGGCGTGGCCCTGGGCTTCGCCGCCGCCTGGCCAGTGGTGGTCAAGGTGTTCGAGGCCCGCTGGAGCGTCGACTGGGGCGGGGTCATGATCCTGCTGGCCGGCGCGGCGGGGCTTTCGATGGCGGGGGGCCTCTTGGCGGCGGCCCTGGCGCTGTCGCAGCGGCCGGCGCCGGTGCTGCGGGCGGACTGAGCAGCGGGTCGCCCGGACGGCCCGAACCCGCCAGGGGCAGGCTGGCGATCGGCACGCCCGGCAGCATCGGCTCGCCGGTCCACTCCCAGTGCCAGGGCTCGAACACATAGTTGACGAAGCCGAACCGCCCGGCGTTGGCGATCAGCCAGCGATAGAGGTCCGACCGGGTCATCGCCAGCCGGTTGGGGTCGGCGCTGGAGTCGGGGCCAAAGCCCGGCGCGGCGGCGATGAACAGGTCCATGGCCAGGCCGGTGCGGTGGGCTGAGCAGATGGTGCGCGACACGCCCTGGCAGTTGTTGTCGCGGGCGCAGCGGGCGGCGTCGGTGGCGGGATCGCGGAAGCCGGAGAACAGGCTCAGGGCGCGCGGATCGCGCACCACGCCGGCCGCCTTGGCCTCGGCCACCATCCGGCGATAGGCGTCCAGGGCGCCCGGCCGCAGCTGGATGGCCTTGCCGCCATAGCTCTCCTCGGGCCTGGCGGTGGACAGCAGGGCCACCGGCGGGGCGCCGGGGCAGATCCCCTCGCCATTGACCTTCACGAACGGCCGCGCCCGGTGCCAGCGCGTCAGCATGACCTTGAAGGTCTCCGGATCGAAGGTCCCGGTCGCCTTCAGGCCATGCCCCCCCTGCCAGCGCGCCAGGGCGGCGGCGAAGCGGTTGCTGCCCGGAGCGCAGGCGGTCTGGATCTCGTGGGCGACGCGCGGCGCGTAGATTTCCCAGCCGGTCTCGGGACGTCCGAACGGCGCCCAGGTCAAGGTGGTCAGGGAGGCGGCGTTGACCGGGGCGGCGCTAGCCGAGGCGCCGCCGGCGTTGCAGTCTTCGGGCGAACCGCCGGCGACCGGTCCGAAACCCGGGCTGGCCGGCGGGTCGTTGGACGGCAGGTAGGTCGGCGGCTCGTACCGCTCAGGCTCGCGCGGCGCCGAGGCCGAGGGCGGCGGCGAGGCCGGTGCCGGCCTGTTGCTCGGCCACATCACCCACACGACGAACGCGGCGGCCAGCACCACCAGCCCGCCCAGAACCCAGATCAGCCGCCGCAGGATCTTCAAACAGGGCTCCTTGGCCGTGAGAGGCCGGTGGTGGAACTTCGCCATGGCTCAAGGCTTGAGAGGGGCAAGGCGTTCCCGCCTCGGAGTTCTCGCATGCCCTCGACCTTGCGTCCCGTCGTCCTGCTGCTGGGCTGCCTGGCGGCCGCGGCGGCCTGCTCCGACCCCGCCCCCAAACCGGACAAGCCGGCTGTTTCGAAGCCCGCCGCCCCGCCGGCCCAACCCAAGCCGCCCGTCGTCGTCGCCCCGGCCGCGCCCTCGCCCCTGGCCCAGGCCGTGAACACCGCCAGCTTCGATCCCGCCGCCGCCACCCCGGAGGCCAAGCAAGCCTATCTGACCCGCGCCCAGGTCCTGCTGAACCGCGCGCACTTTTCGCCGGGCGTGATCGACGGCCAGGAGGGCTCCAACCTGACCCTGGCGCTCAGCGCCTTCCAGGAGGCCCACCGCCTGACCGTCGACGGCAAGCTGAACCCCGCGACGTGGGACGCCCTGGTCGCCGACGGCGCCCCGGCCCTGACCGACTATGTGATCACCGCCCAGGATGTCGCCGGCCCCTTCACGCCCAACATTCCCAAGGACGACTACGAGGCCATGGCCCAACTGCCGGCCCTCGGCTACGGCTCGCCGCTGGAGGCCCTGGCCGAGAAGTTCCACATGGACGAGCCGCTGCTGCAGGCCCTCAATCCCGGCGTCGACTTCGCCAGGGCCGGGACCACGATCGTCGTCGCCGCCCTGGGCCCCGACGGCCTGGACACCAAGGTGACCCGCATCGAGATCGACAACGCCAAGGGCGTGCTCAAGGCCTATGCCGACGGCGACAAGCTGCTGGCGGTCTATCCCGCCACGGTGGGCAGCACCGAGCGCCCGGCCCCGGTCGGCGAATGGGCGGTCAACACCGTGGCCCCTCGCCCGACCTACACCTACGACCCCTCGCGCCTGACGTTCGGCAAGCCCAAGGCCAAGCTGACCATCAAGCCCGGGCCGAACAATCCGGTGGGCTCCACCTGGATCGACCTGACCAAGGACACCTACGGCATCCACGGCACGCCCGATCCCAAGCTGGTCAACAAGCGGGCCTCACATGGCTGCGTGCGGCTGACCAACTGGGACGCGGCCGAGCTGGGCGCGGCGGTCGAGAAGGGAGCGAAGGTGGTGTTCGAGGGCAAGCCGGTGCGGTGAAGGCCAGGCGTTCGGACTCCGTTGAAACCGGCCTCTGGCGTTGTCATCCCGGGCGGAGGACCGCGTAGCGGGCCGAAGACCCGGGACCCAGGATCGCCGCACAGCTTCAGCCCAGTCCCCTGGGTCCCGGACAGCCTCCGCGAGGCTTCCGGGATGACACCGAAATTATGTCTTTGGAATTATTATACTATTCGGCGCCCCATGAAGCGCCCGTCCCGGCAAGGGTCACAGCGCCAATCTCAACCCCACCCGCACGACGCGCGGCGCGGCGTAGCCCGCCACGCCGTCGGCCGTCCGTGAGGTCTGGATGTTGGCGTCCAGCAGGTTGTCGCCGGCCAGATACAGCGTCACCAGCGGCTTCACCCGCCAGTCCAGGCGGGCGTCCAGACGCCAGGCGGGGTCGAGCACGCGGCTGTTGAGGTCGTCCTCGAACCGCTTGCCTTCCCAGGTCAGGTCCGTGGCCAGGACCAGCCGCTCGGTCAGCTCGGCCGACAGGCCCGCCGTGGCGCTCCAGACCGGAGCCTGGGCCGGGCGCTTGCCGGTCAGCTGCGGAGCGACCGCCCCGCCGTCGAGCCGGGCGTCGGTGACCGACAGGGCCGAGCTCAGGGTCACGACGCCGACCTTGCGCTCGGCGCGGCCTTCCAGCCCGACCGCATCGATCGTCCCGGCGTTCCGGCGCTGGCGCAGCACGCCCCCGGCCGGGATGAAGCCGCCGATCGGGAAGGTCCCGGGTCCGGCGCCCAGGGTGACGTTGACGATCGGATCCTCGATCCGGTTCCAGAACGCCGTGGCCTCGACCAGCCCCTTGTCGCCCTTGCGCGAGACGCCGGCCTCCAACCCCTGCAGCCGCTCGGGCTTCAACGCCGCATTGGCCTCGGTGACGTCGTTGCCCACCCGGAACGGACGATAGAGTTCGTTGAGGCTGGCGGGGCGAAAGCCCGTATAGCCGGCCAGGCGGGCGGTCGTCCCGCGGCCCAGGTCGCGGGTCACGCCCAGGCGGCCGCTGACCACCTCGCCGTCACGATCGGCCGGGCGCTGGTCCAGCAGCACGGCCCCGGTCAGGGCGTTGCGCTCGATCCGGAAGCCGTCGCGGGTCTCCCAGCGGTCCAGCCGCAGGCCGCCGGCCACCAGCCAGGGACCGGTCGTCCACGAGCCGTCGACATAGGCGCCGACCACCGAGGTCTTGCCGCCCGCCACGCGGTTGCGGGTATAGGTTCCGCCGGAATAGGCGTAGCGCTCGCGCTCCTCGCCGTCGTTCAGGCGGGCGTCGGCGCCCAGTTCCCACTCCAGCCCGCCGACCTTGCGGCGCAGGGCGCCGTTCAGGCCCCAGCCGGTGGCCGGCGTCTTGTCCTGGCTGTTGGCCGGCGTGGTCGACGAGCGGTCGGCGGCCACGGCGACCGAGCGGTTGAACAGGTCGCTGGTCCGCCGCCAGGCTTGCAGCTTCCAGCCCAGGGCCGCGCCGCGCGGGGCGCGCACCAGGGTGGCGCTGAACACATTGCCCGAGGCGTTAGCCCGCGCGCCGGCCAGTCCCGCCCCACGATCCTCCTCGAAGAAGCCACCGCGCAGCGACAGCAGGCCCAGGCCCGTGGCCATGTCGATCCGGCCGGAAAGGCTCTTGGCCTCCAGGTCGGTCCGGGTGTCGGCCGCGCCGCGCGCGTCGCCACGCACCGGCACGTAGCCGTCGGACTTGTCGTAGAAGGCCGCCCCGGTGAACTCGAACCGCCCGAAGGTCGAGGTGGCCGCGGCGGAGGCGCGCTGGGAGCCCAGCTCACCGATCGAGACGTCGCTGGCGATGCCGGCGTCGCGTTCCTTCAGCCCGATGACGCCGGTCAGGGCGCCGGCGCCGTAGGGTCCCGCCCCCGCGCCGCGCACGATGTCGATCCCGGACAGGGACTCCGGAGCCAGCTGTGACCAGATCACCCAGCCGCCGAACGGGTCGTTCAGCGGCACGCCGTCCAGGGTGACCAGGGTCCGCCCCGCGCCGGACGGCGCGATGGCCCGCAGGCTGATCCCCTGGGTGGTCGGATTGGCCGACAGGCTGGAGGTACGGCGAAACAGCGACATGCCCGGCGTCTGGCCCACCGCCTCGTCCACCCGCTGGGTCTTCGCCAGGTCGCCTTCGCCCAGATGGACGGCGGAGAACGCCGCCTCGGCCGCGGCCGGCGGCAGGCGGGCGGCGGTGACGATCACCTGTTCGACATAGGGTGCTTCAAGGGCGGGCGGCGTGTCGAAGGGCATGGAAACCTCGGGGGGAACGCTCGCCAACGACCTAGAGCAAGTCGCGCGGCGGAGGAACCGCGTCCGACGACGCGCTTCCTTCTTTCGTTCGCCCTCTTTCGTCCGCCCAGGCGTCCGGAGCGTTCAACCGATCCGCTCTGGACGCCGTCTTCATCGCTCCGGCGGATCGCCTAGCAGCTGCCCGGATTGTCCCGCTTCAGCACGCAGATCATCTTGTTCCCGCGCGGCGCGCCGTAGACGGCGACCAGGCGGCTTTCGAAATAGGCCCACTTGGCCCGGGTGTCCTGGGCGGCGACGTCCATGGCCCGGTTGTAGGCCGGCAGGCCGCGCGCGGTGCCGGTGGTGTCCTTGTTGAGCACCGCATGCTTGATCCGCCCGCCGCAGTAGAGCGCCTCCGGGAAGCCGTCGTAGCAGCCGCTGATCAGGCCGGACGGGAACGTCGCGCCGGCCGGCGACAGCCACGGGGCGGGCGCGGCGTGGTTCAGGCCCTGGGGATTGGCGATCGACGGCGTGGCGCGCGGCGTGTCGATCCAGTTGCTGTGCGAATAGAAGTCCTGGGCGGCGTGGAAGGCCATGCCCATGTCCTCGAACACGTTGCACTTGGCCCGGCCCTTGACGCCGTTGAACGTGCAGCCGCCGAAGATGCTGGTGCTGTCCAGCTGCAGGTTCGGCTTCACCAGGCCGGCGGCGTCGGTCACCGCGGCGTTGATGTTGTTGTAGATGTAGGTCCGGCACGAGGTCAGGATGCTCTGGGCGGTGGCGGCGCTTTGCGGATAGGCGCCGGGGGCGAAGAAGTCGCCGCCGTCGCAATGGGCGGACTTGCTGCTCATCAGGCCCCGCGTTGGATTGTCGGGCGCGCCCACTGCCCCCCAGGTGCCGTTCTTGCCGGCCAGCTGGTCCAGCGAGTCCGGTCCGAAGCCGAACGTGGCCAGGCCGCTGCGCGTGATGCGCTCGTGTTCGGCGTTCTGGCCAAGGCTGCGGATGGTGCCGAAGGCCTGGGCCTTGGGGATCAACGCCTGGGGCGTGAGCAGGATGGAGGCGGCCACGACCGCCAAAGCCACGGAACGCTTACGCATGACGACACCTCCCTGATTATTCAATCAAGAGTTACATCGATGCGCGCGAAAGTACAGTCTGGGTTCGCTCCGTCGCGCGCCATCACGACTCGGGCTCAGAGCCACAGGCCGGTTGCCGTCACGCCGTCACCCCAGAAGCCCTGCGCCGGTCGCGTCATCCGCCCGTCCGCCACCCGGCAGCCGCCGGGATGGTCCTGCGCCAGCCACCACGGCCCGTCCAGATCGGCGAAGGCGCACGAGCCCGCCAGGTGCAAGGCGGGGGCGATGGCCAATGACGAGGCGACCATGCAGCCGACCATCAGCGTGAAGCCGTGGTTGCGGGCCTCCTCCAGCATCAGCAGGGCTTCGGACAGGCCGCCGGCCTTGTCGAGCTTGAGGTTCACGGCGCGATAGCGGCCCTTGAGTCCCGCCAGGTCTTCCGCGGTGTGCACCGACTCGTCGGCGCAGATCGGGTACGGCGGGTCATAGCCTTCCAGCGCCTGGTCCTCGCCGGCCGGCAGGGGCTGCTCGACCAGGGCGATGTTCAGGTCCGACAGCACCGGCTTGAGGCCGTCCAGGATGGCGAAGTCCCAGCCCTCGTTGGGATCGACGATCAGCCGGGCGTCCGGCGCGGCCCTGGCCACGGCCAGCAGCCGGGCGGCGGGATCCTCGGCCGACAGCTTGACCTTGATCAGCGGCGCGGCGGCCACGGCCCGGGCGGCCGCGCCCATGGCCTCGGGGCTGTCCAGGCTGACGGTCACGGCGGTGACCAGGTCGTCGGGCGCGCGCAGGGCGGTCAGGGCCTCGACGCTCAGTCCCTCGCGCTTGGCCCGCAGGTCCCAGAGGGCGCAGTCCAGGGCGTTGCGCGCCGCGCCGGGCGTCAGCAAGGCCAGGGCGTCGTGCGGCCGCGCGCCCTCGCGCAGGGCCTGGGCGGCGGGCTGGAGCTGGGTGACCACGCTGTCGACCGTCTCGCCATAGCGCGCATAGGGCACGCTCTCGCCGCGCCCGATCCGTTCGCCCTCGACGACCTCGACCACCACCACCTCGGCGGCGGTCTTGACCCCGCGCGAGATGCGGAACGGGGCCTTCAGGCGATGGCTGACATGGGCGATCGAGACGGTGCGCTGCATGTCCCTGCCATCCCACCGTCAGCGGAGTTTGGCTAGAGGCGACGGCGGATCGGCGAGTCGGCGCGGCGCTCGCGGAACACCTGCATCGCCAGGCCGGGCCGCACCAGGAACAGAGCGCCCCAGACCAGCAGCACGCCGGCGTAGTTCAGCGCGCCGAGCACCCCGCCGGGACGACCGGGACGCGTGAAGCGGGCCGAGTGGGGCTGGGGCTGGAACAGGCTGGGCA
The DNA here is from genome assembly GCF_059418465.1 of Caulobacter sp. GW821-FHT09A05. Lineage (NCBI taxonomy): Bacteria > Pseudomonadati > Pseudomonadota > Alphaproteobacteria > Caulobacterales > Caulobacteraceae > Caulobacter > Caulobacter sp. GW821-FHT09A05. The sequence continues at coordinate 72,274 of NZ_JBWKPX010000022.1, forward strand.
TGGCGATGTCGGTCATGGCGTCCTCCGTGGATGACCGGACCTTCGGTCCTCGATACGTCAGGTCCGGACGTAGGGACAAGGACTGCTCAACCCCATATGTCCCGTGCGGGCGTTACGCCCATGGACAAGGAGCGCCACGCGCATGAGCAAGCCGGTCACCATCACCATTCCCCACCAGCTAGGCGCCGCCGAGGCGCGCCGCCGCATCGAGGAAGGGTTCGGCCAGCTGCTCAGCCAGACGGGCGGCATGGTCAAGGACGTCCAGAAGGCCTGGGCGGGCGACGCCCTGACCTTTTCGGCCCAGGCCATGGGCCAGCCGATCTCCGGCGTGCTGACCGTGTTCGACCAGTCGGTGCGGATGGACATCGTCCTGCCCGGCCTGCTGGGCGTGATCGCCGGCAAGATCACCGGCCAGGTCAAGAAACAGGGCCAGCTGCTGCTGGAGAAGAAGTAAGCTTTGAGGGCCCCGGCGGACGCTACGACGTCTTCACCCGCCGCGCTGGCGCGTTCCTGGCCGGCGGTCGCTTGGCCGGGGCGCGCTTGGTCCTCGGCGCCGCCTTCGCGTTCCTACGCGACTCGCGCACGGCGGCCACCTTGTCGACCCGTTCCTGGGCGACCTTGGCGTGCTCGACGCAGCGGGCGTGCATGGCCGCCAGCTCCTTCTCGGTCAGCTTCTCGATGCCCATGAAGTCGTTCTCGGCCGCGGAGGTCAGGATCAGCTCGTCGAGCTTGGTCTGGACCGCCGCGCCGTCGCGGTTCTGGGTGTTCTGGATCAGGAACACCATCAGGAAGGTGATGATCGTGGTGCCGGTGTTGATCACCAGTTGCCAGGTCTCGGAGAACTTGAAGATCGGCCCGCTGGCCGCCCAGGCGAGGACCACCAGCACGCAGACGAGGAAGGCCGGCGGGCTGCCGGTGATGCGCGCGGTGGCGTTGGCGAATTTGGCGAACAGCTTGTCCATGACACTCCCAGCTCCCGGACCTTAAGATCCGGGGTCATAACGCCCGACCGCGACGCCGGGTTCGGGTGGCCCCGGTCGGGCCGTCCATGCGTTACGGACGGATGTTCGACCCTTACCTGCTGTTCCTGCTGGGCCTGGGAATCGTCGTGCTGCTGGTCGCCTGGCTGCCGATGGCGCTCAGCCGCCTGCCGCTGTCCCTGGCCATCCTCTGCGTGCTGATCGGGGTGGTGGTGTTCCATGGCGGCGCCCTGCCCTTCCGCTCCGATCCCTTGCGGTTCTCGACCCTGACCGAGCGGATGACCGAGATCGTGGTGATCGTCTCGCTGATGGGCGCGGGGCTGAAGATCGACCGGCGGATCGGTTGGCGGCGCTGGGAATCGTCCTGGCGACTGATCGCCGTCACCATGCCGCTCAGCATCCTGGCGGTGACGCTGATGGGCGTGCAGGGCCTGGGCCTGCCCCTGGCCGCGGCCTTGCTGCTGGGCGGCGCCCTGGCGCCCACCGATCCGGTGCTGGCCTCCGACGTCCAGGTCGGGCCGCCGAGGTCGGGCGAGGACGGCGAGGCCCGGTTCGCCCTGACCTCCGAGGCCGGCCTCAACGACGGCTTCGCCTTCCCGTTCGTGCATCTGGCCGTGGCCATCGCCCTGGCCCAGGGGGCGGTCGGCGCGCCCCTGCTGACCCACTGGCTGGCCGTCGACGTGCTGTGGCGCGTGGCGGCCGGCGCCGGGGTCGGCTGGGTGGTCGGCCGGGCGCTGGGCTGGGCCACGTTCAAGGCGCCCCACGCCCGGATCTCCGGCACAGGCGACGGCCTGGTGGCCCTGGGCGCGACCCTGGTGGCCTACGGCGTGGCCGAGGCCGCCCACGGCTACGGCTTCCTGGCCGTGTTCGTCGCCGCCCTGGCCCTGAGGGAGACCGAGCGCGATCACGCCTTCCACGAGGCGATGCACGACTTCGCCGAGCAGGTGGAACGGCTGCTGATGATGCTGGTGCTGGTCCTGCTGGGCGGGGCGGTGGCCGGTGGGCTGCTGGACTCCCTGACCTGGAAGGAGGTGGCGTTCGGCCTGGCCCTGGTCTTCATCATCCGCCCGCTGGCCGGCTGGATCGGCCTGATCGGCGCGCCCCACTCGATGCGCGAGCGCGCGGTCGTGGCCTTCTTCGGCATCCGCGGCATCGGGTCGTTCTACTACCTGGCCTATGGCCTCAACCACGGCGACTTCCACCGCTGGGACCGGCTCTGGGCGATCACCGGCTTCGTCGTGCTCTGCTCGATCCTGGTCCACGGCGTCACCGCCACGCCGCTGATGACGCGGATCGACGCCTGGCGACGGCGAGAAGTCCTGCGGAAGGACGAAGCGCAACCCTGACGTGATTGCCCTGCACCCCAGGATGCGGCAAACCGTCACAGCGCCGCCAATCGAAGAACCGTAAAGGCCCGGTTCGCGTATTTCTCCCGTCCGGGGAACGGGAACACCCATGCAGGCTAACGTCGCCCATCAGGAACAGCGGCGGCAGGATCGCATCCTGTTCGTCCTGGCCGTGGCGTTGCTGGCCAGCCAGGCGTTCAGCGACTTCCTGACCCGCAACGCGCTCGGCATCGCGACCCTGTGGCCGACGAACGCCCTGCTGGCCGGCGGCCTGCTGGTGCTGAACCCCCGCCGCCGCGTGATCCTGACGGTCGTCGCCGCGGTCTGCCACCTGGCCATCGACCTGATGGCCGGCGACAGCCCCGGCCGCGCGATCCTCTACACCCTGGTCGACGTGGGCGAGGCCCTGCTGGTCTGGTGGGTGGTCAAGCGCTTCTTCGGCCCCCCACGCGTGCGGACCATGCGGCAGCTGGCCCTGCTGACCACCCTGACCGCGCCGATCACCCTGGCCATGGCCGTCGCCGCCGCGGCCGTGCTGGCCCTGGCCGACGGCCTGCCCTTCGTGATCGTGCTGGCCGACTGGTTCGTGCGCGGGGTGCTGGGCATGGCGATCGTGCTGCCCGCCGTGCTGGTCCTGATGGACGGCGAGCATCGCCGCGCCTTCCAGCGTCCCCTGCTGGAGCAGCTGGGCCTGGGCCTGCTGGCGGCCGCCTTGTCGGCGCTGGTGTTCCACGGCAAGGGCCTGCCCGCGCCGTTCGTGCTCTTCCCGGTCGCCCTGCTGACCGCCTTCCGCCTGGGCCCGCGCGGGGCGGCCCAGGCCTCGCTGATCGTCGCCTGCGTGGCCATCCCGCTGACCGTCCACGGCCTGTGGAACTCGCAGATCCAGACCGACTGGTCCCAGGCCCACCAGAACCGGCTGGTCCAGGTGTTCGTCGGCGTATTGTTCGTCACCAGCCTGGCCACCGGCCTGGCCCTGGCCCAGCAGGAGCGCCTGCGCCGCCTGCTGGTGCGTCGCGAGCAGCTGACCCGCGCCGCCCGGGCCCGGGCCCTGGCCGCCAACGAGGCCAAGACCGAGTTCCTGGCCACCATGAGCCACGAGATCCGCACGCCGCTGAACAGCATGCTGGGCTTCTCCCAGCTGCTGGTCGAGCGCCAGGACCTGCCGGCCGACGCCCGCCGCCAATTGGCCCTGATCGACAGCGCCGGCACGGCCCTGCTGGCCGTCGTCAACGACATCCTCGACTTCTCGCGGGTCGAGGCGGGCCAGGTGGAGCTGCTGTTCCAGCCGACCTCGGCGGCGGCGGTGCTGCACGACGCGGTCGGCATCATCCGTCCCGAGGCCGAGAACAAGGGGTTGGCCCTCGAGGTCGAGGTCATCGATCCGGTCGGCGGGCTGCACGACCTGGACGGCCTGCGGCTGCGCCAGGTGCTGCTGAACCTGCTGAACAACGCGGTGAAGTTCACCGAGGCCGGGAGGATCCGCGCCTGCCTGACCGTCGAGCCCGGCGAGATCGAGGACCGGCTGAAATTCGAAGTCATCGACACCGGTGTCGGCATCGCGGTCGAGCGCCAGGGCCGGCTGTTCCAGCGCTTCAGCCAGGTCGACAGCTCGGCCAGCCGGCCGTATGGCGGCGCGGGCCTGGGCCTGGCGATCAGCAAGGCGCTGGTCGAGCTGATGGGCGGCAGGATCGGCTTCGACAGCGCCCCGGGCCATGGCTCGGCCTTCTGGCTGGAGCTGCAGGCGCCCCAGGTGGAGGCCTATGACGCCGGCGAGCCGCGGCCGGCCGCCGCCCCCGGCGCGGCCCGCGTCCTGCTGGTTGACGACCACCCGATGAACCGCGAGATCGGCGCGGCCCTGCTGAACCTGGTCGGCTGCCAGGTCGAGACCGCCGACAACGGCGAGCAGGCGGTGGCCAAGGCGGCGCGCGGCGGCTTCGACATCATCCTGATGGACATCCACATGCCCCAGATGGACGGCCTGGCCGCCACCCGGGCCATCCGCGCCCTCGATGGCGGGGTCGGCGAGGTGCCGATCATCGCCATGAGCGCCGACGCCCTGCCCCAGCAGGTCGAACGCTGCTACGCCGCCGGCATGGTCGACCACCTGGCCAAGCCCGTGCAGCGCGAGGTGCTGTACGCCAAGGTCAACCGCTGGCTGGCGCGGCGATAGAGTCCCTCAGCGGCCCTTCGGGCCGTTTGCGCAAATGCGATAGCCCCGCCCCTCGGGGGAGCTGTCGCGGAGCGACTGAGGGGGTTCACGCGCGCGACGTCCCCCACTACCTTCACCCCCGCATTTCGGGGAGACGACGATGAAGATCCTGCGCCTGGCCGCCATGGCTGTCTGCGCCGCCCTGGCCGCCTGCTCTCCGGCCAAGAAGGAGGCCGCCGAGGCTCCCGGGCGCACCGCCCTGAAGCTCGCCACCGACTGGAAGGGCGAGGCCGAGCTGGGCGGCTACTACCAGGCGCTGGCGACGGGCGAATACCAGAAGCGCGGCCTGGACGTGACCCTGATCCAGGGCGGCCCCGGCGTGAACGTGCCCCAGTTGCTGGCCACCGGCGCCGTCGACGTCGGGGTCGGCTCCAACAGCTTCATCGTCCTGAACCTGGCCAAGGAGAAGGTCCCGGTCAAAGCCGTCGCCGCCTTCATGGACAAGGACCCCCAGGTGCTGATCGCCCATGACGGCCAGGGCATCAACGCCATCGCCGACATGAAGGGTCATCCGATCCTGCTGTCGGACGCCTCGATCACCGCCTTCTGGGTATGGCTGAAGGCCAAGCACGGCTTCACCGACGACCAGGTGCGCAAGTACAACTATTCGGCCGCGCCGTTCCTGGCCGACAAGCGCGTGGTCCAGCAAGGCTATGTGACCTCGGAGCCCTACCTGATCGAGAAGGAGGGCAAGATCACCCCGAAGGTCTTCCTGCTGGCCGACGACGGCTATCCGGCCTACGCCTCGTTCGCCCTGGTCCCCGACGCCCTGATCGCCCGGAACCCGACGGCGGTGAAGGCCTTCGTCGAGGCCACGGCCGCCGGCTGGACCAGCTATCTCTACGGCGATCCCAAGCCGGGCGACGCCCTGATCCTCAAGGACAATCCGGAAATGACCCAGGACGTCCTGGACCAGGCCCGCGAGAAGATGCGGTCCTATGGCATCGTGCCGCGCCAGGGCGTGGGCCGGATGGACGACACCCGCTGGGCCGAGTTCTTCAAGGTGGCCTCCGAACAGGGCGTCTATCCCAAGGACATGGACTACAAGAGCGCCTACACGCTGGACTTCCTGCCGAAGTGACCGCCGCGAGGACCCCCTCAGTCGGCTTCGCCGACAGCTCCCCCAGAGGGGGAGCATCCGCGCCGTCCAGATCCTCCCCCTCTGGGAGAGGCGGCCCGAAGGGCCGGAGGGGGCTCGCGTGATCGCCAGCCTTTCCGGCGTCGAGGTCGACTACGCCCGCGGCCGGGCCCTGGGACCGGTCGACCTGGCCCTCGCGCCCGGCCAGATCGTCGCCCTGGTCGGGCCGTCGGGCTGCGGCAAGTCCACCGCCCTGCGGCTGCTGGCGGGGCTCGAGCCGCCGACGCGCGGGACCGTGACCCGCGCCACGGGCAAGGGCGAGACCTCGGTGGTCTTTCAGGCCCCCACCCTCGCGCCGTGGATGAGTGCCGCCGCCAACGTCGCCCTGCCCTTGGAGCTGGCGGGGACGCCGAAAGCCGAGGCTCGCGCGCGGGCCGTGGACGCCCTGGCCCGGGTCGGGCTGAAGGGGGCCGAGAACGCCCGCCCCGCCCAGCTGTCCGGCGGCATGGCCATGCGCGCCGCCCTGGCCCGCGCCCTGGTCACCCGCCCTCGCCTGCTGCTGCTGGACGAGCCGTTCGCGGCCCTGGACGAGATCACCCGCCGAGCCCTGGCCGACGACGTCCTGGTCCTGGCGGCCGAACTGGCGCCGGCCGTGGTCTTCGTCACCCACAATGTCGAGGAGGCCGTCTACATGGCGGGCCGGGTGGTGGTGATGAGCGCCGGGCCAGGCCGCGTCGCCGGCGAGGTGGCGGTCGCGGGGCCGGTGATCCGGCCGCCGGACTTCCGCGCCACGGCGGCGTTCCGCGAGACGGCGGAGGCGGTGTCGCGGCTGCTGGCGACGGGTGTTGGAGCAGCGGCATGACCTCGTCGCCTCAACAGGCCCTCCCTCTGTGGGGGAGGACCTGATGCGCCTGCTCGCCCCCTTGATCCTGATCGCCATCCTCCTGGCCGCCTGGGAAGCGGCCTGCCGGGTCCTGGCCGTCCCCGTCTACCTTCTGCCCGCCCCCTCGGCGATCGGGAGGGCCCTGGCCGAGGGCTGGCCGCTGCTGCTGGCCAGCGCCGGGACCACCCTGTCGACCGCCCTGGTCGGGCTGGCCCTGGCCAGCGTCCTGGCCTGCGGCCTGGCCTTGGCGGTCAGCCTGAACCCGACCGTCGAGGACGCCGTGCGCCCGGTCGCCGTCACCCTGCAGGTTACGCCCCTTGTGGCCATCGGGCCGCTGATGACCATCTGGGCGGGGATCGAGCACCCGCAGCGCGCGGTCGTCGCCCTGGCGGCCGTGGCCGCCTTCTTCCCGATCTTCTCGGGCGCCCTGACCGGCCTCAAGGCGGTCGATCCGGACCTGGCCCGCCTGTTCGACCTCTACGGCGCCCGCCGCGCCCAGCGGCTGTGGCGGCTGCGCCTGCCTTCGGCCGTGCCCGCCCTGCTGGAAGGCCACAAGGTCGCCGCCGGCCTGGCCGTGGTCGGGGCGGTGGTCGCCGAGTTCGTGGCCGGCTCCGGCGGAAACCAGGGCCTGGCCTGGCGGATCCTGGAGGCCTCGAACCGCCTGCAGACCGCGCGGGTGTTCGCCGCCCTGGCGGTCCTGGCGGTCCTGGGCGTGGCCTTGCACGGGCTGCTCAGCCTGGCCGAGCGCCGCCTGCTGGCCTGGTGGCGCGGCCGCTGACCTCGCGGGCCCGAGTCGAAAATACGACACAACGCTGCAATCTTTCGGCGAAACCAGGCCGCGTTAGGCCAAGATTAAGTCCCCACACCTATCAATCAGGCCGATCCCGCGCTCTGTCGGACCGGTTCATGCGTCTCGCCCTGCTCCTGCCCGTGCTGTTCTGCGTCGCCGCCCCGGCCCATGCCGAGGGCGTGCGTGAGAGCCGCTACGGCCCGACCACGCCTCGCCAGACCGCCACCGCGACCGCCGCCGCCCGCTACGACGGCCCGATGCTCAGCTGGGCCAACAAGCGCCAGGCTTCGAGCGACCCGGTCGCCGCCGCCCCGTCCGCGCCAGCCCAACCCGCCCCGCTCGCCGCCTGGGCCGGTTACGGCGCGCGACCCGCGCCGGCCGCCTATATGCCGCCCGCGGCGACCGCCCCCGCGCGCCCCACCTTCGCGCCGCCGGTCGCGCCACGCCCCACGGC
>NZ_JBWKPX010000023.1:0-79253 GCF_059418465.1 Caulobacter sp. GW821-FHT09A05
CAGGCGGCCCCGCTCGGTTCCATCCCCATCGCCTGCTTGGGCCGGTACCAAGAGCCCTCCCCCGCGATGGAGACAGGTTCCATTGTGCGGGCGGTTTGAGGACTGGCGCGTTCGTGACGCTGCTTTTTCTTCAGGGCGTTGAAAGGGTTGGAGTTCGTAGCGCCGGCGACGGGGATTGGGCGGCGTCCATCCCCATAGCCGCCGTCATTCCCGCCCTGAAATGACGGGGGGGGGTACACCGCTACCGACGCGCCGGAAGCGGACCTGCCGATCGTTTAACCGGGGCGGATGTCGGACGCTGGCGCACAAGCCCCTGCTACCCGAGCGCCCGTTCGACATGGCCGCTAGGCGGTGATCACCCCGAACGCAACACTCCAAGCACCGCATCGCCGATACGCTTGGTGCGATAGTCGGCAATTCGGCGCCCCACCGCCGCCGTGGCGGTGCTTGTGGGGAAGCCGCCGATGCCGCTGGGATTGAGGGTGCGATCACTCGCCTCCCCGGCCTTGAGGAATGGCAAGGAAGGAGATTGCGGCAGGTTGGCGTATCCGTCACGGACCAGGTCGGGCCGATAGTGCAGCATAAGGCTGGTTTCCCAACCGTCGGCATGTGTCGTGAAGGCCGGTTCGGAGCCACCCAATAGGCCCTTCAGCATCGCGAAGTTGAGCCCATCGACGATCGGCAGGATGTTCGGGCCGAGCGTAAGATCCAGCCTCGTCAGTCGCTCGCTGTCAATGAGCGCATAGGCGTCAAGATCGCCGATCTCCCGGGTAGCCTGGACCGCCGCCTTGCCCATGGCGGTCAGATGCCTGCCGCCAAGGTGGCCGCTGTAGAGGAAGACACGCCTGAAGCCGTTCACGTTCAACGAGCGCAGCAGATCGACATAAAGGGCGATGAAGGTCGCTGAGCTGACGGTCAGGCTGCCTGGGTAGATGTAGGTGCCGTCGCGTTGCTCATCGGAGGCTTCGTTCGTGATGCCGATGTTGAGGGGAGGTCCGATGATGCTCCGAAAGCCGCCGCCTTGGAGGTAGGCCTGGACGTCGCCTAGCTGGTCCACGGCGCCAAGCGCGTCCGCCCCGAGCGGCAGATGGGGTCCGTGGGCCTCAATGGCGCCCACAGGCACCAGACAAACGTCGGTTTTCGCCATCGCCGCTTCGAATTCGGGGAACGTCATGTCCAACATCGTGCGGACGGGCGTCTTGCGGGCCGTGGGCGAACGCGCCGATGCGGCGCCGCCGAGCAAGGTTCCGATCGCCGGCGCGCCGGCCAGGAGCCCCATTGCTGTTCTGCGCCGCATCGCTGCACTCCGCGTGAATGAGGTTGGGAGACTAGCATGGCGGGCAGGAAGCAGGCTTGCGAATGCCCTGGGGCGAAATCCGTCCCGGGCGCAAGGCCAGAAAAAGCCTTCAGATCGCTACCGCCAGGCATTCTCGGTCCAGGTGAACTCCCGCCCGCGGCGGCGGACCACGCCTTGAAGCCTTGAAGCCTTGATGGCGAGCCTGGCGCCGGGGCTCGCCCGCTGCCTGACACCCGGGAAGCCCCCTCAGTCGCTCCGCGACAGCTCCCCCAAAGGGGGAGCATCTGGCGCGGACGAGATCCTCCCCCTTTGGGGGAGGTGGCCCAGAGGGCCGGAGGGGGCCTCGCCGCGGTGACGCTGGAAGCGGGTCAGGCCTTGGCGACCTCCACCGCATAGACGTGGTTGGCGCCGTGCATGTTGGACGTGAAGACGATCCACTTCTGGTCGGGCGTGAAGGTCAGGTTCGGCTCGAGGCGATAGTCGTGGGCCGACATGTCGACCAGCTTCTCGCTGGCCATCTTGTCCACGGTGATCAGGTCGTCGGTATAGTATTGCGTCGCCGCGTCGCGGATCTGCTCGGGACGGAAGGCGTAGAGCCATTTGCCGTCCTTGGCGTGGGCGACCATGTCCTCGTCGCCGCCGTCGCCGGCGAACAGCTTGCCGTCCGGCGCGACGTTGTAGTGCACCGACCACTCGTTCTGCTCGACCCGGTGATACCGCTTCCTGCCGGTGGCGATCTCGTGGCCGGCGATCCAGAACACCTGGCCGCGCGGGGTCTGCAGGTCGTACCAGATCCACTTGCCGTCGGCCGAGAAGAACTCGTGGCCGGCGATCTCGAAGTTCATGGTCCGGGTGTGGATCTTGGTCAGGCCCGTGCCGTCGGCGCGGATGGTCCAGATGCGGTCGACCCGGTGCCAGGGCCCCTCGTGGCAGAACATCACCAGGGCGGGATCGGTCGGCGAGAACTGGGCGTGGCCCAGCCAGCGGACGGACTTGTGGATCACCGTGCGGGCGCCGGTCTTCAGGTCGATGGTGAAGATCTCGGCCGGGACGTCGGTCTCGAAGCGTTCGGTCATCCGCACGCCCTTGGCCTTGGCGAAGGACAGCGGCTTGCCGTCCGGCCCCAGGGCCGCGTACTCGGCCTGGCCGAAGCGCTTGCGGTCGTCCTCGGTCTTGGGCTGCAGCGGCTTGGCGCCATAGGCCACCGAGCCCAGCAGCAGGGTCCCGTCGGCGTTGATCGAATTGATCGCCCCGGCCGGGATCTGGGCGATCTCGCGGATCTTCTTCGTATCGACGTCGATGGCGTAGATGGTCTTGGGCCGGTCCGTGGCCAGGCCCTCGCTTCCGTCCGCCATCCTGGGCGCGGTGACCGAATAGAGCACGTCGCGCGAGTGGCGGGTGGTGAACAGCAGGTCGGCGTCGGGCCCCTTGACCAGCAGCGTCAGCTTGAAGGTCTTCAGGTCGCACAGCCAGATGCCGCCGGCGCTCTTGAGCACCAGCTTGTCGCCCTGCGGCGTGTAGCCGTTCTGGTGGAAGTAGAGGTTCTGCGTGCCCGGCGCGTTGGACAGCCGCACGATGCGATGGCCGGTCCTGGGGTCGATCCAGTCGCGGGGCGGCTCGGCGCCGGAGGGCGCGGCCGGGGCGGCCTGGCTCAGCGCCTGCCCCGGCGCGGCCAGGGCGCCCGCCAGGGCCAGGGCGCCGCCGCCCAGGAACTGGCGGCGATGGGCCGAGATCGTCGCGTTCGACATGAAGCTGCTCCCGAATGACTTGGCCGAATGAAAAGGACCTGGAGCGGAGGACAATCCGCTCCAGGCCAAAGCGAGGAAGTGGGGGGGGAAGAACTTCCTCAGTAGGTCCAGCGGACGCCGAGCAGGATCTCGCGTCCGGTGTGGCGATAGTCGCTGACCCGATCGGCCACATCGACATAGGCGTCGGTGTATTCGTCGGACAGGTTGATGCCTTCCAGCGTGACCGTGAGGTTGTCGCGGACCTTATAGCTGGTCGAGAAATCGTAGAACGTGCTGCCGTGGGTGCCGTGCTCGCTGTTGCCGTTCGAGCCCGGATAGCCGGTCAGGAAGCCTGAACGCTTGGCGGCCGAGACGCGGGCGCTGAACTTGTCGCGCTCGTAGTACAGCGTGGCGTTCGAGGTGGTCTTCGATTGGCCGGTCAGCTTGTTGAAGTTGGGCGCGGCCTCGGTGCCATAGTTCACGTTGGAGTCGACATAGGTGAAGTTGCCGATGAAGCCGAAGCCCTTGAACATCTCCGGCAGGAAGGTGAAGGGCTGCTGATACTGCAGCTCGACACCCTTGAGGGTGCCGCCGGTGCCGTTGTAGGGGCTGGTGACGGTGAAGATGTCATTGACCGACACACCGGCGCTGGTGAGCAGGCTGGCCGGCAGGTTCAACGAACTGTAGACGGCCTCCGTGGTCTTGCTGGCGATGAAGCTGTCGATCTTCTTGTAGAAGAACGCCACCGAGATCAGCGACTCCGGTGCGAAGTACCATTCGGCGGCGAGATCGTAGTTGGTGGCGCGGAACGGCTCCAGGTCGGGATTGCCGAAATTGACCGTTTGGGTGGGGGCGCTGACCGAACCGCCCGGGGTCAGGCTGCCCAGGGTGGGACGGGCCATGACCTTGGCGACGCCCAGGCGCAGCATCACGCCGTCCACCGGCTCCAGCGACAGGTTCATCGACGGCAGCACGTCGGTGTAGTCGTTCTTGGCGGTGAGGTACTCGGTGTTGACGAAGCCCTTGGACACGACCTTGGTGTTGGCGACACGGGCCCCGAAGTCGGCGCGCAGGGGCATACCGCCCATGACGGTGGCGTTGACGATCGCTTGGCCAAAGCCGCTGATGTCGTCCTCGGCCACGTCGCGCGTGTCGCCCGGCTGGACGATTAGCGGATAGCTGAGCAGGTTGGTGTAGGCCACCGCCTTGTCGATGTCGGCCACCACGTAGGAGCGGTCGCCGCCGGGGAACGGGAAGTCGCGGCCGAACTTGACGACCTTGGAGAAGGCGCCGACGCCGACGATCTGGCGCCCGCCAGTCAGGATCTGGTTGCGGCTCTTGTCGCGATACTTGACCACATACTGCTGGGCGTTGAGGCCGGCGCGCAGGGTCAGGTATTCATCGACGTCGTACTCGACGTCGCCGGTCGCGGTGCGCACGATGTTCAATGCCGTGCTCTCGCGCGAACGCATCTCGGTCAGGGTGAACAGGGCAGGATTGGTGACGTCGAAGCCATAGTTGATGATCGGCGTGCGGTCGTTGGCCCGGGCGTCATAGGTGTAGCCGTCGACGTCGTTGCGATCGAGCTGGAACGAGATCTGCTCGGGCATCGAATAGGCCGAGTTGGCGACGCCGATCTTCCCCTTGACCCGCAGACGGTCGGTGAAGTCGTGCTTGCCCGCCAGGGTCACCTGAGTGAACTTGGTGTGGTCGCGCTGGGTGCCGTTCTCCGAGCGCACGTCGACATTGTCGAACACGCCGTAGGTGAAGGTGTTGCGGTCGTTGATCGCATAGTCGCGGACGATGGTGCTGCCGATGCCGGCCGCGTTGGGGCGGCTGAACGAGATGGCCTCGAGGTTGGGGCTCTCGGTGAACTGGTCGAGGTCCGAATACAGGACGTCCAGGTCAAAGCGGGTCTTGTCGGAGGGCTGCCATTGCGTCGAGAACGTGATGCCCAAACGCTCGGAGTCGATCTTCGAGGCGGTATAGCGCGGGATCCGCGGATAGAAAGCCTTCTGCACTTGCGCGAGTTGTTCCGGCGTGGTGCAGGCCGAGCAACTAGCGAAGTCGTCGGCGGCGGGCCTTCCATTCACCCCCACGTCCCCGCCGGCCCACCGGGTGGTGTTGAAACCCTCGGCCACCGGCTGGCGCTTGGAATAGGCCACCGAGGCCAGCACGCCGAAGGTCTGGTCTTCGTTGGCCCAGCTCAGCAGACCCGCCGCGCGCGGCAGGATGCGGTCGGTGATGCTGTTGAGACTGCCCTCGGCCGAGGCTGCGGCCTTGAAGCCCTTGTAGTCGAATGGCCGGCCCGTCTGCAGGTCGACCGTCGCGCCCAGCGAGCCTTCCGGCGTGTCGGCCGACTGGGTCTTGCGCACGGTGATGCTGTTGAACAGCTCCGAGGCGAAGACGTTGAAGTCGAAGCCGCGGCTGCGGTTGCCGCCGCCCGTGGCGATCGCGTCGACGCCGTTGATGCGCACGCGGGTGAAGTCGGCGTTCAGGCCGCGCACCGTGATCTGCCGACCCTCGCCGCCGACGCGGTCGATGGTCACGCCGGGCAGGCGCTGGATGGCTTCGGCCAGGTTCTGGTCGGGGAAGGCCGCGATGTCCTCGGCCAGGATGGCGTCCACCGCGCCGATGCTGTCACGCTTGACGTCCAGCGCCTTGCTGAGGCTGCTGCGGAAGCCGGTCACCACCAGTTCCTCGACCTGGGACGCCTCCTCGGCGGTCGGCGCGCCCTGGGGCGCGGTCTGGGCGACGGCGGCGCCGGCCAGGGACACGGCCAGGGCGAAAGCGGAGGCGCCGGAGGCCAGCAGACGCGTTTTCAGGGTGGTCGAGATCATGCGGTTTCTCCCCGTACAAACCGGCTTGACACCGGTGTCTTGATTGGAACCACAAGTCTCAAAATGTGGAACCACTTTCCATACCTTGCAACATCCGACGAAAGTCTGCAACTCTGGTATTACCAATTTGACGCAGGTTGTAGCGTCCGGACAACTAGGTGAGAGCAAGGCTGCAATCATGCGACAAATGAAAGCCATTGTATTTTCTGGACTTATTTTGAGTTTCGCGGCCTCGACGGCGTCCGCGGGCGCCGCATCCGACTTGACCGCTTTTCCGGGCGCGGAAGGCTTTGGCCGATTTTCAAAGGGCGGTCGCGGTGGTCGCGTAATCAAGGTGACCAATCTGAACGACGCCGGCCCCGGCTCGCTGCGGGCCGCGGTCGAGGCCGAGGGGCCGCGCATCGTGGTGTTCGACGTGGGCGGCGTGATCCGCCTGAAGAGCGACCTGAAGATCGCCAACGACCACATCACCATCGCCGGCCAGACCGCCCCCGGCTACGGGATCACCCTGCGCGACGGCCAGTTCCTGATCCACGCCAACCACGTGATCGTCCGCTACCTGCGCTCGCGGGTCGGCGACGAGGCCGGCAAGGAATATGATTCGATCTCGATCGGCGGCGGCTCGGACATCATCCTCGACCACATCTCGTCGGGCTGGTCGATCGACGAGAGCCTGTCGGTGACCCAGAAGGTCACCCCCGAGGTCAAGCCCCTGACCAACGTCACCGTGCAGTGGTCGCTGATCTCGGAAAGCCTGAACCACTCGATCCACGAGAAGGGCGAGCACGGCTACGGCAGCCTGATCCAGGGCTCCTACGGCGCCAAGTACAGCTTCCACCACAATCTGTGGGCCCACCACGAGGCCCGCATGCCGCGCATCGGCAACTACGCCGGCGCCAAGGACGACGCCGAGGGCGTCGTCCTCGATTTCCGCGACAACGTCTTCTACAACTGGGGCCAGGGGGCCACGACGGACTTCTACAACTGGGAGCCGGGCGTCAGCCGCGGCTACGCCATGGACCCGTTCTACGGCCGCCCCGACAACGCCTCGCGGTTCGCGGCCGGCGAGGACCTGAACACCAACGCCAACACCCGCTCCAACTTCGTCAACAATTACTACATCCAGGGGGCCAACACCGGCGGCCCGCTGGCCCTCTACATCCGCAACAAGAGCGGCAAGACCCATGTCTCGGGCAACTGGATGGACGGCAAGCCGGTCGCCGACCAGTCGAGCCTGGTCCTGGCCTCCACCGCCGCGCCGGGCGAGCACGTCGTCGCCGAGCCCTTCCCGTTCGGCCCGGTCGCGACCCAGCCCGCCGACGTGGCCTATCGCCTGGTGCTGGACAAGGCCGGCGCCTCCAAGGCCCGCGACCCGATCGACGCCCGGGTCGTCAAGAGCGTGCGCGACCGCACCGGCAAGATCATCAACAGCCAGAAGGAGGTCGGCGGCTGGTTCACCGCGTCCTCGACCGCCGCGCCCCGGGACAGCGACGGCGACGGCATGCCCGACGCCTGGGAGACCGCCCGCAAGCTGAACCCCAGGGATCCGTCCGACGCGTCCGGGGATCGCGACGGCGACGGCTACACCAACGTCGAGGAGTACGTGAACGGGCTGGTGAAATAGGACCTCAAGGCGCGGGGTGGGCCTTCGCCCATCCCGCATGGGCGTCGATCGCCTTTTGCGGATCCGTACTGAACCAAGCGTAGCCGTTGCGGCGTTCCAGCGACAGTTCGTTGGCGTCGTCGTGCAGGGTCTTGTCGCGCTCGCCGAAGACCGGCCTCTGGTCGGCGACGCCGTAGTAGCGCGACCAGATCGGCGGGGCGCCGGGCTGGTCGACCAGGCGGCGCCCCCGTGGGTCGCCCTTGCCGCCGACCCACGCCTTGTCGCGCAGCGCCACCCCCTTCAGCCAGGCCACGCCGGCATGGACGGCGGCGACCTCGGCCGGCGTCGGTTTGGGCAGGCTCATCAGATAAAGCAGCAGGTCCGCGCTCTCGCCGCTCGCCAGGGCCGGCGGTTCGTAATTGCGGCCCGCGACCGGATCGAGGGTGAAGGGGTCAGCCTGCTGTCCCCAGGCGGTCAGCTTGCCGTCGACGCGGATCTGGGCGGCCAGGATGCAGGCGCGGGCCCGCGCGGCCGCGCGGCCCGCTTCGGCGCGCACTGCGGTCGGCAGGAAGGCGAAGTCGCCGCCGGCTCCGGAGACCTCCGTCAGAAGGGCGGCGGCCCCGGAGACGGCGTTGTCGTTGAACGTCACCGCATCATGATAACCGCCCTGCAGGGGCCAGACCTGCGGCCAGCCGCCGTTGGGCATCTGGGCGTTCAGCAGATAGCGCACGCCCCTTTCGATGGCCCGTCGATAGGGCTTGCCCGCGGCGTTCGGCGCCTGGGCGACCACCTTGCCCAGGAAGCGCAGTTCGGTGATCGTCGCGCCATTGTCCAGCGTGCCGACATAGCCCCAGTCCGGATCGCTGGCCTCGTCGAAATCGTCCTCGCTGAGGCGCCGGGAATTGTTGTCGGAGGCGTAGGGCTGGCCCGGCAGGCGCAAGGCGCCGGCGCGGTTCTGGTTCTTGCTCCAGCCGCCGGCCGGGGTCTGGAAGCTGACGATGACGTCGGCCACGTGGCGCGCCGCGTCCGAGCCGTACCAGGCGGCGTCGCGGTCCAGCGGCATGCCGTCGCCCTGTCCGCCATGCCTCCCCGCGGGCTTGGGCGGCGCGGGCTGGCCGGGCTTCAGCTCCGCGGCCAGGGCGGCGCGGTCGTCGCTCTCCTGGACCTGCGATTTCCCATAGTAGGTCGCCCATGCGCGCCGCTCGCTGGTGGGCAGGGCGACGATCCGCGTGGCCGTGATCGAGTCGGCCGACCTGTTCAGGCCGATCACCCCCGCCGACGCCGGTGCGGCCACCGCGCCGGCGGCCGCCAGCAGGACCGCCAGGGGAAGGCGCAGGCTCATTCCGTGTTCCTCCAACTGGCGAACAAGGTCGGGCGACCGAGCGCCTGACGCACCCCATTTTTCACTGGATCAGGGCAGCGGCCTGAACCCCTCGGCCCGCACCCTCCACTTGCCATCCTTGGGAAAGCCCGGCGCCGATCCCGTCGAGCCGTCCCAGCCGCCCGCCATCATCGCCACGGCCGCCAGCAGCGCGCCGTTGGAGGGGAAATAGGTTTCCGCCGCCCGCGAATAGCCCGGTCCGTCCTGCCCAACCGGCGCCCCCGCCGGTGCGCCCGCCCCGGCCGAGGTCGGCACGAAGGCCTGGGCGTGGGCGTCCAGGTGGACCCGCGGGGTCATGCCGCTGACGCCGAACCTGTTGTTCTTCGCCTCGAAGAACAGCCAGTCGACCGCCTTGTCCGGCTCGCCCAGGCGCGCGGCGGTCATGGCCATCATCGGATAGTCCCAGCCCCAGGTCTGGCGCAGGTCCCAGTCGCGCTCGACGGCGCGCAGGGTGCGCCGCATGGTTTCCTTGTCGACGCCCTTCCCCGGCAGCAGGCCATAGGCCATCAGGAACGAGGGATGGTCGCGGTTCAGGCACTTGTCCTCGACCGCGTGGCGCGAGCAGTCGGCGCTGGCGGCCACGTCCCAGAAGTCGGGCCTCGACTCGACGGGCAGATAGAGGCCGTCCTTGACGGCCAGGGGCGCCAGGCCCTTGATCACCGCGTCCCATTCCGGCTTGCGCGTCAGGCCTTGGCGCAGCCGCCACTGCTGGGCCGTCTCCAGCCCCCAGCGGTAGTATTCCAGCTCGAAGGCGGGGTTGAAGGTGGTCAGGGGGTCGTAGTTCTCCTGCGCCGGGATGAGCGGCGGGCCCAGCACGAAGCGGCCCTTGTCGTCGCGGTGCGGGAAGCTGGCCAGCAGGTCGGCGGTCTGCTCGACCAGCTCGCCGTACCGGGCCAGGGTGGCCGGGGTCGGCTTGTCGCGCCAAACCAGCTCGGACATCCAGATCGGATGCGGCTGCTGCCACATGATGAACGGCGAGACCTTGCTGGGGCTGTCGACGCCGTCGGGTCCGACCATCTTGGGCCACCAGGCGCCCTTCAGGCCGTGGCTGGCCGCGCGGGCCCGGGCGTCCTTCAGGTGGCCCAGATACCAGGGCAGGCCGCGCTCCAGATATTCGGGCCTGTTCCACAGGGCGAAATGCGCGGCGTGCCAGGGGTGCATTTCGAGGTGGAACTTGCCGTTCCAGCTGTTGGAGAACAGCCCTTCCTCCTGGGGCGGAACCTCGCCGGCGGCGTTCAGGGCCATCAGGTATTGCGACAGCACCACCCGGCGCTCCAGCTCGGCCGCGCGGGGGTCGCTGCTGCCGCTGAAGTCGACGGCGGCGCCCTTCGTCCAATAGGTTTTCCAATGGTCGCGCACCGCCTGGTCGGCCGTCGCCAGCGTCGGCAGGGCCGGCAAGGCGGCGCGGGAGAAGGCGACCTCCAGGCCCAGGGTCCGCCCCCTGGCCTTGGGCGCCACCTTGAAGCCGTGCGGCCCGTCGGGCGCGAAGCTGACCGCCTGGTCGGCCTGCAGCGCCGCGAAATAGCGGGTCTGGTCGATCTGGCGGGCCAGGTTCAGGGTCTTGGCCCCCTCCCCGGTCACCCTGGTCAGGTGGCCGCCGGGGTTGGACCAGTCGGACGGATCGGGATTGAGCGCCTTGGACACGCCCGGGAACTTCACCGACAGGCCCAGGCGGCCCTGGGCCACCAGGGCCGAATCGACGTCGACGATGATCATGTCCAGCGTCGGATGCACGCGGGTGCGCACCGTCACCACCTCGCCGTCATAGACGAACCGGCTGGTCAGGACGCCGGTCCACAGGTCCAGGTCCTGCCGGGTCTGGGTGATCTCGGCGAACTTCGCCGGCTGGCCCGTCTTCGAGCGCAGGTCCAGGGCCACGCGGCCCAGGGAGAAGCGGTGGGGGTTCTCGCGCAGCCAGGCCAGGGCCGGCCGCGTCGCGGCCTCGTTCCAGTCCTTCATGTAGGCGTAGGGCTGCTGGGTCCCGCGCACGTCGATCGGCGTGGTCCCGTCGGCATAGGTGTAGCCGTTGGGATTGGGAAAGCTGTGCCAGGCCCATTGGGCCTCGGTCAGCAGCGGCGCGATCTTGGAATAGGCCTCGGGAAAGGTCTGCAGGCCGGTGATGTCGGCCGTGAAGCCGATCTGGCCGTTGCCGACCATCAGCGGCGCGGAGGGATCGACCCTGGTCAGCCGGATGTCGTGGCGGCTGACCAGGGCGTGGCGGTCGATCGGCTGGGCCAGGGCCGGGCCGCCCAGGGCGATGACGGCCAGGCCGGCCAGTAGCGCGCGTCGCATCGTTTTTCTCCCAAACTTCAAGCGGAGACCGTCGGCGCCGACGCGAATGCAGCCCGGCGCAGTGGCCGGGGCGCGTTCGGTTCGCGCTCGATTGACGCTCATGGTTCCATTCTGTAGGAATGTTTCTCATATTGTGAAAGTCCACCGCAAGCCTTCTTGCGCCTGGGCAAGATGTTCAGCGTCGGGGGAAGTCGTGTTCATGGCCGGATCGAACGTCGCGTGAGCGCCTACGCCAATCCCTATCCTGGCCGCTTCTCCGGCCGCGCGGCGGTGATCACCGGCGGGGCCTCGGGCCTGGGCAAGGCCGTGGCCGCGCGGATCGTCGCCGAGGGCGGCCAGGTCTGCCTGTGGGACCTGGACGCCGAGGGCCTGAAGGCCGCCGCCGCCGAGGTCGGGGCCGCCCACGTCGTGGCCCTGGACGTCTCCGACCAGGCCGCCGTGGCCGCCGCCGCCCAGGCCTCGAACGCCGCCCTGGGCGGGCGCATCGACATCCTGGTGGCCTCGGCCGGCATCACCGGCGCCACCGCCCCGGTCCACGCCTACCCGCTCGACAGCTGGCGGCGGGTGATCGACATCAACCTCAACGGCCTGTTCTACTGCTGCCGCGAGGTGGCCCCGTTCATGATCGCCGGCGGCTATGGCCGCATCGTCAACGTCGCCTCGGTGGCCGGCAAGGAAGGCAATCCCAACGCCAGCGCCTATTCGGCCAGCAAGGCCGGGGTCATCGGCCTGACCAAGTCCCTGGCCAAGGAACTGGCCACCCAGGGCGTGATCGCCAACAGCCTGACCCCCGCCACCTTCGAAAGCCCGATCCTGGAGCAGCTGCCCCAGAGCCAGGTCGACTACATGCGCTCCAAGATCCCCATGGGCCGCCTGGGCGAGGTCCACGAGAGCGCCGCCATGGTCTGCTTCATGGCCTCCGAGGAATGCAGCTTCACCACCGGCGCGACCTTCGACACCTCCGGCGGACGCACCACGTTCTGACCGGTCGCGACCTGGAAGACCAGGCGATCCAAATGGGAGACGACATCATGGGCGATCAGCCGATCCGCCGGCCGCGAACCGCGAAGGGACCCCGCGCATGACCCCCAATCCCCTGCTCGGCGTCCTTTTCCACTGGCTGGGCGGCCTGTCGTCGGCCAGCTTCTACGTGCCCTATCGCGGCGTGCGCCGCTGGTCGTGGGAGATCTTCTGGCTGACCGGCGGCCTGTTCTCCTGGTTGCTGGCGCCCTGGCTGTTCGCCGCCGTCCAGACGGAGGACCTGATGGGCGTGATGGCCCAGGTCCCGCCCAAGGTCGCCGGGCTGTGCGTGCTGTTCGGCGTGCTCTGGGGCTTTGGCGGCCTGACCTACGGCCTGACCATGCGCTATCTGGGCCTGTCCCTGGGCATGGCCGTGGTGCTGGGCCTGTGCACCGTGTTCGGCACCCTGATCCCGCCGCTGGTCCAGGGCGACTTCGCCGACAAGCTGTTGGCCACCGCCTCGGGCCGGATCATCCTGCTGGGCCTGGTCGTCACCCTGGCCGGCATCGTCGTCGTCGCCTGGGCCGGGGCCAAGAAGGACGGCGACCTGTCGCCCGAGCAGAAGAAGAAGGCCGTCGCCGAGTTCGACTTCAGGAAGGGCGTCGCCGTGGCGGTGTTCTCCGGGATCATGTCGGCCTGCTTCGCCTTCGGCCTGTCGGCCGGCGAGCCGGTCAAGGCCCTGTCGGCCGCGACCGGCACCGGCCCGCTGTGGACCGGCCTGCCGACCCTGTGCCTGGTGATGTTCGGCGGCCTGATCACCAACGGCCTGTGGTGCGCCTGGCTGATCTTCAAGAACCGCAGCGCCGGCCAGTGGCTGGGCGCGGTCGCCCCCAGCGAAGCGACCGACAAGCCGCAGACCGCAGCCCTGAAGCGCTCGCCCCTGCTGGCCAATTACCTGCTGTGCGCCGTGGCCGGCACCGCCTGGTACTTCCAGTTCTTCTTCTACACGATGGGCGAAAGCCAGATGGGCCGGTTCGGCTTCTCCAGCTGGACCCTGCACATGGCCTCGATCATCATCTTCGGCACCCTGTGGGGCTTCGCCTTCCGCGAATGGAAGGACGCCCGGCCGGGGGTCAAGGCCATGGTCTGGACCGGGGTGGGCCTGCTGGTGGGGGCGACGGTGATCATCGGCTACGGCAACCAACTGGCCGCCTGAGCCCGCTCGAGCCTGCCCGGCGAGACAAACGGCCGACCCGCTCCCGTGAGCCGGTCGGCCGTTTTTCGTTTCTAGTTGTCGTTGATGTGCCGGATCAGGTTGTCGCGCACCTGCGAAACGGTCTTCTGCACCCGCGCGAACTCTTCCGGCTCCAGGCCGGTGGCCTTGACCAGCGTCTTCTGGCCGCCCTTCTCGCGCAGCGCCCGGCCGGCCGGCGTCAGGCTGACGATCACCTGGCGTTCGTCAGCCGCGTCGCGCCGCCGTTGCAGATAGCCCTCGCTCTCCAGCTTCTTGAGGATCGGGGTCAGGGTGTTGGATTCGAGGAACAGCTTCTCGCCCAGGCTCTTGACGCTCTGGCCGTCGGCCTCCCACAGCGCCACGATGATGATCCACTGGGTGTAGGTCAGGCCCAGTTCGTCCAGGATCGGCTTGTAGGCCCGGCCATAGGCCAGGTTGGCCGAATAGACCGCGAAGCACAGGAAATCGGCCAGTTTCGGGGTCTTGGCGGGGGTGTCGGGCGGCGTCATGGCGGCCTTTCGAACAGGTGATGGAAGCGACTGGTCGATATATAACTCGGATCCGATGAAATCGGAAGGTTGACAGGTTCGGAAAGTTCGACGAATTACATCGATATCGATTAAATCGGATCCGATTATCATCGGTCAATCCCCCGGAGCCCCCCGCCATGCCCTCCCAACCGACCGACCTGGGTCGCCGCCGCCTCTTCCTGGCCACCGCCGTGCTCGGCTCGGCCGGCGCCCTGGCCGCCGTCGCCCCAACCGCTCGCGCCGCCGGCCTCGCCGCACCGGGCTGGACGCTCCGCCAGGTCGAGGCCGGCGACCTGGTCGTCGGCTATGCCGAGATGGGTCCCGCCGACGGCGCGCCAGCGATCCTGCTGCACGGCTGGCCCTATGACATCCACGCCTTCGCCGAGGTGGCCGCGATCCTGGCCGCCGCCGGCAAGCGGGTGATCGTCCCCCACCTGCGCGGCTATGGAACCACGCGCTTCCGCTCGGACGCGGCGGTTCGCAACGGCCAGCAGGCCGCTCTGGCCGCCGACGTCGTCGCGCTGATGGACGCCCTGGACATCCGACGGGCCGTGATCGGCGGCTTCGACTGGGGCGCGCGCACGGCCAATATCGTCGCCGCCCTGCATCCCGAGCGTTGCCAGGCCATGGTCTCGGTCAGCGGCTACCTGATCGGCAGCCAGCAGGCCAACCAGGCGCCGCTGGCGCCCGAGGCCGAGCTGTCGTGGTGGTACCAGTTCTACTTCGCCACCGAGCGCGGCGCCCGAGGCTACGCCCAGAACCGCGACGCCTTCGCCAGGCTGATCTGGAAGACCGCCTCCCCGGAATGGGCGTTCGACGACGCCACCTTCGCCCGCTCGGCCGCCTCGCTGGCCAACCCGGACCATGTGGCGATCACGATCCACAACTACCGCTGGCGGCTGGGCCTGGCGGACGGCGAGGCCCGCTTCGACGCCGACGAGGCGCGGCTGGCCCAGCGGCCGGACATCCTCGTACCGACCATCACCCTTGAAGGCGACGCCAACGGCGCGCCCCATCCGGCCCCCGCCACCTATGCCGGCAAGTTCAAGGGCGGCTACGAACATCGCCTGATCACCGGGGGCGTCGGCCACAACCTGCCGCAGGAAGCGCCCAAGGCCTTCGCCCAGGCCATGCTCGACGTCGCGCGCCGGACGTGACGCCGAGCGTGGCCTGGGAGCATGGCCGGGGAGCGCCTTGTCAGTCGACGATCGCGCTGGCTTCACGCACCGCGGGCGCTTCGACGCCGCGCGCCAGCAGGCTGGTGCGGCGGCTGTAGGCCAGATAGACGACCAGCCCGACCAGGTTCCAGGCCACGAACCGGATCAGGGTGGCCGACGGCAGGCTGATCATGAAATAGAGGCAGCCGATCACCGCCAGCGGGCCGACGATCCAGGCCGCCGGGCAGCGGAACAGCCGCGGCAGGTCCGGCCGGCGCACGCGCAGCACCATCAGGCACACCGCCACGCAGATGAAGGCCAGCAGGGTGCCGGCGTTGGACAGCTCGGCGATCTGGTCCAGCGGCAGGAAGCCGCCCACCAGAGCCACGACCGCGCCGGTGATCAGGGTCAGGGTGACCGGCGCGCCGCTCTTGGGATGCAGTCGGCCCATGCCGCGCGGCAGCAGGCCGTCGCGAGCCATGACGAAGAACACCCGGGTCTGGCCGAACATCATCACCAGGATGACGCTGGGCAGGGCGATGATGGCCGCGGCGGCGATGCCGAAGGCGGCGGCCGGATGGCCCAGGCCGCGCAGGATGAAGGCCAGCGGCTCGCTCGAACGGGCGAACTCGGCATAGGGCCAGGCCCCGACCGCGCAGGCGGCGACCAGCATGTAGATCGCCGTGCAGATCACCATCGAGCCGATGATGCCGATCGTCAGGTCGCGCTTGGGGTTCTTGACCTCCTCGGCCGAGGTCGAGACCGCGTCAAAGCCGAAGAAGGCGAAGAACACGATGGCCGCGGCGGCCATCACGCCGCGCGGATGGCCCGCCTCGGTATGGGCGGCGAAGCCGTAGGGCATGAACGGCGTGAAGTTGTGCCCCTTGATGACCGTGACGGTCAGGCCGATGAAGACGGCCAGGGCCACGATCTTGATGATCACCAGGCCGATGTTGAGCGTCGCGCTCTCGCGCGCCCCCTTGGCCAGCAGCGCCGTGACGGCCACGGTGATCAGCACGGCCGGCAGGTTGATGATCCCGCCGGCGTGCGGTCCGGCCAGGATCTGGGGCGGCAGGTGGATCCCAAGGCTCTGCAGCAGGCCGACCATGTAGCCCGACCAGCCGACGGCCACGGCGGCGCAGGTGACGGCGTATTCCAGCACCAGGCTCCAGCCGACGACCCAGGCCAGGCCCTCGCCCAGCACCGCATAGGCGTAGGTATAGGCGCTGCCGGCGGCCGGGATCAGGGTCGCCACCTCGGCATAGGCCAGGGCGGCGAACACGCACAGCACCCCGCAGGCGGCGAAGGCCAGGATCACCGCCGGTCCGGCGCGCTCGGCGCCGATGCCGGTCAGGGTGTAGATGCCGGTGCCGATGATGGCGCCGATGCCCAGGGCCAGCAGGTGCGGCCAGGACAGGGTCGGCTTCAGCCGGCGGTCGGCCTCCACCGAGACGATCGCGTCGAGCGCCTTGCGGCGGGTCCAGAAGTTCATGCGCTTACCCCAGGGTGGTCTTTGGACGGGCCGGACACGGCCGGGACGATGGGAAAACAGGCGGGCGGAGATCCACGAACCTCACGACGGACCGAACGGCGCGTCGATTGACGGTGAAGGCTCGGTGAACCAGGCCGCGCCGTCCTCGGTGACGTGGAAATGGTCCTCCAGCCGCACGCCGAAGCGGTCGGGGATGACGATCATCGGCTCGTTGGAAAAGCACATGCCCGGCGCCAGGGGCGTGCTGTCGCCGCGCACCAGGTAGGGGCCCTCGTGGATCGACAGGCCGATGCCGTGGCCGGTGCGATGCGGCAGGCCCGGCAGGGCGTAGTCGGGGCCCAGGCCGTGGCGTTGCAGCACCTGGCGCGCGGTCTCGTCGATGACTTCGCAGGGCACGCCCGGCCGCACGGCGGCGAAGGCGGCGGCCTGGGCCTCGTGCTCGATGTCCCAGACCCGCCGGTGCTCGTCGCCCGGTTCGCCGAACACATAGGTGCGGGTGATGTCGGCGTTGTAGCCCTCGACCTGGCAGCCGGTGTCGATCAGCACCAGCTCGCCCTCCTCCAGCGCCTGGTCGCCCGGCAGGCCGTGCGGATAGGCGGTGGCGCGGCCGAACTGCACGGCGCAGAAGGTCGAGCCGCCGTCGGCGCCGGCGGCGCGGTGGGCGGCGTCGATGAACCGCTTGACGGCGCTGGCGGCGATCCCCGGCGCCAGGACGGCGGCGGCGCGCCGGTGGACGTCCAGGGTGATGGCCTTGGCGTAGCGCATCAGGGCCAGTTCCGCCGCCGACTTGACGCCCCGGCAGCCGTCGATCACCGGCGTGGCGTCGACCGCCCGCAGCGACGGCGCGGCCTTGTCCAGGGCGCTGAACAGCGAGAACGGCGCGGCGGGGTCCAGGGCCAGGACATCGGCGCCGAGCTCGGCGAGCGCCCGGGCCACCAGGGCGGCGGGACTGTCGTGCTCCTGCCAGAGTCGGATATCGGCCTCGATCTTCAGGTCGGCCTGCAGCGATCCCAGCTCGAAGGCCGGGCAGATCATGATCGGCCGCCCCTTGCGCGGCAGCAGCAGGGCCACCAGCCGCTCGGTCGCGCCCCAGGGCACGCCGGTGAAGTAGCGCAGGCTGGCTCCCGCCCCGACCAGCAGGGCGTCGCCGCCCAGCGCCGCGGTCAGGACCCGCGCCCGCTCCAGCCGCGCCTCGTATTCGGAGACGGCGATGGCCGGCGGCCGTCCGGGCCGAGGCGACAACCCCGCCAGTTGCAGGTCCATGGTCGAGCCGCCGACGCCCAGGGTCATGCCGCGTTCCTCTTGCGTAGGTCGCGCCCTCGCGCGAACCGGTCCAGGTCAAAGGGGGCCAGGTCGACCGCCGGGGCCGCGCCGCCCATCAGGGCCGCGACCAGCTCCCCGGTCACCGCCGCCAGGGTCAGGCCCAGATGCTGGTGACCGAAGGCATAGTAAAGATTGTCGGCCCGCCCGCTGACGCCGATGGCCGGAAGATAGTCAGGCAGGGTCGGCCGGGCGCCCATCCATTCGGCGACCGGGCCCTCCATCCGCACGCCCAGCTCCGCAAGGTGGCGACGCAGGCGGGCCCACTTGCGGGGATCGGGCGGCGAGGATTCGCGGCCGAACTCGACGAAGCTGGCGGCCCGCAGCCGGTCGCCGAAGCGGGTGAGGATCAGCGAGCGGTCCTCGAACACCACCGGCGGCAGGTCGCCCCAATGGCCCGCCCCGCCTTCGAGGTGGTAGCCGCGCTCGGCGATCACCGGCGCCACATGGCCCAGGTCGCGCAGCAAGGCGCCCGATCCCACGCCGCCGGCGACCAGCACCCGCTCCGGGGCCAGCCATTGGCCGTCCTCGAGCAGGACCTCGACCTTGCCGTCGACGGCGCGCAGGCGCGCGGCGCGACCGGCCCGCCGCTGCCCCCCCAAGGCGGTGAAGGCGTCGTCCAGCGAGCTCAGGACCAGGGCGGGATCAAGCACCTGACCCGTATTCTCGAATTGCGCGCCACCGGCGATCGGGGCTGCGATCCATTGTCGCACCTGCCGCGCCAGCGGATTGGACAGAGCGCTCAGTCGCGCCTGGCCGATGTCGGCGGCCCGCCAGGCCTCAAGGCCCGCGCGGGCGGTCTCCTGGCTTTCCCAGATGACGAGGTGGCCGCGTTCGACCAGCAGGTCGGGACGGTCCAGGCTGGCGGCCAGGCGACGCCAGGCCGCCAGGGCCTCCTGAAGCAGGCTTTTCAGCGCCCGCTTGCCATGGGCCGCGCCCTCGGGCGTCGACGCCTTGATAAAGCGCGCCGCCCAGGGCCCCCAGGCGGCGATGTCGGACAGGCGGAAATCCAGCGCGCCGCCCAGCGGAAACAGGCGGCCAAAGGCCGAGGCCAGGGCGGCGGGCGAAGCCAGGGGCTCGACCTGCTCCACCGCGATGTGGCCAGCGTTGCCGTAGGAGGCGGGTCGTGACAGGCTTTGCGGATCGAGCACCACCACCGCCTCGCCGGCGCGACGCAGGGCCAGGGCGCAGGCCTTGCCGACCACGCCGCCGCCAATCACCAATGTTCCGGCCGCCTGTTCCACCTGGGCTTTACCTCTGCATCGCCATTTCGTATACCGTAGACGAAGCAGTTAGAGGTGCAAGCCGTATGAGCTCCATGAATTGGTCGGGCGTGTTCCCGGCCGCCACGACCCAGTTCAAGACCGACCTGTCAATCGACATCGACGCCAGCCAGCAGGTGCTCGACGCCCTGGTCCGCGACGGCGTCCACGGCCTCGTGGTGCTGGGCACCTGCGGCGAGAACAATTCGCTCGAGGCCGACGAGAAGCGCCAGCTGTTGCAGGCCGCCGTCGAGGTTGTGGCCGGCCGGGTCCCGATCATCGTCGGGGTCTCGGAATTGACCACGTCCCGCGCCGCCCTCTTCGCCAAGGACGCGCAAACCCTCGGCGCCGATGCGCTGATGGTCCTGCCCGCCATGGTCTATGTCCCCACCGAGGCCGAACTCGAAGCCCATTTCCGCACCGTCGCCCAGGCCTCCGCCCTGCCGATCATGCTCTACAACAATCCGCCGGCCTATCGCGCCGCGATCACCCTGGACGTGCTGGCGGGCCTCGCCAATGAGCCGACCATCGTGGCGGTCAAGGAAAGCGCGCCCGACACGCGGCGCTTCACCGACCTGGCGCGGGCCTTCGGGGATCGCTTCATCCTGATGGCCGGCCTCGACGACGTCGCCCTGGAAGGCCTGCTGATGGGGGCCCGCGGCTGGGTCTCGGGCCTGACCAGCGCCTTCCCGCAGGAATCGGTGGCCCTGGTCGCCGCCGTCGATCGCGGCGACCTGGAGGAAGCCCGCCGCATCTATCGCTGGTTCATGCCGCTGCTGCACCTGGACGCCGAGCACGACCTGGTGCAGTCGATCAAGCTGGCCGAGCAGATCATGGGTCGCGGATCGGAGCGGGTGCGCATGCCTCGCCTGCCCCTGGCCGGCGCCCGTCGCGCCCAGGTGATCGCCATGGTCGAGGAAGCCGCCGCCAGCCGGCCCCTCCTGACCCAGACGGCCGCCTGACCTTAGCAGTCGGAGCGCAAGAGGAAGTCCATGCGTCACACGTTCTTCTGCATCGATGGCCATACAGCGGGCAATCCGGTGCGCCTGGCAGCCGGTGGCGCGCCGCTGCTGCGGGGCGACACGATGAGCGCGCGGCGGCAGGACTTCCTCGCCCGCTTCGACTGGATCCGCACCGGCCTGATGTTCGAGCCGCGCGGCCACGACATGATGTCGGGCGGCTTCCTCTATCCGCCCACCCAGCCCGACTGCGACGCCGGCATCCTGTTCATCGAGACCAGCGGCTGCCTGCCGATGTGCGGCCACGGCACGATCGGCATCGTCACCTTCGCCCTGGAGAACGGCCTGATCACCCCGCGCGAGCCCGGCAAGCTGCGGCTGGAGGTGCCCGCCGGGGTCATCGACATCGCCTACGAGACGGCGGGCGACAAGGTCACGGCGGTGAAGATCCGCAACGTCCCAGCCTATCTGGCCGAGGAAGGGGTGGCGATCGACGTGCCGGGCTTCGGCCCGCTGACGATCGACGTGGCCTATGGCGGCAATTTCTACGCCATCATCGAGCCCCAGGGCGCCTACACCGGCATCGACGCCCTGGGCGCGGCCGAGATCCTGCGGCTCAGCCCGATCGTCCGGACCCTGGTCCGCGACAAGGTCGAGCCGGTCCATCCGCTGGACCCGACCATCCGCGGCGTCAGCCACGTGCTGTGGGCGGACGCGCCCCGCGCCCCCGACGCCGACGGCCGCAACGCGGTGTTCTACGGCGACCGCGCCATCGACCGCAGCCCCTGCGGCACCGGCACCTCGGCGCGCCTGGCCCACCTGGCGGCCAAAGGCCGGTTGAAGGTCGGCGACGCCTTCGTGCACGAGAGCATCATCGGCAGCCGCTTCATCGGCCGCGTCGAGGCCCAGGTCGAACTGGGCGGGCGGGACGCGATCATCCCCTCGATCCAGGGCTCGGCGATCGCCACCGGCCACAACATCCTCTGGATCGACCGCGCCGATCCGTTCTGGGCCGGCTTCCAGGTGATCTAGACTCCCGCCGCCCCGCCGCATCTAGTATACGATAAGGCTCACACCGCACGGGGGCGGTCGCCAAGAGGTTCAGCCTGCGCCAATGAACATCGTCGTCCGCACGCTGTCCGACCAGACCTACGAGATCGTTCGACGCCGCATCCTGGTCGGCGCGATGCAGCCCGGAACCGCCGTGCGCCAGGACGTCATCGCCGCCGAGCTGGGCGTCAGCAAGATTCCGCTGCGCGAGGCCCTGGGCCGCCTGGAGCAGGACGGCCTGCTCAGCTCCTATCCCAATCGCGGCTACGTGGTTCGCGACCTGTCGACCGACGAAGCCAGCGAGGTCTTCGCCCTGCGCCTGAAGCTGGAGCCCGGCGCGGTCGCCGAGGCTTGCCTGCGCGCCACTCCCGCCGACCACGCCGCCGCCGAGAAGGCGCTCTCGGCGCTCGAGGCCGAGCTGGCCAAGCCCGACGGCGACCATGTCAGCTTCAACCGCGCCTTCCACCTGGCCCTGGTGCGCCCTGGCGGTCACATCACCTTCCAGCTGATGGAACGGCTGCAGATCCTGGCCGAGCGCTATGTGCGGGTGCACCTGGAGCCCCTGGGACGCGACGAGCGGGCCAGCCAGGAGCACCGCGAGATCCTGGCCGCCTGGATCCGGGGCGACGCGGCGGCGGTCGAATCCCTGACCGTCAACCACATCCTCGGCACGCTGTCGGACCTGAAGCAGCAGCTGTCGACCTGACACCCCCAAACTGAATCGAGACGATGAACCCGAGGATCTTCGGGAGCGTCGACCCATGCCTCTTTGCGGCGACGCACGGCTGCGGACAAATTGTCTGAGTTATCAGGCGGATAACATCGATCTTCTTGCACGAAAGACGACTAGGAAGGGGCGACCCTTGGACGTGCTGGCTGAATTAGTGGAGCTGCTACCGGCTCCTGGAACCCCGTGCTTTGGTCGCTCCATAGCGCTCGAAGGCCCTTTCGCGCACGTTGATCGACACTACAAATATAGTAAAAACAATAACTTACTTTACAGGCGGCAGACCGCCCGGATTCACGGCACGGCCCGTGGCTAATGTGGCATTTGTCGGATCGTCGAATGTATATTGTATAATTTTTTTGACGCCGC
Source organism: Caulobacter sp. GW821-FHT09A05 (assembly GCF_059418465.1). Classification (NCBI taxonomy): domain Bacteria; kingdom Pseudomonadati; phylum Pseudomonadota; class Alphaproteobacteria; order Caulobacterales; family Caulobacteraceae; genus Caulobacter; species Caulobacter sp. GW821-FHT09A05. The sequence goes on from NZ_JBWKPX010000023.1 coordinate 22,201, forward strand.
CCTGGAGATGTGTCCAATTTGCACCCTGGTAATTGTCAGGGGAGAGGACAGTCCATGAGCAACAGGCACGCCATGTTGGCGGCGACGGCCCTAATCGCGATCACTCTGTGTTCGCCGGCCGTCGCGCAGGACATCACGTCGACCGACGCACAGGCGAACGCGACCGCCACCGACGAGGCCAAGACCGACGACGCGACGGAGGTCGACACCGTCATCGTCAAGGGCATCCGGGGCAGCCTGGACGCGGCGACCAAGAGAAAGAAGAACTCGGCCCAGATCGTCGAATCCATCGAGTCCGAAGACGTCGGCAAGCTGCCCGACAACAACGTCCCCGAAGCCCTGTCGCGCGTCACCGGCGTGCAGATCGAGCGCATCCACGGCGAAGGCACGAACATCACCATCCGCGGCATCCAGGGCGTCGCGACGACCATCAACGGCAACAGCAACAGTGTCGGCGAAGGCCGGTCGGCCAATCTGGCCGACATCCCCGCCGAACTGCTGAAATCGGTCCAGGTCTACAAGACCCGCACCGCCGACCAGGTCGAAGGCGGCATCGCCGGCACCGTCAATGTCGAACTGCGCCGTCCGCTGGACCTGAAGAACGGCCTGACGGTCGCCGGCAGCCTCAAGAACGTCTACGGCAGCACGGGCGACACCAAGAGCCCCTACGCCAGCCTGCTGGTCGGCGACCGGTTCGACACCGGCATCGGCGAGATGGGCTTCCTGGTCAACGGCTCCTACACCAAGAACAACTACGAGGAAGACTTTGTCGAGAGCGAGTCGCCCAACACCTTCTTCGGCACGACTCAGGCGTCCCTGCCCGCTAATCAGCAGAACATCATCGCGCCCTATGCGGTGAACTACGGCGTCGAGACGGGCAAGATCACCCGCCCGTCGATCAACTTGGTGGGCCAATGGCGCGCCAATGAACACCTGGACTTCGTCATCGAGGGTTCGTACTTCGGCAGCAAGGAAAAGCGCGCACGCGACCGCCTGCACGTCACCACCCGACAGGACGGCCACACGGTGTCGAACGTGGTCCTGGCCGACGACGACCGCACCGTGCAGTCGCTGACCCTCAACCGCGCGGCCGGCGTCGACGCCAGCGCCCAGTCCTACTATGAGGAAGCGACATCGAACAACTACACGACCAATGCCGAGATGCATTGGCACAATGACAGGCTCCAGATCAACGCCTCGACGCAATACAACTGGAGCGACACCAAATATTACGGCGTTCTGACCCTGTCTCACTTCCTGGACGCCGGCGGTAATCCGATAAACACCGTCAATGTCGATTTGAACTCCGACAAGGTGCCGGGCCGCGGCCCCTACATCACCTTCCCCACCACTGACCTGTCGAAGATCAACAACTACCAGCTCTTCCAGACGCACGACGAGCAGACCTACGCCAAGAGCCATGAATTCGTCATCGCCACGGACGCGACCTACCGCCTGAGCGAGGACAAGTTCTTCCGCAGCGCGATGGTGGGTCTGCGCTACAATAATCGCCATACCACCCGCGACTACGGCTATCGCGACACCTTCCCAACCAGCGGCCTGGCCAATTTCGCACAAGGCATCGGTGTCGAGAGGTCGAAGCTCGAGGTCGGAGACTTCTCACCCTCCTGGTACCATCTGTCCGGCAAGGACATCATGGCCAACCTGCCCGCGTTCCGCGCCGCCGCAGGCTGGGACACGGAAAAGCCGCCCAGCAACCTGGGTCAGAGCTATGTCGATGACGAGAAGTCCCTGGCCGGTTTCGTCAACCTGAACTACGGGGTCAAGAGCCGCTTCCCAATCGACGGCGTGGCGGGCGTGCGGGTCGTGAAGACCAAGGGCACAATCGACAGCTCCAAATACACCGTCGTGGATGGTCAGCCGGATATTATCACCGACGCCACGGGCAGCGGCGACTATGTCGACGTACTGCCCAGCATCAACGCCGTGATCCACTTTACGCCGAAGGTGCAGCTGCGCCTCGCATACACCTACAATGTGCAGCGGCCCAATTTCCTGGACCTATCGTCCTGGCAAACGGTCATCACGTCAGCTGGCCTGATCTTCTCCGGAAACCCGGACCTGAAGCCCAATCGCTCCACCAACTACGACGCCTCGTTGGAATACTATTTCGGCCGTGGCGGCATCGTTTCGCTTGGCGCGTTCCTTAAAAAACCCGACGGCTACATCTACTACGCCATGCATACCGAAGATCACCCCGAGCTCGGCGCCGGAATTGGTAGCGGCAAATGGCAAGTCTACAAGAACAGAAATGCCGGCCCCGGCACGTTCCAAGGCTACGAATTCAACACCTCCGGCTTCTTCGATTTCCTGCCGGGCAAGCTGCGTAACTTCGGCGCCAGCGCCAACTTCACCTACATGGCCAAGGCCACGATCGAATACACCGACTTCACGCCGGAACAGCGGCTGATCCCCGGCGTCTTCGACGCCGACAGCACCTCCAAATATACCTACAATCTGGCGCTCTACTACGACACGCCGCAGTTCAGCGCCCGGGTCGCGTACAACTATCGTGACCGCTACAAGATCACGGTCTACCAGGACAATCCCGAATACTCGCCGTACAACGACGCGACCAAGCGTCTCGACGCGGCGGTGAACTGGACGCCGCTCAAGCAACTGACGCTCAGCGTCGAAGGCACCAACCTGACCAAGGAAAACAACAACGTCTATTGGGGCCAGAACCGCATGCTGCCCCTGGGCGCGCGGGTCCAGGCCCGCACCATCCAGGTCAGCGCCCGTTTCCGGTACTGATTTTCCGGCAAGGTGGTCGGCGAAGATCCGGCCGGCCACCAACACCGCATCGCCGCCCTGGGACGGCGCCCCTCCCCCCCTCGGGCTGGCTTGTCGCCAGCCCTTTTTTTAAACCGGCTCAAGGCAGCGGCGCGGCTGTCTGGTTCACCCGCCTGATCGTGGAGCCAGGAAAAGTTCGAAGTCTTCGCCTCACGACAACCGCCGCCGTGGGCAGTCCTCGTCCTTCGGCAGGATGAGGACGAATTCGACAACGCCCCGCCCCCTCATCCTGAGCTTGTCGAAGGTCGGGTTGGGCGGCCTTCAGCCCTCGCGGCCCGTCACCCGCAGCATCACGACCCCATGGGCCGGAACCTGGAAGTCCTGCGGCCCGGCCGGCAGGTCGGCGCCGCGCCAGAGGTCCCGCACGGTGGTCAGGCCGCTCTTCCCCGCATCGCCGGGCGCCAGCTTCATCGTCGCCGTCGCCTCACCCCGGTTGAACAGGGCCACCGCCACCGCGCCGTCGGCCAGGGGCTTGGTCCACACCTCGGTCGTCCCCTCGCGCCGGACGGCCTTGCCCTGGACGCCCAGGGCGTCCTGGTCCACGGCGATCACCTCGCGGTTCTCCAGCATCTTCAGCACCTCGGGGCTGCTCTGGCGCAGGTCGTGGCCCATCATCAGCGGCGCGGCGGACATCGCCCACAGGGTCATGTGGGTGGCGTACTCGTCGTGGCTCATGCCGCCGTTGCCGATCTCCAGCATGTCCGGATCGTTCCAGCCGCCCGGGCCGGCGTGCTCGGGGCGGCCGTTCTTATCGAAGCCGATCCGGGCCATGGTCGCATAGTCGTCGGTGATGTCGCCGGTCGTGCGCCACAGATGGCCGCCCACCTTGCGTCCCCACGCGCCGACCTCGAAGCGGCCGTATTCGCACAGCGAATAGACGATCGGCCTACCCGTGGCCCGCAGCGCCGCGCCCATCTCGTAATAGGTGCGCTGCACCTTGTCGGCGTCGTCATAGAACCATTCGCCCGAGCACAGGTCGTACTTCAGATAGTCGACGCCCCAGTCGGCGAAGGTCTTGGCGTCCTGCTGGACGTGGCCGTAGCTGCCTTCATAGCCCGCGCAGGTCTTGGGGCCCGGCGCGCTGTAGAGGCCGAACTTCAGTCCGCGGGCGTGGATGTAGTCGGCCAGGCCCTTCATGTCCGGGAACTTCTCGTTCGGCCGGATCGCCCCGTCCGGTCCGCGCGTCCCCTGCCAGCCGTCGTCGATGTTGACATAGACATAGCCGGCGTCGCGCAGGCCGGTGGCGACCAGGGCGTCGGCCATGGCGCGGACCGTCTTGTCGTCGATCTTCTCGGCGAACTTGTTCCAGCTGCTCCAGCCCATCGGCGGGGTCGTGGCCAGGCCGTCGGGCGCCAGGGTCCCCAGCGGCGGCAGGGTGGTGGTCTTGAACGCTCTGGTCCGGGCGTCCGCGGCCGTCCCGTGGCGGCCGGACTGCTCGACATGGGCGTACCAGATGTCGCCCGCCAGCTTGAGGTCCTTGCCCGCCAGCACCGCCGTCCATGGGCGGGTGGCGTGGTCCTTGTCGTTGAGGTTGCGCAGCTCGAAGGTCGCCTTGCCGCCCTGGACCACCAGGTTCTGCATCTCCATCGGGCCGTACCAGGCCGTGGTGACGACGCCGCGAGGCTTGCCGCCGTCGCTGGACAGCTGGACCATGGTCACGCCCGGATAGGACGGCGCGTCGTCGAACAGCCAGAAGCCGTCCAGCGGCGTGGCCGCCTGGACCGTCCCGGCGGCCAGGACCGTGATCCCCAGCGAAAGCGTCATCAGGCCGCGAAACATGGCGTTCTCCGTTTAGACGCGGCGAGAGGGCCGCCGCGGGCCCGAGGCGGGCGTTGTTGGTCTACGGCTTGGCGTCGCAAGCCGGGGCCGCGCCGCCGCCGGAGCGCGGCGCCTGGGCCGTCGGGGCCAGGACCTCCCACTCCTGCACGGCCAGGCCGGCATGGGTTCCCTGGGCGCTGGAGGCGTCCATCACCGCGCGGATGCATCGGGCGGTCACCGGCGCGAACACGGCCGACTGGAAGCCGTCGACGCCCGTTCCGAAGCCCTTGGGATCGCGGACCGGCTTCCAGCCGCGATCCCAGTACTCCATCCGCCAGGCCTTCGGCGGGGCGACGCCCACGCCGGACCCGGCCGGCTGGTCGGCCCAGAACCGCATGCGCGCGCCGTTGATCGTAACCGGCTGGTCGAAGCGGTACTCGATCCACTGGCTGGCGGGGTTGTGCGGCGTCCAACTGCCCCACAGGTCGGGCGGCAGGGGCGCGTTGCGGACGACGCCGTCGTTCAGCGCCTTGATCCAGTACTGCACCGGCAAGGGGGCGTTGGACGCGGTGGCGGTCGCCCTCCCCGCGATGTTGCGGGTCGGCGCCGGCGGCGGCGCGGGGCGCTTGGTCGGCGTGACGGGCAGGATGGCCGGCGGGCTGACGCTGTCGTCCCAGGCCATCCTGTCGATCGCCACGCTGCGGCGGAAATGCCCGCCGCCGGCCGCGTCGGCCGTGTGGTAGGCCAGCCACCACTGGCCCTTGAACTCCACCGCGCCCGCGTGGGACGTGGTCGAGGACACCGGCCGCAGGATCACCCCGCGATAGGTCCAGGGTCCCAGCGGCGACGGGGCGGTCCCGTAGGCGATGCAGGCGTGGTAGACGGCCGGCGTGCAGTCCGACCGCGGCCCGGCCCGGTTGCCGGCGTAGAGCATGTAGTAGACGCCCTTGCGCTTCATCAGCCAAGGCGCCTCGAAGAAGCCGTCCAGGCTGTCGACCTTCACCTCCGGCCCCTTGGGCGTGACCATGTCGGCGGCCAACTCCATGCCGCGCAGCTGGCCGAACGTGCCCCAGTAGAGATAGACGCGGCCGTCGTCGTCGACGATCGCCGTGGGATCGATGTTCTGGATGTCGTTGGCCACAGGCGTCGTCTGAGAGACGATCGGACCGGCGGGGTGGGCGTCCGTCCAGGGACCGGCGGGACTGTCGGCCACGGCCACGCCGATGGCGAACCGGTCCTTGGCCTGGCTCACCGCCTGCAGGACCGGGGCGTAGAGATAGAACCTGCCGTCGCGGCCGGGGACGATCTGGCCGGCATAGGCCCGCCCGGGCTCGGCCCAGCGGAACACCGCCTCGGGCCGCGCGATGGCCGGGTAGTGCGACCAGTCGCCCGACGCCGGGTCTCGGGTCGAGAGCGCCTGCCACTCGTTCATGATGAAGTCGTTGACGTCGGCCGGCGCCTCGTCGCGGCCGGCCAGGATCCATAACGTGTCGCCGACCACCACGGGGGCGGGATCGGTCGAATAGTACCGCCCGTCCGCCAGGATCGGGTTGCCGAGAGCGTGGACGGCGACCGGCTGGGCGGCGGCCGGCGCCGCCAGGGCGATCGCCAGGCCGGCGCCCCAGACGGCGGGGCTCACATCACTCCTCATCGGGATAGGGCCCCTTGCCGCCGTCGGCGATCAGCTGGTCGACGCGGGCGTCGATCACCGGCAGCGGCACAGACCCCAGCTCCAGCACCGCGTCGTGGAAGGCGCGGATGTTGAACTTCGGCCCCAGCGCCTGCTCGGCCCGCTTGCGCGCGTCGACGAAGGCCAGCATGCCCATGTAGTAGGACAGCGCCTGGCCCGGCCAGGCGATGTAGCGATCGACCTCGGTCCGGATCTCGTGGTCGGCCATGGCGGTGTTGTCGTGCAGGTACTGCTGAGCCCGCTCGCGGCTCCAGCCCTGGGTGTGGATGCCGGTGTCGACCACCAGCCGCGCCGCGCGCCACATCTGGTAGCTGAGCATGCCGAACCGGTCGTAGGGCGTCTCGTACAGGCCCATGTCCTCGCCCAGCGCCTCGGAATAGAGCGCCCAGCCCTCGCCATAGGCCGACAGGTAGGTGTCGCGACGATAGGCCGGCAGGTCCTTGTTCTCGGCGGCCAGCGGCATCTGGAAGGCGTGGCCCGGCGCGCTCTCGTGCAGGGTCAGGGCCATCAGCGAGTACAGCGGCCGGGACGGCAGGTTGTAGGTGTTGACCAGGTAGATGCCCGGTCCGCCGCGGCCGCCGGTGTAGAAGGGCGCGATCTCGTCGGGCACCGGGCGGATGGCGAAGCGGCTGCGCGGCAGGTGGCCGAACCATTGCGACGCCTTGCCGTCGAAGCTCTTGGCGTTCCAGGCCGCGCGGTCCAGCAGGTCCTGGGGCGTCTTGGCGTAGAAGCGCGGATCGGTCCGCAGATAGGTCAGGAAGGCCGGAAGGTCGCCCTCGAACTTCACCTCCTTCATCACGTCCAGCATCCGCGCGCGGATCTTGGCGACCTCGGCCAGGCCGATCTGGTGGATCTGGTCCGGCGTCAGGTCGGTGGTGGTGAACTCGCGGACCTTGGACTGGTAGTAGGCCTTGCCGTCCGGCAGGTCATAGGCGGCGAGTGTCTTCCGCGCGCCGGGGATGTAGTCGTCGCGCAGGAAGCTCCGCAGGCGGGCGTGGGCGGGGACGACGGCCTGGGTGATGGCGTCGGCCGCCTCGCGGCGAAGCGCCGCCTGCACGGCCGGCGGGATGTTGGCCGGCAGGGTCTTGAACGGCGCATAGAAGGGCGAGGCCTCGGGCGTGGCGGCGTCGGCCACCAGGGCCACGCCGGCGTCGCGTCCCAGCAGGGTCACCTGGGCGGGGGTGAACCCGCGCGCCAGCCCCGCCCGCATGTTGACGATCTGCTGGTCGTAGTAGCGCGGGATGTCCCGCATCATCGCGATGTAGCCGCGATAGTCCGCCTCGGTCCTGAAGCTGCCGCGCGCCGATTCCGCGACGTCGCCCCAGAAGCTGCTGTCGGCGTTCAGCGGCTTTTCGTATTCGCGATACTGCTGCTCGGCCAGCAGGGCGTCGATCTGGCCCTTGTAGACGGCGTAGTTGACCTGGTTCTTCTTCGATAGCCTGGCGACCGGCAGCTCGGCCAGTTGCTTGGCCACCGTGGTCCAGCGCGCCAGCCGGGCGGCCTGGATCGCCGGGCCGACGTCGGGAAGCTTGAAGGCGTCGGTCTTGGGACCGTCCTCGCTGGGTCCGGTCTGCGCCAGGCGCCAGGCATATTCCTCGCCGGAGATCGCCTCGAAGCGCTTGTCAGCCGAGGCGGCCAGCGCCGGAGACGCGACCAGCATCGGCGCCGTCATCGCCAGACACATGACCGCCGTGTCGAAAAGCCCGGTTCGCCGCATGTCTAACCCTTCCGCTCAAGCAACATCATGATGTCTCGGTGGAGCGCGCCGGGGATCACCACCCCCTCCCGCAGGCTGCGGGCCCGCGCGGCGTAGCGGCGCTGGGACGGCAGGCGCGCGCCCTGGTCCTGGATCGCCTCGAACATCGTCTCGGCCCGCGCCAGATGTTCGTTCAGCGCGCCGCCCAGGAAGCCCGCCGGATCGAGAGCGATGATCAGTTCGCCGCCGATGGGCGAGCCGCCGCGCCCCGCGTCGGCCGCCAGCGACTCCTGGCTGGTCATGTCGCCGATCAGCGGCCCGGCCAGCAGTTCCACCATCGCCGCCAGGGCCGAGCCCTTGTGGCCACCGAAGGTGCGCATCGCGCCGCCCAGCACCTCTTCGGCCACCGTCGTGGCGGCCCCGTCGGCGTCGTAGCCCCAGTGATCGGGCACGGGGCGGTCGGCGCGGCGATGAAGCTCGATCTCGCCCCGCGCCACCACGCTGGTGGCGAAGTCGAAGACGAACGGGTCGCGACCCGGCCGCGGCCAGCCGAAGGCGATGGGATTGGTGCCGAACACCGGCCGCGTGCCGCCCTCCGGCGCGACCCAGGCGTGGCTAGGCGTGAAGGCCAGCGCGGCCAGGCCCTCGCGGGCCAACGCCTCGACCTCGGGCCACAGGGCCGCGAAGTGCACGACATTGTTCAACGCCAGGGCGGCGATCCCGAAGCGTCGAGCCTTGTCGGCCAGCACGGGCCGTCCGCGCTCGAAGGCCAGTTGCGCGAATCCTCCGCCGCCGTCGACCCGCGCCAGGGCCGGCGCGGGTTCGTCCAGCACCGGCTCGGCGTCCACCGACACCACACCCTTGGCGACGCTGTTGGTCGCCACCAGCAGCCGATAGAGGCCATGCGAGGCGCAACCGTCGCGCTCGCCGGCCACCATCGTCTCGGCGACGGCCGTTACGTGCGCCGGCGACAGGCCCGCGGCGCCCAGCACCTGGTGGGCCAGCGCCCGGACCTCGTCGAGCGAAAGCCGGACGGTGTCCGCCCCGTCGCCCTCCGCCGCCGGGCTCACGCCGTGGACGCGGGCTTGGCGGCGAACAGCTGCACGCCGAACACCGGCCCCGCCGTGCTGCGCTCCCGGGGCGCGAACCGGACCCTGATCTTGGTCTTCCCCTTGGTCAGCGCCTCGGGCAGCGGATATTCGACGTCGAAGAACTTGCCGGGATGGTCGGCCTCCAGGTGCTGGGAAGCGAGCTTGACGTTGTCGACCAGGATGTCGAAGTCGCGCTTGCGCTCGTCGCCCCAATAGGTCGCCTGCAGGATCAGCGGGCCAGGCCGCAGCTTCATGTCGAACTCGAAGAAGCCGCCCGAACGGGCGTCGCGGCCGTTGCGGTTGCGATAGGCCACCGGATAGGACAGCTCGGAGGTCAGGTTGTGGTCGCGCTCGGGCTGCATCTCGCCCAGGTGCATGATGTCGACCGAGCGGGCGCTGATGTCCTTGGCCCGGGCCTGCTCGGCCAGGAAGGCGGCTTCCTCGGTCTTCCAGGCGTCCTCGGTGAAGCGCTTGAAATAGACCGCGCTGCGGCGCTCGTACTGGCTGTAGAACGGCACGAAGTTCAGATCGCCGGGCCGGCCGACGCCGCGGGCGACATAGAGGGCCTTTTCCGGCGCGACGGGCTGGAAGCCCGTCAGCACCGCCTCGCCGACCAGGGCCGGATCCACGCCCTTCCAGGGCTCGCTGTTGGGACCCAGGTCGGCCGCCAGCACCATCGGTCCGCGGACCACCGCCACCGTGGAGTCGTCGCCAGGCGTCGCCTCCAGGCGCAGGTCCAGCGGCAGGGTGATGGCCACCACGTCGCCGGCCCGCCAGCGGCGGTCCACCAGGACGTAGCCGCCGGCCGTCTCGGCCGTGACGGCCTGGCCGTTGACGCTGACCTTGGCCTGGCCCTTCGCCCAGCCCGGCACGCGCAGGGCGATCGTGAAGCGTCCCGGCTTGGCCAGCCTGGCCAGGGTCAGGCGCGATTCCGGCTCGTAGGGATAGCGGGTCTCCAGCTTGAGACTGGCGCCGCGCGCCTTCCACTGGGCTTCGGCCGGGATGTAGAGGTTGACCAGCAAGGTCCCCTCGCCTTCCCAGAAGATCGATTCCCCGTGCTTGGCGTGGCTTTCCATGCCGGTGCCGACGCAGCACCAGAAGGCGTCGTCCTGGTTGGTCGAGTAGCCCCGGTCCGCGCCCGTCAGCAGCGGCGTCATGTAGGTGAAGCCGCCGGTCTTGGGGTTCTGGGCCGCCATCACATGGTTCAGGTGGGCGCGCTCGTAATAGTCGAACAGCCCGCCTTCCGGCCGCCAGCTGTAGAGCTGCCGGGTCAGCTTGAGCATGTTGTAGGTGTTGCAGTGCTCGCAGGTCTGCTCGCTGATGTGGGCGGCGATCGTGTCGGGCGCGGCGAAGTACTCGCGGTCGGCGTTGCCGCCGATCACGTAGCTATGGTGCTGGGTGACGGTGGTCCAGAAGAACCTGGCCGCCGCGGCGTCCTGCGGCTTGCCGGTCAGCTCGTAGAGCCGCCCCAGCCCGATCAGCTTGGGCACCTGGGTGTTGGCGTGGAAATTGGCCAGCTTGTCCTGCTGGGCGACCAGGGGATCCAGCACCTTGCGGTCGTAGATCCGCTCGGCCACGACCAGCCAACGGCGATCGCCGGTGCGGGCGTAGAGCTCGGCGTAGCTCTCGTTGAGCCCGCCATATTCGCAGCCCAGCAGGGTCTGCATCTGCTCGTCGTTCAGCGCGGCGAACACGCGCTCGAAATAGCCGCCCAGGCCCACCGCGACATCGAGCGCCTGCTGGTTTCCCCAGGCGCGATGGACGTCCAGCAGGCCGGCGAAGGTCTTGTGCACGGTGTAGAGCGGCGACCAGGAGCCGTTCAGGTCGAAGCCGCCCGAGCGGATGTCGCCCTTCATCACCTCGCCGAAGATCTCCTCGCCGTCGACGACCGTACCGTCCTTGCGCTTGCGCTGCAGGGCGCCGACATAGCCCGTGCCGCGCTTGGCCTGGGCCCTGGCCAGCTCGCCGACGATATAGTCGGCGCGCCGGCGGCATTCGGCGTCGCCGGTCTGCTCGTACATGACGACCAGAGCCGACACATAGTGGCCCAGGGTATGGCCGGCGATGGTGTCGGACTCCCACCCGCCATAGATCTCGCCCTTGGCCGCCAGGCCCGCGAAGGTCATGAAATTGTGCAGGAAGCGGTCGGGGCTCAGCCGCAGCAGGTAGGCGCGATTGACCTCCACCGCGGTCGCGTATTCCGACGGCAGCAGGCGAACCGACGACAGCGGCAACGGCGCGGCCTTGGCGGGAAGGGACGCGCCCCGGGCCTTGGCCAGGGCGCTGATCGGCTGGGCCATTCCGGCGAACGCCGCGGCCGTCAGCATCAGATCACGGCGTGTCGCCATTTGCACTTCCCCCACATTTGATACCGTATACGATCTTAGGGTGACGTTCTTCGCTCGTCAATCTGGCGTATGGCGCCCCGGTCCGAACCACCAAGGCCACGCTCTTGCCAGCAACCTTATTCGTCTGACTATATATCGTATAATCTTCTTGACGCTGCGACGGCGAACCGGTTTGTGCGAAGTCGGGAAATGGGGAGGCGCGGCATGGCGGCGAACGGACTATCCATGACCAGGCAAGGCGCGGCCCGCCTCGGCCTGGCGGTTCTGGCCCTAGGCCTGATCGCCCCCTCGGTCGCCAATGGCCAGCCCCTGCCGCCCAGCTCGACGACGTCGACCAACCCCGTCCCCCCGCCGCCGATCGCCGAGCGCTATCGGCGCGCGGACCTGTTCCTGCGCGGCGGCCTGGGCCAGTTCATCGTCGACGACAACCTGCAGCCCCAGTTCGTCGCCGACGGCCGCGGCCTGCTCTACCGTCGCGGTAAGCCCGGCCAGCGCGCCATCACCTATCTGAACCTGGCCGACCGCCGTCAGAAGGTGATCGCCCTCGAGGCCGACCTGGTTCGCCGGGTCTCGGCGGCCCTGCCGGCGCCACCCGCCACCCCGCCTCGGATCGAGATCATCGACTTCGATCCCCGCACCGACGCCCTGATCTTCACCGCCGCCGACAAGCAGTGGAAATCCGCCCGTGGCGACCTCGTGGAAGACCCGGTCAAGGCCTTCGATCCGACCCTGTCGCCCGACGGACGGTTCAAGCTGGTCGCCCGCGACTTCAACCTGTTCGCGGTCGACACCAAGAGCGGACGGGAAGTGGCCCTGACCACCGACGGCTCCCGCGAGCAGCCCTATGGCCGCGACATCCCGCAACTGTCGCAGATCCTCAAGGCCGGCGCCGAGGAGCCCGACATGCCCGTGTCGGCCCAATGGTCGCCCGACAGCCGGCGCATCCTGACCTGGCGGCTCGACACCCGCGGCGTCAAGCGGCTGTCGATCACCCAGCAGAATCCGGGCGGCCTCTATCCTCGGAGCTTCTCCTACATCTACCCCCTGGCCGGCGCCGAAAAACTGCCCCAGGCCCAGCGGCTGGTGATCGACGTCGAGCAGGCCTTCCGCGACGGCGCCGGCAAGATCGTGCCGCTAGCCATCCCGTCCGAGGCCCTGCTCTACCCCGCCGCGCCCGACATGGGCTGGGATGGCGACCGTGTCCGCGCCCAGTGGACCGAGCGCGGCTACGGCCAGCTCGTCATCTATTCGGCCGATCCGGCCAGCGGCGCGGCCGAGGTCGTGGCCCGCGAGAAGGTCGCGCCGCTGGTCACCGTCACCTCGTCGAGCCTGCGGCCGGCGCCGGCCCTGGGCGGCGAGCTGGCGATCTCCGAGCGCAGCGGCTGGGCCCAGCTCTACCTGGTCAAGCCCGACGCCCCCGACGGCGGCAAGGCCCTGACCACCGGGGCCTGGGAAGTCCTGTCGGTCGACCATGTCGACGCCCGCGACGGCCTGCTGGTCGCCGGGGTCGGCCGCGAGCAGGACCGCAACCCCTATTACAAGGCGCTCTATCGCGTCGGCCTGGACGGAGCGCCTCCCAAGCTGCTGACCCCCGAGCCGCTCGACCACGAGACCACGGTCTCACCCGACGGCCGCTGGATCGTCGACGAGATGTCGAGCCCGGCGGAGCCGACCCGCACCGTGCTGCGCGATGCGCGCGACGGCCGCCTGGTGCTGGAGCTGGGCCGGGCCGATCCCAGCGCGCTCTGGGCCGCCGGCTTCCGGCCGCCCGAACCGTTCACCGGCGTCGCGGCGGACGGCATCACCCCGCTGTACGGCATGATCTTCCGGCCGATCGGCTACGACCCGAGCCGGCGCTATCCGGTGATCGACAACGTCTATACCGGCCCGACCACCACCCAGACCCCGACCTCCTGGCGCGACTCGGTCTCGGCGGCCGGCAACAGCGTCGCCCAGATCGGCGCGGTGGTGGTGATGATCGACGGCCGCGGGACCTCGCGTCGCGGCCAGGCCTTCCGCCTGCCGGCCTACCAGAACCTGGGCGAGGTCGGGTTGGACGACCACATCGCCATGATCCGGCAGATGGCCCGGAAGGATCCCGCGCTCGACATCACCCGGGTGGGCGTGTTCGGCGGCTCGGCCGGCGGCTACGACGCCGCGCGGTTCGTGTTGCGCCGGCCGGAATTCTTCAAGGTCGCCGTCGCGTCGTCCGGCAACCACGACCTGCGGCTCGACAAGGCCTGGTGGCCGGAAGTGTCGATGGGCCTGGCGGACGAGGCGACCTGGGAGCGCAACTCCAACATGTCGGTGGCCGGCAACCTGCAGGGCAAGCTGCTGCTGGTCCACGGCGACATCGACGACAATGTCCCGGTCACCGAGAGCGTCCGCCTGGCCAACGCCATCATCCAGGCCGGCAAGGACGTCGACCTGGTGATCCTGCCCAACACCAGCCACGCGGTCTATCAGCCGTTCTTCTGGCGCAAGCTGCGCGACTACTTCACCCGCAATCTGCTCGACGAAGCGCCGCCGGCCGCCCAGCCGCCCGTGCGCCTCGCCGCCACCACCGCGAAATGACGAGGCCCCGATGACGAACCTTCGCCCGCTGGCCCTGACGGCCCTGCTGCTGGCCACCACGCCGCTGGGCCTGAGCGCGACCAGCCTGGCCCGCGCCGAGGAGTCCGCGCCCGCTCCGGCCCCGGCCAAGAAGGTCTTCGCGCCGATCGCCCGGACCACCTATCGCACCGCCCAGTTCCGGCTCGACCTGCGCGCCGACACCCAGACCCTGGCCCGCCTGTCGCCGATCGCCGAGCCCGGCTTCGACTTCACCCCCGGCGGGCGGGAGGCCGAACGCCAGGGCGACGGCTACGTCCATGTCGGCGACATCCACCTGCGCCTGCGGACCGAGGGCGGCGCGTGGCGCGACTTCAGCTCAGCCCACCAGCGCAAGCCCATCCGCCGCCTGCCGGCCGGCGGCGCGACCCTGGCGGCGGCCGACATCACCGCCTCCCTGGGCCCGGATTCGCCGCTCCGCGTCCAACGCCGCTGGGTCGCCGAAGGCGGGGCGCTGGCCCTGCGCTTCGTCCTGACCAACACCTCCAAGCAGGCCGTCGAGATCGGCGGGCTGGGCCTGCCGATGGTGTTCGACAACATCATCACCGACCGCTCACTGGAGGAGGCCCACGCCCAGGCCAGCTTCGTGGATCCCTATATCGGCCGCGACGCCGGCTACCTGCAGGTGACCCGCCTGAACGGCAAGGGCCCCGCCCTGCTGGTCCTGCCCGAGAAGGCGACGCCGCTGGAGGCCTATCGGCCGATCCAGCAGGCCGGGCGCGGCGCCAAGCCCGGCGACATCTTCACCGACCGCAGCGAGCGCGGCCAGACCTCGGAGGGCTTCTACGACTGGACGGTGGCCAGCAAGGGCTTCGCCGAACAGGACTGGAAGACCGCCGGCGAGCAGTGGAACACGCCCACCAGCTTTTCCCTCGCCCCGGGGGCCAGCCGCACGATCGGCGTGCGCCTGGTCACCTCGCCCTCGCTTCGCGCCATCGAGGACACCCTGGTCGCCAACGGCCGCCCGGTCGCCGTCGGCATCCCCGGCTATGTCGTGCCCACCGACCAGGACGCCACGCTGTTCCTGAAATCGCCCAAGCCGGTGGCGAAAATCGACAGCTATCCGGCCGGCGCCCTGACCGCCACGGCCGTCAAAGCCCCCCTTGGCACGTCCGGTTCGGGATGGTCGCGCTACGCCGTCCGGGCGAGCGGCTGGGGTCGGGCGACCCTGTCGATCACCTATGCCGACGACAGCGTCCAGACCGTCTCCTATTTCATCACCAAGCCGCTCGACCAGACGATGGCCGACCTGGGTCGGTTCTCCACGACCAAGCAGTGGTTCGAGGACCCGTCCGATCCGTTCAAGCGCTCGCCGGGCATCCTCACCTATGACCGCCAGGCCGACAAGATCGTGACCCAGGATCCGCGGGTCTGGATCTCGGGCATGAGCGACGAAGGCGGCGCGGGCAGCTGGGTCGCGGCGATGATGAAGCAGCTGGACAATCCCGACGCCGGCGAGGTGGCCAAGCTGGAGCGGGTGGTCAACGAGACCATCGTCGGCGGGCTGCAGGTCGCCGAGGGCGAGCACGCCGGGGCGGTCAAGAAGAGCCTGTTCTACTACGCCCCCGACGAACTCCCGAATTACTACGACCCCAAGATCAACTGGAAGTCCTGGACCTCGTGGTCGAAGAAGGACGCCGGCGACCTTGGCCGCTCCTACAACTATCCGCACGTCGCCGCCGGCCACTGGGTGCTCTATCGCCTGGCCCGCAACCACGACGGCCTGGTCAAGACCCACGACTGGCGCTGGTATCTCGACCACGCCCAGACGACCGCCGTGGCGATGATGCGCGACGCGCCCTACTACGCCCAGTTCGGCCAGATGGAGGGCGATGTCTTCGTCGACATCCTCAAGGATCTTCGCCGCGAGGGCATGACCGACAAGGCCAACGCGCTGGAGGCCCTGATGAAGGGCCGCGCCGACCACTGGAAGACCCTGCCCTATCCGTTCGGCAGCGAGATGGCCTGGGACTCCACGGGCCAGGCCGAGGTTTATGCCTGGATGCGCTTCTTCGGCCACCAGAAGCAGGCCGACGAGACCCGCGAGGTGATCCTCGCCTACGATCCGACCATCCCCAGCTGGGGCTATAACGGCAACGCACGGCGCTACTGGGACTTCCTCTACGGCGGCAAGGTGCCGCGCATCGAGCGGCAGATCCATCACTACGGCTCGACCCTGAACGCGGTGCCGCTGCTGGACGCCTACCGCGCCGACCCCGGCGACCTGCACCTGCTGCGGGTGGCCTATGGCGGCCTGATGGGCGGGATCACCAATATCGACCAGGACGGCTTCTCGTCGGCGGCCTTCCATTCGGCGCCGGACATGATGTCCTGGGACCCCTACAGCGGCGACTACGGCATGGGCTTCTTCGGCCACGCCTATGCGGCGGCGACCTATCTGGTCAAGGATCCGACGTTCGGCTGGCTGGGCTTCGGCGGCAATGTCAGCCAGGCCGACGGCGTGGTGCGCATCACGCCCAGGGACGGGGCCCGCACCCGGCTGTTCGTGGCCCCGATCGGCGCCTGGCTGACCCTGGAGGCCGGCAAGATCGACGCCGCCGCCTACACCCCGGCCACGGGCAAGCTGACCCTGACCCTGGCGGCGCGGGACGCGGCCACCCCGGCGGCCCGGCTGCTGGTCGAGGCCACCACCAAGGGCGCCCGCCCCTATCGGCCGGCCGGCGCGGTCCTGGAGCGGGGCGCCTACACCTTGCCCCTGAAGGACGCCCCGACCACGATCGACCTGACCCCGAACTGAGCCGGAAAGCCGCAGCGACATGACCAGGATCGAACAGCCCGAGGCGCGCCCATGAACATCGTCATCGTCATGGGCGTCCTGGTCACGCTGCTGACCGGCGTCCCCGTCCTGATCCAGCTGCTGCGCGATCACCCCCGGGGGCTGCTGATCCTGTTCTTCGCCGAGATGTGGGAGCGCTTCTCCTATTACGGCATGCGCAGCATCCTGATCTTCTACCTGACCCAGCACTTCCTGTTCGACCCGAAGACGGCCAGCGCCCACTACGGGTCGTACACCTCGCTGGTCTACCTGCTGCCGCTGATCGGCGGCTTCCTCGCCGACCGCTATCTGGGGGCCCGCAAGGCGGTGATCTTCGGCGCCGTCCTGCTGATCGCCGGCCACCTGACCATGGCGATCGAGGGCGCGCCGGCCACCCAGACCCTGGCCTATGGCGGCCACACCTACGACTTCGTGTCCGAAGGCCGCGGCGAGGGCCGGGTCTCCAGGCTGGTCGTCGAGGGCAAGCCCTACGCCGTGGCCGCCTCCAGGACCGGCGACTTCGCCGTGCAGGGCCTGCCGGCCGACGCCCCGATCCCGGCCGTGCTGCCCAAGGGCCAGTACCAGCTGGGGGTCACCGGCCGGGACCCGGTCTATCTGAACGTCTTCTGGTTCGCCCTGGCCCTGATCATCGTCGGGGTCGGCTTCCTCAAGCCCAACATCTCGACCATCGTCGGCCAGCTGTATCCGCCGGGCGACCGCCATCGCGACCCGGGCTTCACGCTCTATTACTACGGCATCAATCTCGGCTCGTTCTGGGCCTCGATCCTCTGCGGCTTCCTGGGGGTGACCGTCGGCTGGTGGGCCGGCTTCGGCCTGGCGGGCCTGGGCATGGTCGCCGGCTTCGTGGTCTTCGTGCTGGGCCGGCCGCTGCTGCGCGGCAAGGGCGAACCGCCGGTGGCGAAGACGCTGAGCCAGCCGTTGCTGGGCCCGGTGAACCGCGAAGGGCTGATCTACGTCCTGTCGCTGGCCGGGGTCGGGGCGGTGTGCCTGCTGGTGCGCTACACGGTGATGGTCAACTGGGCCCTGATCGCCGGCATGCTGGCCTCGCTGGGCTACATCCTGTGGTTCATGATCGCCCGCTGCGACAAGGTCGAGCGCGAACGCCTGGGCCTGGCGGTGTTCCTGATCTTCGGCGCGGTCGTGTTCTGGACCCTGTTCGACCAGGCCGGCTCGTCGCTGAACCTGTTCGCCGCCACCAATGTCGACCTGGACTTGGTCGCCGAGCCGGTGCGGCTGCTGAACGGCGCGGTCACCCTGGCCGCGCCCGAACAGCTGGCGGCCGCCGGGATCGACAAGGCCTCGACCTTCTGGATCAACACCAGTTTCAACGCCGCCCAGACCCAGGCCCTGGGCTCGGGCTGGCTGCTGATCTTCGCCCCGGTCTTCGCCTTCCTGTGGACCTGGCTGGGCCAGCGCGGCAAGGACCCCAACCCCGTCGTCAAGTTCGGCCTGGCCCTGTTGCAGGTCGGCGCCGGCTTCCTGCTGCTGCAGCTGGGCGCGCACCTGGTCGACGGCGCCTTCCGCATGCCGCTGGCCTTCCTGCTGCTGATGTACCTGCTGCACACCACCGGCGAGCTGTGCCTGTCGCCGGTCGGCCTGTCGCAGATGACCAAGCTGTCGCCGGCGACCATGGTGTCGTTCGTCATGGCCGTCTGGTTCATGGCCGTGTCGATCGCCGGCAAGGTCGGCGGCTTCGTCGCCGGCCTGACCGCCACCGAGACGGTCGGCGGCCAGGTGCTGGACCCCGCCGCCGCCCTGGCCCAATCGCTGACGGTGTTCAACTGGATCGGCGGGATCGCCATGGTGATCGGCCTGGGCTTCCTGGCCCTGGCTCCGGTTCTCAAGACATGGTCGCACGGCTCGGACGAAACCGACCACCACGCCCCGGTGGACACCGCGACGAAGGCGGGCTGAGCGGCCGACGCCGCTGGCCCCCTCCGGCCCTTCGGGCCACCTCCCCCAGAGGGGGAGGATCTGATGACCCGCCCCGCGTAGCTGCTCCCCCTCTGGGGGAGCTGTCGGCGAAGCCGACTGAGGGGGTCTCGCGGCACGATCTCTCGTCCTCACGCGGGAACCCGCTGAGCTGGTGGGGAGGGTGCGAAGCGCCCGGGCCTCGCCCGGATGATTTGCAGTTTTGAGTACCGTTTCGACGAAGTCCGAACGCTTCGCGTGGAGCCGTTATCCGGAAGCCTTCGGGTCGCGGATTCTTAACCCGCCCCGATGGAGGCCCCCGACGGGCAGGACGTTGGCGCGTCCTGGACCGCCCGGGCGATTTCAGCCCGGGCCTGCTGGCCTGATCCGCCTGTCCCGGGCGCCGAAGCTTCGTCGCGACTGAGGCGCACCTGCCGCGGACCGACCCGGGATGCTTCCGAGGAAGCGCGGCGGACAAGCCTTCCCGCTCGTCCACCCCCGAAGGCCGCATCGGTCGCCGTACGTGCGCCCTCCCCTGCCTTCAGGTGAGATCAGGATAAGGGTGGTTCGAAGGGGTGAGGACCAAATCGGGTCGAGAAAAATTAGAGCGTTGATTTCGCGAAACTTTGTCTGCTGAACACCGAGCGTAAGACTCCAAAACCTCCGCTCATCCCGGCGAATGCCGGGACCCAGATGGCATAGCGGAGGGGTGAGTTCCCCAAGCTCGGCGCTCCTCCAATCAACGCCCACGCCATGGGATCTGGGTCCCGGCATTCGCCGGGATGAGCGGATTGAAAGTGGGCGGCTCCCATTCCGCTGCTTAGCCCCCGGTGATCTCCAGGCCCCATAAAAAAACAGCCACCGCGGGGGCGCGATGGCTGTTGGAGTTGGGGGAGGTTCACCCCCGAGGACCCGCGACGCCGCCGCCGGTCCTCGGGAAAACTGTAGGCCTTAGAAGTCCATGGTCAGGCCGACGAACAGCGTCCGGCCCATCGGGTCGTAGACGCCCGGATAGGTGTTGCCGTTGCCGAACGAGCTGAGCAGGCCCGCGGCGATCACCGGCGGATCCTTGTCGAAGGCGTTGTTCATGCCAGCCCGCAGGGACAGCTGCTCGCGCACCTTCCAGTTGGCCGCCAGGTCGAAGTAGCTGTAGGCCTTGATCTTGCGGTTGATCTCGACGTAGTCGCCCTGCAGGAACGGGTTGCTGTCGTTGCTCGACAGGTCGGTCCCGCCGAAATAGCGCCAGTTGACCGAGACCGTGGCCGGGATCCACGGCAGGGTCCAGGTCGTGCGCAGCTGGTGGCGCCAGGCCGGGTTGGGCTGGCCGCAGGTCGGACCGTAGAGACCCTTGCAGTTATAGGCGCCCAGGCCGGGCAGCTGCTCGATCTTGCGGCTGTTGAGGTAGGTGCCCACGAAGCTGAAGTCGAGGCTGCCCCAGTCGCCGCCCTTGGTCAGGGACGACAGGTCGAGGCGATAGTTGCCGGTCACGTCCAGGCCCGAGGTCTGCAGGAAGCCGGTGTTCTGGTTGGTGGCGACGATGTAGCCGCGATCGCCGAACAGCACGCCCGAGGTCGGGTCGCGGTGGAACAGGCTGCAGAAGTACGGATTGCTGGTCTGGACGCACTGGTTGATCACGGTCGGAGCATCGACCGAGCCGATGTACTGGTCGACATAGATGTCGAAATAGTCGAGCGACATCGAGAAGCCCGGCAGGAAGCGCGGGGTCAGCACGACGCCGGCGGTGCGGGTGTCGGCGACTTCCGGCTTCAGGTCCGGATTGCCGCCGCCCTGGGTGACGCAGGTCTCGGCCGGACATTCGGGGATCTTGCCGTACTGGGCGGCGGTGACCCCGGTCAGGGCGCAGGCCGCGGCGGAGGCCGTCGGCGTCGCCCCGGCGCAGGGGTCCACCGCCGAGACGTTGCCCAGGCCCTGGGGCGCGAACAGCTCGCTGATATTGGCCGCCCGCACCGCGCGGTTGTAGCTGGCGCGGAACCGCACGTCCGAGGTCGGCGCATATTGCAGCTCGACCTTGTAGGTCGAGACCCGCTTGTCGAGATAGTCGTACTTGGAGGTCCGATAGCCGGCGTTGACCGACAGGCTCTTGATGAACGGCGCGTCCTGGACCAGCGGCAGGTCCATTTCGCCATAGGCCTCGGTGACGCTGAAGGCGCCGGCGTTCTCCTTGGTCCCGGCCGCCTGGGCCAGGGCGTCGGCCTCGAACTTCAGTTCCTCGCGGCGATGCTCGACGCCCAGGGCCACGGCCGCCCCGTCCTCGGCCCACGGGCTCTTGATCCCGTACTGGCCCAGGTCGCCGTTCACGTTCGCGTTCAGCACCTTCTCGCGCTGGACGCCGTGGGTGTAGGTCGGGGCGTAGAGGTACTTGTAGGCCGCCGCGCTGAGGCCCTGGTACTTGAACACGTCGATCGGCACGCAGTTGGGATCGGTGCCGTCGACCACCGACTTGCAGGTCGGCGTCCCATTGACGCTGACCACCTGCAGGGCCTTGGCGGCCTTGGCGTTGTCGACGTTGTTCTTGTAGCTCTCGTCGAGCACCACCTGCGAGTAGAGGAAGCCGGCGTCATAGGTCCAGCCCGGCGCGATCTCGCCGCGCGAGCCGAGGTTGATGCGGTAGTCGGTGTGGCGCAGGTCGTCGCGGCGCGGCGAGCTGCCGGGCCCGGTCAGCCGGTAGCCGATGAAGGTGTCCTGGTTGACGTCCGTGCCCGCGGCCGAGCCGCAGAGCGTCGCGGCCTGGGACGCCGACATCAGCGGGTTGTTGCAGTTGATCTTGAACGTCGTCCCCTGGAACAGGGCGGACGGCGCCGCCTGCGAGAAGGTGTGGTCGTCCATGAACATGAAGCTGCCGTAGACCTCGGCGGCCTTGCTGATCTCGTAGTGCGCGAAGGCGCCGGCCGTGTAGCGGCTGTCCGAGCGCTGGATGTAGTTGGTGGGCGCGTAGTTGTAGAGGAACGAGCTGTCGTACGGGACCCAGGTCTTGTTGCCGTCCTTGGTGTTGTTCAGGGTCTGTCCGGCGTTGGGGCCGCTGAGCAGGGTGAACAGGCCGTACTCGTTGTTGCTGGAGCCGCCGCAGACCAGGGCGTTGTTGCGTTCGCCGGCCAGGTTCAGGCCGCAGGCCGAATAGTCGCGGGTGTCCTGGGTGACCGGCTTGAGTTCGCGATAGCCGACATAGAAGGTGACATTGCCCTTGCCGTCCGGCGAGTTCATGCCGAAGGCCAGGTTGATGTCGGTCCGCGCCCCGTCGGTGACGTGCTTGTCGGGCAGCTTGTAGCCGGCGCTGGTGATCAGCGACCGGGGATAGCTGTTGTCGTTGGTGTGCTGGGCGATGCCGTACTGGGCGTCCAGCCGCAGGCCGTTGAGGTTCTTCTTGAGGATGAAGTTGACCACGCCCGACACGGCGTCGGAGCCGTAGACCGCCGAGGCGCCGCCCGTCACCACGTCCACCCGGTCGACCAGGGCGCTGGGGATGAAGTTCACGTCGGCGGTCTCGGCCGGCAGCATCCGCTGGCCGTCGACCAGAACCAGCACGCGGCTGGAGCCCATGTTGCGCAGATTGACCCGGGCCGTGCCGTCCGAACCGTTCGAGCCGTTCTCGTTGGAGTCGGCGGTGAACTGCGGCAGGCGGTTCAGCACGCTCTCGATCGAGGTGGCGCCCTGGTACTTGATCTCGTCGTCGCCGACGACGGTCATCGGGCTGGCCGAGGCCAGGTTGGGCCGCTTGATCCGCGACCCCGTCACCACCACCGCGTCCAGGGTCGCCGGCTCTTCGGCCGTGGCGACCTGCTGGGCGAAGGCGGCTGGAGCCCCGGCGGCGACCGACAGGACCGCGACGGCCGCCGCTCCCGCCATCAGTTCAAGGCGCGCCAGTCTGCTGCGCATGGAATTCCCCTCCAGAACGACCGCGCCTCCCACAGGCGCGCTTCGGCAGCAGGAAGGCACGATAATATTATTTATGTCAAATATCTTATACGATATACATATAACGCAGTGCTGACGCCCGCCTGGAGGGCGGATTGCGCGCATCGGCGCCTGGTTGACATTCGAAGCGGGGGCAACCGTCATCGCCCTGATGTTCGGATCACCGCGCCGGCCGCCGCCGAAACTCGTCCCCTTCGCCGAAGCCAGGCCCAGGACCTTCGGTCCGTTGCTGTGTGACGGCTTGACGGCGCACGATCTTCCATCGTTCGCCGACCTGCTGGCCCTGCACGCCCGCCTGCAGGCCGAGCATCCCGGAAAGCGGGTGCTCGCCTCGCTCGACGACCTGGGCCAGGCCTCGTACACCTCCGGCCACGCGACCGACTTTCATGGACTGGACGACATCGCGGGCCACGACCTGTCCGGGCTCGGGCCCGAAGCGTTCGAGAACGGCGAACACCGAGGCTATCTCGGCACGCCGGCCGAATTCCCCATCCGCCTGGCCAACCTCCTCGAGCGGGCGCGCGACGTCGAGCTCGAGCAGGTGTCCGGCCTGCTGGACTGGGAAACGCCCGGCGACTCCAACGACCTGGTCACGATCAACCGGGACCCGGAAGCGGCGCTGCGGATCGGAGAGGAACAGCACGTCCTGTTCCAGTTCGTGCCGGTCGATGCCGGCGCCCAGACCATCGCGGCCTTTCCCAACGGCTATTTCAGCGCCGACCTCGATCCCATGCAGACCTACGTCCTGGCCCGGCGCCTGGAGGACGAATACGACTTTTCGCTGTTCGGAATCGGCGCCCGCATGCTCGGCTTTCGGCGCAAGGCGGCGCTGCCCGCGGACAGGGCGCGGACGCTCGCGAAGGGCCTCGCGGCCTTCTATGCCGGCGCGCCCCCGGCGGCCGCGGACGCGTTGGCCCTACTGCTGACCGGGCGGGACTGGCTTCTGCTCCGCTACACCGAAAGCTGAACGGCGACGGTCGACGGCCTGGATCAGGCCGCCGACCGCTCCGATCACTGGACCTCGGTGGCCCGGGCCGGACGCGCCTTGTCCGGCTGGGTCCCCTCGCCGCTGAACGGCTCCAGGCGGAAGGCGACGCGGGTCGGCTCCAGCCTGGTGCGGTACTTCATGTGCGGCAGGCCGACATGGTTCCAGGCCGTGTCGCCGCCAACGCCCCACTGGGCCGAGTCGACCAGCAGGGTGACTTCGCCGTGCGGCACGATGTCGGTCGACTTCCACGCGCCCGGCGCCCGGCGATAGAGGTCGGTGTAGGGGAAGGCCAGGGCCGTCATCATCAGCGGCTTTTCGCCGGTGACCTTCAGGCCCGCGCCGCCGCCGCTCAGCTCCATCCAGCGGACGTCGATCTTGTTGCCGGTGTCCTGGGGCCGCATGTAGTCGTGGTTCTGGTCGGCGATCGTCCCGCGCCACAGGCCGATCGGGGCGGAGGTGTAGCGGTCGACATAGGTCTCGTGCGGGCCGCGGCCGTACCATTCGACGGTCTTCAGGCTGGTCGGAGCGGTGAACCACAGGCCCACGCGCACCGGCGGCGGCAGGTCGTCCTTCAGCGGGGTCAGCTCCCCGGCGACGGCGACCGAACCGTCTCCGGCCATGGTGTAGGTGGTCACGAACCGCGCCGCCCCGGCCCCCAGGGCGTAGTCGACGGCGATCTCGACCCCGCCGTCGGTCTTGCGGGCGGTAAGCCCACGCACCTGACGCGCTTGGGTCATCGCCTGCCAGGGCCGCTGCTGCGAGACGATGCCGTTCAGGGTGTCATTGTCGATCTCGGCGCGGAAGAAGTTGGGCTGGCCGCCCTTGGCCAGGACCACACCGTCCTTGGCGTAGGCTTCGACCAGGCCGGTGGCCTTGTCGAGGGTCAGGGTCGCGCCGGCGGCCGAGGCGGTGATCGCGGCGCTGGTCTCGGCCAGGGACACGGTCCCGGCGCGGGCGACCGCCGGGGCGGGCGTCGCGGCGACGGCGAACTGCTCCCAGCCGACCGTGTAACCGGCCGGGGTCAGGGGCACGGCGCCGGCCTTGGCCTTGGCGCGCACGGTGACGAAGTACTCCGCGCCGGGCTTGGTCGGCAGCTTCGGCAGCGGCAGGACGACGTCCTCCACCCCACGCGCGGCGGTCGTCAAGGCCGGCAGTTGGCCCGAGGCGATGGCCACGCCGTTCTCCTCCAGCACCCAGTCGAAGTCGAAGCCCGACAGGTCGCGGAAGTCGTGGCGGTTGGTCACCGTCAGCTTGCCGGTCGCGGGATCGAACCCGCCGAACTGGATCGGCGAGAGCACCTTCTGCACCTCGTAGAGGTGCGGGTTGGGCGTGCGGTCCGGCTGGATCAGGCCGTCGCCGAACTCGACGTCGCCGCCGGGATTGGGGCCATATTCGCCACCGTCGCCCCAGTAGCGTCGGCCGTCCTTGGTGTAGCGGTACATCGACTGGTCCACCCAGTCCCAGATGAAGCCGCCCTGCAGCTTGTCGTACTGGTAGATGGTGTCCCAGTAGTCCTTGAAGTTGCCGCCGGAATTGCCCTGCATGTGGGCGTATTCGCACTGGATCATCGGCTGGGTGCGGGTCGGGTCCTTGGCCCAGTCGACCATCTTCTCGATGTCGTCGTACATCGGGGCGTAGATGTCGACGAAGGCGTTGGGCTCATGCTCCCAGTCCAGCGTGCCCCAGCCCAGGTATGAGATCAGGCGCGAGGGATCGCGCTTGCGGGCGGCGGCGGCGGCCTTCTCGAAGTTGGGGCCGATGCCGGCCTCGTTGCCCAGCGACCAGAAGATCACCGAGGGGTGGTTCTTGTCGCGCTCGACCATGTTCATGACCCGGCTGACGTGAGCCTGCTCCCAGGCCGGGTCGAAACCGATCTGCAGCTTGGGCCGCAGCTCCGGATGCTTGTTGGCGTAGTCCATATAGGCGTGGCTCTCGATGTCGGCCTCGTCCATGACATAGAGGCCGTACTCGTCGGCCAGGGCGTACCAGAGCTCGGCGTTGGGATAGTGCGAGGTGCGCACGGCGTTGATGTTGTTGCGCTTCATCAGCTCGATGTCGCGGCGCATGCTGGCTTCCGAGATCACATGGAAGGTCTCCGGATCGTGCTCGTGGCGATTGACGCCGCGGATGACGATGGGCTTGCCGTTGACCGCCACCCGGCCGTTCTTGATCTCCACCGTGCGAAAGCCGATGCGCTGGGGCGTGGCCTGGATCACCTGGCCCTTTGTGTCGAGCACCTCGACCAGCAGGGTGTAGAGATTGGGGGTCTCGGCGGTCCAGGGGCGCACGCCCGGCACGCTGGCCGACAGGGTCTGGGTGCGGGCCGCCCCGGCCGCGACCTTGGCCTCGCGGGTCAGGACGGTCTTGTCGCCGTCCAGCAGGGTCAGGCGCACGGTCACCGGCCTGTCGCGGGCGGCCAGGGCCAGGTCGGTCGACAGCACCCCGTCCTTGTAGGCCTTGTCCAGGCCGGCGTGGACGAACAGGTCGGTGGCCGAGGCCTTGGGGACGGCCTTCAGATAGACCGAGCGCTCGATGCCCGAGACCCGCCAGAAGTCCTGGTCCTCCAGATAGGAGCCGTCCGACCAGCGATGGATCTGGATGGCGACGATGTTGGCTTGGCCGGGCTTCAGCAGCTTGGTGACGTCGAACTCCGAAGGCAGCTTGGAGTCCTCGGAATATCCGGCCTCCACGCCGTTGACCCACACCTGGTAGGCCGAGCCGGCCGCGCCGATGTGCAGGATCACGTCCTGGCCCGACCAGCCGGCCGGGACCTCGAAGGTCCGCCGATACGAGCCGACCGGATTGGTGGCGTGGGGGATCAGCGGGCGGTTGGCCGGGAAGGGATAGGTGATGTTGTTGTAGCGGGCCTGGTCATAGCCCTCGGTCTGCCACATCGCCGGGACCTTGATGGTCTTCCAGGCCGAGACGTCATAGCCGGGCTGCTCGAAGCCCTTGGGGACATCGTCCGACGAGGGCGAGAAGCTGAACGCCCACGCCCCGTCCAGCGACTGGTAGCGGGCCGAGCGGGTCATGTCGCCGGCCAGGGCGGCTTCTCGGCTCTCGAACGCGAAGTGGGTGGCGCTGGCCGCCAGCTTGCCCCGCGCGAACACCGCCGGGTTCTCCCAGTCCGGCCGCGAGGCGTCCACCTGCACCGGCTGGACCTGCGGGCCCTCGGCGTGGGCCGCCGTCAACAGTCCGAACGAGGCGAAACCCGCCAATAGAACCCGTCGCATACGAACCTCTTCTCATGGGGCGGCTCGCCCCGGCTGTTGGTCAAAACTCTGGATCAAACCACGACCGGCGTCGCGGCCTGGCAATGGGCGCGGATGAACTCGGCCTGGGAGGGCATGTGCTGCACGGCCTGGGCCGTCGCGGCGGCGATCCGCGCCAGCCGCGCCCCGGCCTGGTCGAGCGGCAGGCCCTCGGCCAGCGGCTCGCAGCCCTCGACCGCGGGCCCTTGCCCGTCCATCACCGCCAGCCAGCTGGTCTTGGTGAAAAGCTCGTCGCTCTCGCGGAACACCCGGCCCGTCGCGCGGTAGATGCGCAGCCGCTCAACCAGGGTGTCGGGGACGGACATGGTGCGCAGATGGTCCCAGTACGGCGTGTCGTTCCGTTCGGTGGCGTGGAAATGCAGGATCAGG
This sequence comes from Caulobacter sp. GW821-FHT09A05, assembly GCF_059418465.1. Taxonomy (NCBI): domain Bacteria; kingdom Pseudomonadati; phylum Pseudomonadota; class Alphaproteobacteria; order Caulobacterales; family Caulobacteraceae; genus Caulobacter; species Caulobacter sp. GW821-FHT09A05. Next base: position 49,478 of record NZ_JBWKPX010000023.1, read on the forward strand.
AAGTCGCGCACGCTGTCGAACTCGGTCGCCATCAGCCGGTTGTAGCGGCGGGCGTCGGCGGGCTCGAACGCCCGGGTCGGCAGCATTTCCAGCAGCCGGGCGATCCCGACCTGGATCAGGTGGATGCTGGTCGATTCCAGCGGCTCCAGGAAGCCGCCGGCCAGGCCCAGGGCCACGACGTTCCTGACCCAGCCGGCCGGGCGCCGTCCGGCCTGGAAGCGCAGCACCCGCGGCTCGGCCAGGGCCTCGCCGTCCAGATTGGCCAGCAGGGTGGCGGTCGCCTCGTCCTCGGAGACATGGCGGCTGGAAAAGACGTAGCCGTTGCCGGTGCGGTGCTGCAGCGGGATGCGCCACTGCCAGCCGGCCTCGCGGGCGGTCGAGCGGGTATAGGGCGCGGGCGGACCGGTATTGGCCGACGGGACGGCGACGGCGCGGTCGTTGGGCAGCCACCGCGACCAGTCCTCGAACGGGCTGTCCAGCGCCTGGCCGATCAGCAGGGCGCGAAAGCCCGTGCAGTCCAGGAAGAGGTCGGCGGCGATCCGCTCGCCGTCGTCCATGGTCACCGCTTCGACGAAACCGTCGCCGCCGCGCAGGTTGACGGCGGCCACCTTGCCCTCGCGGCGGACGACCCCAGCCGCCTCGGCGTGGGCGCGCAGCAGCTTGGCATAGAGCGCCGCGTCGAAATGGAAGGCGTAGGCCAGCTGGGACAGGGGGCCGGCGCCCGGCTGGGGACGGGCGAAACGCCCGGCGGCCGCGGCCTGGGCGCAGATCGAATAGGCTTCCAGCGGCTCGGCCTGGCCCGCCTGGCGCAGCCTCCGCCAGGCGCCTTCGAACGGCGTGGGGCCGAAGTCCGGGCCATAGACGCCGAACGGGTGGAAATAGCGGTGTCCGCGCCGGCGCCAGTCGATGAACTCGATGCCCAGCTTGAACGTGCCCTTGGTCTCGCGGACGAAGACGTCCTCGTCCAGGCCGATCATGGCGTTGAAGGCGCGGATGGGCGGGATGGTCGCCTCGCCGACCCCGACGATGCCGATCTCCTCGGATTCGATCAGGGTGATCGCCGGCCCCTGGGGGCCGAGCACACGGGCCAGGGCCGCGGCGGCCATCCAGCCGGCCGCGCCGCCCCCGACGATGGCGATGCGCCTCAGGGGTCCGTTCCCGCGCGAAGTCTCGGTCAGCATCGGAGCGATCGAACCATGTCTTGCGTGCGGACCGAAGGTGTTTTTGTCGGAGAAAAAGCGCCGACGTGGCGCGCCGAGGCGCCACGTCGGCCAGCTGGGGAGGTCAGTAGGTGACGCGCAGGGCGACGCCGAAGCGCCGGTCGTTGAGCTGGTACTGCAGCGGCGCGGCGGGCGTGCCGATGTAGAGCACGTTCATGCGGTTGTTCAGGTTCACCGCATCGACCGAGATGGCCATGTGCTCGTTGATGTCGACGCTCAGAGACGCGTCCAGCGAGGCGTAGGGCTTGGCGTATTGCGGAATGCCGTTCGCCCCGCTGCCGGTCGTCTGGTCCAGATAGGCCGAACGCCAGTTGTAGGCGACGCGGGCGCTGACCGGGCCTTTCTCGTAGAGGCCGATCAGGTTGTAGCTGTTCTTCGACAGCTTCTCGAGCGGCAGTTGGGCCGGAGCGGCCGATCCCGCCGTGGCGAAGGGGTTGCTGACGCTGCTGTCGACATAGGTGTAGTTGGCCTGGACGCCCAGGCCACTGAGCAGGCCCGGCAGGAAGTCGAAGAACTGCTGGTAGCCGAGCTCGACGCCCTTGACGGTGCCCTTGCCCGAATTGACCACCGTGCTGACGTCGTAGACCACGCCGTTGTAGGAGCCCTCGACGGTGCCGCCGGCCAGGAAGCCGTCGACCTTCTTGTAGAAGACGCCGGCGGTCAGCGAGCCGGAGTCGTTGAAGTACCACTCGGCCGTCACGTCGTAGTTGTCGGACTCGATCGGACGCAGCATCGGATTGCCCGAGCTGGCGCTGGGGTGGCCGGTGACCGGATTGACCTGATTGGGGTTGTTGAGCGTCAGGTTGGTCGACAGCTGATCGAAGTTGGGTCGGGCCAGCCCCTTGGAATAGGCCAGACGAGCCTGGATCGTGTCGGTGAGCTTGGCGCGCAGGTTGAAGCTGGGCAGGACGCGCGTGTAGCTGTTGTCGACGTCGATCGGCGTGGTGGTGCCGTCGTTGTTGAACTGGGTGCCCTTCGAGGTCGCCTCGGTCTTGATCACTCGCACGCCCAGGCCGCCGTCGATCTGGATGCCCGCCACCTCGCCGGCGTAGTCGGCGATCGCCCAGCCGGTATAGGTCTTCTCGGTCTGGCTGTTGAGGTCGCCGGGCGTGAAGTCGTCCTTGGTCTGGGCGCCGAACAGGGCGTAGAGCGCCTTGGTCTGGGCCCAGACGCCGTCGCCCTTCGGGAAGGCCGGATAGAGCAGGCCGCCCCTGACGGTGTTGCCGTCGAACCAGCGCATCGACGGACCGGGCATCGACAGTTCGGGGTGGGCCGAAAGCGGGACCAGCGGCGTGCCGGCCGGGGCCGAACAGTTGGCGTCCGGGCCCAGGGCGGTGATGCAGACGCCGTGCCAGGTGCCCCGCAGGTCGATGCTGTTGTCCGAATAGCGTGCGCCGCCGCGCAGCTTGTCGAAGAACCCGCCTTCCAGGTCGTACTCCACGTCCGCCGCGAACGACAGGGTGTCGGCGTCGTTGCGCTGCAGGGAGTCGGCCATGTAGGGCGTGGTGTAGTTGGCCGGGTTGTTCAGGACCGAGGCGTCGCGCACCTCCCACCGCGGGTACTTGCCGGTCAGGTCGAAGTCGACGATCGACTTGTGGGGCGAGGTGAGGCCCGTCTGGCCCGACTGGGTGTAGAGCGACAGCACGTGGCCGTTGCGGTCGGCGTTGTAGTAGGACTTCAGGTACTGGGCGTCGAAATTGGCCTTGAAGCGCTCGGTCGGCGTCCAGGCCGCGTTCAGCGTGAAGTTCTGGCTCTGGCTCCACAGTTGCTGGTCGTAGCGCCCGGTCTCGAAGGTCTGGTTCTGCAGCGAGCCCTTGGTGGCGTAGCCTTCGCCGTTGAACGTGAAGGCCGCGCCCGGCAGCGGATCGGTGCCGAAGCTGGTGACGTTTCCGTTCGCATCCCTGACGTTGGAGCGGTTGTTGAAGTCGTAATAGTAGGCGCCGGTCCGGTTGAACCAGTACTTGGTCCGCTGGTACTGGGCGGTCAGCAGCAGGTCGTCGCTGGGCCGCCACTGCACCGCCGCGGCGATGCCCAGGCGCTTGCGGTCGCCGGTGTCGTCGTAGATCTCGAAGCCATAGGGCACCTGGGCGTTGGCCGGGGCGCCGGCGATCGAGCCGGGCGCGACCGTGTCGAAAGGCCCGGCCAGCAGGCCGTCCTGCCGATAGCGGCTCTTGCTCAGCACCGCGTTGAGCAGCACCCCGACCTCGCCGATCGAGGTGTCGAACCGGTCGCTGTAGAGGCCCGAGATCGAGCCGCCGTTCTTGCGGACCCGGTCGTAGTAGTTGCCGCGGAACGTGGCGCTGAGGACGCGGTCGGGGGAGTCGAAGGGCTTGCGGGTGCGCAGGTTCACGGCCCCGCCGACGCCGCCCTCGATGATGTTGGCGGGCGCGTTCTTGTAGACGTCGGCGCCGGCCAGCAGTTCGGGCGGCACGCCCTCGAGATCGAAGGCCCGGCCGCCGGACGCCGAATAGACCGCGCGGCCGTCGAGGAAGTTCTGCACCTGGGTCAGGCCGCGGATGGCGATCGCCGGCTGGGTGCGGTGGTCGAAGTCGGTGGCGCCTTCGCCGTAGCGGCGCTGGATCTGCACGCCGGTCACCCGCTGCAGGGCCTCGGTGGTGTTGGCGTCGGGCAGCTTGCCGATGTCCTGGGCCTGGATCGAATCGACGACCTGGTCGGCGTTGCGCTTGATGGCCTGGGCCGAACGCAGGCTGGCCCTCACCCCGGTGACCACGATCTCGGAAACAGCCGTGTCGGCCGGCGCCTGGGCCGCGGAACCGCCGGCCGTCTGGGCCGCCGCCGATCCGGCGCCCGCGCAGACCCCGAGGGCCGCCACGGACGCGCTCACCATCAGCCGGAACTGAATACCCCTCATCTCGTTATCCTCCTGCTTGCGACTCGTCGCGCTCTCGTACGGCGCGATTTCATGTCAGACATATGCTGGCTCCATTTGTACTACAAGTATGATTTTAGTGGTCAAGCCAGCAAAAAGAGACATTGCCCCGCCAGAAGCCCGCGACATGCGGGATCGCCGCCTGGCGTCACCCCGCTCCAAGGACCTCGACGGCGATCTCTCGCCGGACCGAGGCCGCCCGCCCGCTTCCACGGAAGGATGGGTCGCGGCGAAATACTCAAGCTTGACAATGGCGTGGAGCGCCGGCCAGACAAATCGCCCCGCCGCCCACGGCCGGTTCGCCACGGGCTGAGCCGTCCCTGGCCGCCGCCTTCCAATGGCGTTCGCGCGCCGAAAATGTCCAGGCCACTTCGAACCGTCCGTCCCGGCGGATGGGCCTTCGCGGAGCCTTTTCAGCCGGTCGGCTGTTGCATGGGCGCAATTATCATACAAAACTCAGCGTAGTATGAAACGAGCCGGGGGCTGCATGTTGTTGTCGCGACGGGGAGCCCTGGGCCTGCTGACGGGCCTGGCGATGGGCCCCACCGCCTTCGCCGCGTCCCCGACGCCGGCGGTCAAGATCGTCCTGCGCCCCGCCGTCGATCGCGCCGGCCCGGCGTTCGAGGGCTGGGGCACGGCCCTGGCCTGGTTCGCCAATGTCACCGGCGGCTGGCCCGAGGCGGAATGCCGGCGGCTGGCCGACCTGTTCTATGGTCCGGACGGCCTGGGCTGGACCATAGGGCGCTACAATATCGGCGGCGGCGCCAGGCCGGGCGACCCGCCCCATCTGCGGACCGGCGCCGCGGTCCCGGGATTCTGGCGCCAGCCGGCCGGCGCCGTCGGCCAGGACTGGTGGCGCCCCGAGGACGAGTCGATGTGGGACTGGTCGGCCGACGCCAACCAGCGCTGGTGGCTGGACGCCATCAAGGCCCGGGTGGACCGGCCGATCCTGGAGGCCTTCTCCAATTCGCCGCCCTGGTTCATGACCGCCAGCGGCAAGGTGTCGGGCGCGGCGAAGGGTACGGACGACAATCTGCGGCCCGGCCTGGAGCCCCTGTTCGCCGCCTATCTGGCCCGCGTCGTCGACGAACTGCAGCGGCGCCACGGGATCGCCTTCCGGACCCTGTCGCCGGTCAACGAGCCCAACACCGACTACTGGTTCGCCGCCAACACCCAGGAGGGCGCCCACTGGTCCCCGGCCCGCCAGGCCGCCATGATCGTCGCCTCGGCCGCCGCCCTGCGGGCCCGGGGCCTGAAGACGGTGATCAGCGCGCCCGACGAGACCAACTCGCACCTGTTCCTGGCCGACTGGGAGGCCTATCCGGACGCGGCCCGCGCGGCCATCGGCCAGCTGAACGTCCACAGCTACGGCGTCGTCAATCAGACCGGCGTGCGCGACGTGGCCCGCGCCTCGGGAATACGGCTGTGGATGTCCGAGAACGACACGCCGCTCGACAAGGACCCCGAGAGCCTGGACGGCATGGACTCGCCGCTGGCCTTCGCCGAGCATGTGGTCATGGACCTCAAGCGGCTGGAGCCGGCGGCCTGGGTGTTCTGGCAGGCGGTCGAGGACCTGAGCGCGCGCGAGGGCAAGCCGGGCTCGAACTGGGGCCTGGTCAAGGCCGACCTGCGCGCCCCGGCCGCCGGGCCGCACGCGATCCATGTCACGGCCAAGTACCATGCGATGGCGCACTTCAGCCGCTACATCCGGCCCGGCCATCGGCTGACGCCGGTCGATGACATCGACACGGTCGGGGCCCTGTCGCCGGACGGCGGCGAACTGGTGCTGGTCCATGTCAACGGCGGGCTGTCGCCGCGCGAACTGACCATTCCGCTGACTGGCTGGTCGGCCCGGATGGTGGTCACCGACGCGACGCGCCGGCTGCAGGCGATCCCCGGAACCACCGCCCCGCCCCGCTCGATCGTCACCCTGGTGCTGCGGCGGAGCTAGTCGTGGCGTAGCGCCCTGCCCGGCTCGGCCGACGCCGCCGACCAGGCCAGGCCGCCGACCGCCGCCAGGCCGATGGCGATGGCCGCCGCGGCGCCGGCGACGAAGACCAGCGGGCTCACGGCGACCGGATCGTCGAACTGGGACAGCCAGCGCCGCAGCAGCCAGTAGGCCAGCGGCCAGGCGACCAGGCAGGCGACCGCCACGGGCCGCAGGAACTGGCCGATCAGCAATCGCGCCACCTGGCCGCGGGTCGCGCCCAGCACCTTGCGCACCCCGATTTCCCGCGTCCGCCGCGAGGCGTTGAACGCCGCCAGGCCGTAGAGGCCGATGCAGCCGATCCCCGCCCCCACCAGGGCGCCCAGGCTGAACAGGTTCGTGCGGTCACGCTGGGGCTTGTAGTAGCGGTCCAGATTGACCAGGGCGGTCTTGCCCTCGAACGGCACGTCCGGCGCGGCCCGGCGCCAGGCGGCCTCCAGCCGCGCGCGAACCTCGGCCTCGCTCAAGCCCGAATAGCGCACCAGCGTGACGGGCCAGCCGGTCGGCCAGTAGGCGGGGTAGCCGTTGAACGTATAGAGCTTGGCCGGCGTCCTTTCGGTGGGGCTGTAGAAGCGCACGTCCTCCACGACGCCGACGATGCGGGTCTTCCGCTTGTTGAAGTCGAGCAGCTTGTCCAGGGCCTCCTCGGGCGAGGCGTAGCCCAGCTGACGCACCGCCCCGCGGCTGATCACGGCGTTGGTCACCGTTTCGGGGCCCGCATCGGGCACGTACTGTTCGTCGCCGCCATGGGCGAGGTCGAGGAGCCGACCCGCGACCAGACGGGTCCCCAGTGTCTGGAAGTAGTCCGGACCGACCCCGCACCAACTGAGCGTCGGAGAGAGTTCGGGACCCGCGGGGCGGTCCAGGCGCATCGCCGTCGTGTTGATGTTCATGGCGTCGTCGGCCGGCGCCGTCGTGCTGGCGGTCACGCCGGTCACGCCGGGAATCCGCTGGGCGGCGCTCCAGAAGGCCTGGCGCTGTTGCGGCGTCACCCCGACGCCGCGCGTGGCGGTGACCAGATAAAGGCCGTCGCGGCGAAAGCCGAAATCCAGGCTCTGCATGTGATGGACCTGGCCGAGGAAGCCGAGCATCAGCACGAACGCGGCGACCACGGCGGCGAACTGGACCATGATCAGCCCCTCCCTCAAGCGGGCCCCGAACCGGCCGCCCGACGGCGCGCGGCTCGACGCCAGGACCTGGGCGGGCTGGTAGGCCGCGAGCATGAAGGCCGGATAGATCGCGGCCGCCAGGCCGACCGTCAGCACCAGGGCGAAGACCCCCGCCACCCAGGCGCCGTCCGCGCGATAGTCCAGACCCAGCGACAGGCCTCCGGCGGCGTTGATCAGCGGCAGGGCCAGCTCGACCGTCGCCAGGCCGATCAGGAAGGCCAGGGCGATGGTCAGGGCCGCCTCGCCCAGGAACTGCAGGCGCAGGACGGCGACCCCGGCCCCGAGCGCCTTGCGCACCGCCACCTCGCGGGCCCGCAGCCCCGCGCGGGCGGTCGCCAGGTTCACGTAGTTGATCAGGGCCAGGCCCAGGGCGACCCAGCCGACCAGCCTCAGGGTCTCGATCGCGGCGCGCTGCTTGGGGTCGACCAGGTGAACGTCGCCCAGCGGCACGAAGCTCAGCCTCAGCACCTCGTGCGGCGTGACGGCGTCGCCGAAGGCCTTGCCCACGCGGCGATCGACGAAGCCGGGCAACTGCGCCTCCAGGGCGGAAACCGAGGTCGGGTCGTCGAACTTGAAATAGGTGTGCAGAAGAATGCCGCCCCAGCCGTGCCAGGTGCTCTCCGGCGCGATGTCTCGCGTGGTGAGGCGGCGGACGAGGTCCAGCTTCAGGTTGCTGTTCTTGGGCAGGTCCCTGATCACCGCCGTGACGGTGTAGGCGTTTCGGCCGGCCAGATCGCTGATCTCGAGACGGCGGCCAACCACGTCGACGGTCCCGAAATACTTGCGGGCCATGGTCTCCGACAGGACCAGGCTCGCCGGATCCCGCAAGGCCACGCCGCGATCGCCGACGACCAGCGGGACCTGGAAGAAGGCCAGGAAGTCGGCGTCGACCAGCTCGATCTGTTCGCTCGATACCGCGGCGCCCCGATGGATCACCGCCGCCTGGGCCCAGTCCCGCACGCCCCGGACCTGGGGATAGTCGAGCTTCATCTCGTCCAGCAGCCCGCCCATGGCCCCGACCCGCACGCCCGGCGCGACGCCCGGGACGTTGAAGGCGATGGCGGCGGCGTGGATCTTGTCTCGCTCGGGCGTCCAGCCGTCATAGCCGGTCTCGAAGCGGTGCAGCAGGCTGAGGGTGACGAAGACCGCCACGCCCAGGCTCAGGCCCAGCAGGTTCAGCGCGGCGTAGAGCGGGCGACGGGTGAACGACCGCCAGAAGGCGACCAGAACCGAGTGCAGCATGGCGCGCCTCACAGGGCCTGGGCGACGGAGGCCACCAGCCGCCCGTCCAGCATGTCGATCCGCCGGCTGGCCTGGTCGGCGTGGCTGGGCGAGTGGGTGACCATGACGATGGTGGCCCCGGCCGCGTTCAGGCCCTTGAGGATGTCCATGACCTGGGCGCCGTTCTCGGTGTCGAGATTGCCGGTGGGCTCGTCGGCCAGGATCACGCCGGGTTCGCCGACGATCGCGCGGGCGATGGCCGCGCGCTGCTGCTGTCCGCCGGAAAGCTGGTGGGGAAAGTGCCGGGCGCGGTGGGCGATCCCGACCCGGTCCATCGCCGCCTCAACCAGGGCCCGGCGCGATCCCGAGAGACCCTTGCGGTAGATCAGGCCCAGCTCGACGTTCTCGGCGATGGTCAGGTCGTCGACCAGGTTGAAGCTCTGGAAGATGAAGCCCAGGTGACGGGCGCGGTGCTGGGCCAGGGCGCCCTCGCCCCGCTTCGCCAGGTCCACGCCCTCGAACAGGTACTGGCCGGAGGTCGGGCGATCGACCACGCCGAGGATGTTCAGCAAGGTGGACTTGCCGCATCCCGATGGTCCCATCACGGCCGCGAACTCCCCGCGCCGGATCGACAGCGAGATGCCGTGAAGCGCCGTGGTCTCGATCTCGTCGGAGCGATAGAGGCGCGAGACGGACTGCAGTTCGATCATGGTCATTCCTTCGATCGGATCCGGAGAAACTTCGCTTTGGCCAGGTCCTGAGCGCCGGCGGTGACGATGCGTTCGCCCGGCCGAAGGCCGCTCAGCACCTCGGCCTGCTCGGGGTTTCGCCGCCCCAGAACGATCGCCCGCCGCTCCGCCCGCGCGCCGTCGGCCGACAGGACGAAGGCCCAGGCCCCGCCGGTGTCGTTCAGCCAGGCGCCCGACGGCGCGATGATCGCCGCCCGGGGCCGGCCGAGCGACAGGCGCAGGTCGATGGTCTCGCCGCGCCGCAGACCGCCCGGCGCGGCGCCGTCGAACGCCAGCTCCAGGGTGGCCCGCCCGTCCGAGACCTGCGGGAACACCTTGGTCACCCGGGCCGAGACCGCATGGTCGCGGACCGTCGCCCGAGCGCTCTGCCCGGCCGACAGCCGCGGCAGGTAGTACTCGTCGAGCTTGGCGCGCAGCTTGTAGGCGCCCTCGGCGTCCACCTGGCCCAGCGGGTCGCCCATCCGCACGGCCTGGCCCGGCTTGAGATCGAACGCGGTGAGCCGGCCGGCCGTCGGCGCGCGGACCACCAGGGCCGAACGGCCGGCGCGGGTCTCGGCCAGGCTGCGGCGCAGGTCCTGGGCGCTGCGGGCGGCCTGGGCGCGCTGCTCGGCATAGAAGGTCGCGTCCGACTGCTGCGCCGCCCGCAGGGTGGCCAGGCGTTCCTTCTGGTAGTCGACCTCCTCGAGATAGGGCTGCACCGCCGAGGGACTCAGCATCGCCTTGGCCAGCAGGATCTGCCGCCGATCCAGGTCCTGCCGCGCCCGGCTCAGGGCGTGGGCGGTGTCGGCCAGGGCCTGCTCGCGGCTCTCCTCGGCCCCCTTGAGGCCCATCAGGCGGCCGGTGTTCTCGCTGAGGCGGGCGGCGATGTCGGCCTCGCGCGCCGTCACCTCCAGGCTCAGCTGCGGATTGGACAGGCGAGCCAGCTCCTGTCCGGCCGCGACCAGGTCGCCGTCGGCGGCCAGGGCGGCCTCGACCCGGCCGGAGGTCTCGGCGGCGATGAAGGTGGTCAGGGCCGGCGCGACCTCGGCCCGCAGCGGCGCATAGTCCAGATAGGGCGCGCGGACCACCTCGCCGAACGACAGGGTCGCGGCGTCGACGTCGACCGTGCCCGCCTTGGGCGACAGACCCCAGGCCAGCAGGCCGGCGCAGGCCAGGATCGCCAGGCCGACCGCCCACAGTTGGGCGGGCGCAGGTCGCCAACGTCGTTCGATGCGGCGGTCCATGCCGCCGGGGGCCATTTCGGACGTCGAGGCGAACCTGCTCATGCTTCCAGGCTAATATGAACCGCGCAATTTGAATAAGTTCCTGGTTTTATTTGACTTATTGCCATTTGCACGAGATTCTCGGCCGCGATGACATCGCCAATGTGTCCGATTCCGAACATGTCCGACGGCCATCGCCCGTGCGCGCTTTTCCTCGACGACGACCCGGACATCCTGGCGTCGGCCGAGCTGGTCCTGGCGCGCGGCGGGTTCGATTTCCTGGGCGTCGAGACGCCCCAGGCGGCGCATGAGCGTCTCGACCGCGAGCCGGTCGACGTGCTGCTGCTGGACCTGAACTTCCGCCGGGGCGACACCACCGGCGAGGCGGGACTGGCCTTCCTCGAGAAACGCCTGGCCGCCCGGCCCGACCTGCCGGTGGTCGTGGTGACCGGCCATTCCGGCATGGCCGTCGCCGTGCAGGCGATGCGGCTGGGCGCCCAGGACTTCGTGGTCAAGCCCTGGAACAATGAGCGCCTGCTGGCCTCGGTGCGGGCGGCCATCGACACGCCCCGGCGCGTGCCGGCCAACCTGCCGCCCCAGGACCTGAACCTCGAGCGTTCCGAAAAGGCGCTGATCCAGGCGGCCTTGACGCGCCGCCAGTTCAACGTCTCGCAGGCGGCCAAGGACCTGGGCCTGACCCGGGCGGCCCTCTATCGCAGGATGGAGAAGCATGGGTTCTAAGGCCTTGGCCCTGCGCCTCCTCGCCCAGGCGTCGATCTTCGCGCTCGGCGTCCTGGCCTGGCTGTCGGTGGCCCACGGGCTGTACGCGACGGCGCTGCTCTGCGCCCTGGCCGGCGGGGCCCTGGCCCTGGACCTGGTCCAGAGGCTCGGCGCCTGGCGGGCCGCGCGGCCGGCCCCGATCCAGGCCGGAAGCGGTTTCGCGACCGAGCTGAACCGCCGCCGGCTCGAGCTGCTGCTGGACCAGACCCCCTCGCCGATCCTGCTGGGCGCGGGCGATGACCGGATCATCGCCGCCAACCGCGCCGCGCGCCGGGCGTTCGACACGCCGCGCGTCCTGTCGGACGCCGCCCGGCTGGCGCTGACGGGCGGGCGGCCGCTCGCGGACCTGGCCTCGCCCGTGCGCTGGCGCGACACCAGCTACGCGGTCAGCCGCGCCGAGATCGTCGACGACGGCGGCCAGGCCGACCTGGTCGTGCTGACCGACATGACCGCCGACGTCCGCGCCGCCGAGGCCGCGGCGCTGCGCGACCTGCTGCGGGTGCTGAACCACGAGCTGATGAACGCGCTGACGCCGGTGGCCTCGATGAGCCGCAGCGCCCTGGACCTGCTGCGCGACGGCGGTCCGGACGCGGCCGACCGGGCGATTTCGGCGCTGGAACGGGCGGTGGCCCGGACCGAGGGCCTGCAGGACTTCATCGCCACCTATCGGACCCTGACCCGCCTTCCACCGCCGTCGCCCCGCGTCGTCGACCTGGCCGCCTGGCTGGACGTGGCGCGGGAGAGCTTCCTGGCGCAATGGGGCGACAAGGGCGTGGCGCTCGACTGCCCGCCGCCGTCGGCGGTCGAGATCCGGATCGACGCCGACCAGATGTGGCTGGCGGTCGGCAACCTGCTCAACAACGCCGCCGAGGCGGCGCTGGAGCGCCCCGATCCCCGCGTCCGCCTCGACGTCCAGCGGGTCGGGGCCGAAATCCGGTTCGTGGTCGAGGATTCCGGGCCCGGCGTGCCGCCAGACCACGCCGACCAGGTCTGCCTGCCCTTCTTCACCACCAAGGCGACGGGATCGGGCGTCGGACTGAGCCTGGCGCGCCAGATCGCCCAGGGCCACGGCGGCGCGCTGACGCTTCTGCCCGCCGCGCCCAGCCTCGGCGCCCCGCTGGGCGGCGCGCGGTTCTGCCTATCCGTTCCCGGGTGAGCCCGCTTCCCCGGTTCGGCCCTCCCCCGCATCGATCCGGTCGAGGGCGTCGGCGCCGGTCGACCTCACGGCCTGGGTCAATCGGTCGAGCAGTCGCGCCGTCAGCCGCGTGCGCTGCCAGTAGAGGGTCACGGCGATGCGCAGGCGCGGCGGCAGCTCCACCAGGCGGCCGCTGGCCAGGTGCGGCTGGGCCAGCACCACCGGAGTCGTGGCCCAGCCCAGCCCGGCCAGGGTCATGTCCAGCATGCCCGGCGTGGAGGGCGTCCAATGGGTCGGCGGCCGGATCCGCACGTCCCAGGCTTCCTTGGCCCATCGCGCCTGCAACTGGTCGCGGCGGTCGAAGCGAAGGATCGGCGCGGTTTCGAGGCTCTGCGCATCGACCCCGTCCGGGAAGAAGCGCGCCATGAAGGCGGGGCTGGCGACGGCGACATAGTCGAGGGCGCCCAGCGGGTAGGTCTTGCAGCCCGGGACGGGCGCGGGATCGGCGGTGACCGCGGCGATGACCTCGCCCGAGCGCAGGCGGTCGGCCGTGTGCGCCTCGTCCTCGACGACCAGGTCCAGCATCGCGCCCGTCTGCTCGGCGAACAGCGCCGCCGCGCGCGGAAACCAGGTGCTGACGCTGTCGGCGTTGACCGCGACCCGGATCGTGGGCGGCCCGGGCGCCGGACCGGCCAGGCCCGGCAGATCGTGGACGACCTCGCTTTCGAGCAGTCGAACCTGTTCGACATGGGCGCAGAGCTTCGCGCCGATGTCGGTCGGCCGGCAGGGGACGCCCCGGGTCAGCAGGATCGCGCCGACCCGTTCCTCCAGCCCCTTGATCCGCTGGGACACCGCCGACGGCGTCACCCCCAGCGCGGCGGCGGCCTTTTCGAAACTGCCTTCGCGCGCGACCGCGGCGACGGCGGCGAGAGACGCGTAGTCCAGCATTAGAACGCCTAAATCAACATAAGAAACATTAGATGTACTACACGTCGGCCCGGCGACATCAAGGGGACATGACCCCTTCCCTGCTCCCCGCCTTCCTCAAGGGCTTCGCCCTCTCCGCCGGTCTCATCATCGCCATCGGCGCCCAGAACATGTTCGTTCTCCGCCAGGGGCTGAAGCGCGAGCACGTCGTGCCGATCGTGCTGTTCTGCGCGGCCGCCGACGCCACGCTGATCGTCGCGGGCGTCAGCGGCCTGGGCGGCGTGCTGGCGCTGCTCCCCGGGCTGTCGCTGGCCCTGAGCCTGGGCGGCGCGGCCTTCCTGGGCTGGTACGGCGTCTCGGCGCTGCGCCGGGCCGCCAAGCCCTCGTCGCTGATCGTCGAGCGCCAGCCGACGATGACCCTGGGCGCCGCCCTGGCCGGAACCGCCGCCTTCACCTTCCTCAATCCGCACGTCTACATCGACACCGTCATGCTGATGGGCGCGGTGGGCGCGGGTCTTCCGCCGATGGAGCGGCCCCTGTTCATGGCGGGCGCCGCCCTGGCCAGCCTGACCTGGTTCTCGTCGCTGGGCCTGGGCGCGCGGTTCCTGGCGCCGCTGTTCTCTCGTCCGGCCGCGTGGCGCGTCCTCGATCTGGGCATCGGCGTCATGATGCTGGCGCTGGCCTCCAGCCTGATCCACGCCGCCGTGCTCGCCGGCTAGCCGCGCGCGGAGTCTACCGGATCGGGCCGGAAAATAATGATGGGCGGGGATGGCGGAGACGGAGGGATTCGAACCCTCGATACCCTTTTGGGGTATGCCGCTTTAGCAAAGCGGTGCCTTCAGCCTCTCGGCCACGTCTCCTCCTGAGAGGGAGCGGTTCGATAGCCTGTTCGCGGCGGCATGACAACGCGCTGTCTCGAAAAATCCGCGTTAACGCGAAGCTCAGACCGCGAGTCTAGGTTGAACCCTGTTCTACAAGGGGGTCTGAGCTTCATGTCGTCTGCTGTCGCACATACGGAACTCGAGACGGCCATCGCGATCGACGGCCCGACGGCGTCCAGTGTCGTGATCGAAGACTCGGCCCAGGCGGTGGGCCGGCGCGGCCCGTTCCGGCCTGGCCGCCTGGTTCCGGCCCGGGCCCGAATGCAGGTGCGCAGCCTGTCGCGGCTGTTCCGCGTGATCGACGGCCTGGCCTTCGCCGGGGTCACCGCCGGCGCGATCGCCATCGCCCGCCCCGCGCCCGACGCCTATGCGCCGCTGGTCCTGGGCGCCCTGGCCCTGCTGCCCGCCCTCTACATGCTGGAGGCCTACACCTTCCACCGCCGCGAGACCCTGGGCCGCCAGGCCCTGCGCGTGTCCGCCGCCTTCGGCGCGGTCGCCGTGGTGGTGGCCCTGGCGATCCTGGTCTTCGAACGGGGCCGGCCGGACACCGCCCTGGCGGCCGGCTGGGCCGTGGCCCTGGCCGCGACCACCGCGGCGCTGCACGTGGCCTGGTGGCGCGTCGTCGACCACGGCCGTCGCGAGGGCCGCCTGACGCCCAACGTCGTGGTGGTGGGCGCGACCGCCAACGCCGAGCGCTTCATCCGCGCCGCCCTGGCCACCGGCGACGTCAACGTGCTGGGCGTGTTCGACGACCGCGCCGACCGCGCCCCGCCCCAGGTGCTGGGCGTGCCGGTGCTGGGCGGCACCGGCGCCCTGATCGGTCACCGCATCATGCCCTATGTCGACCGGGTGATCATCGCGGTGAGCGCCGCCGCCCAGGCCCGCGTCGACCAGCTGGTCGAGCGCCTGGAAGTCCTGCCCAACCCCGTCAGCCTGTTCGTCGATCTGAACCGCGAGGCCCAGCGCAACGCCTCCCTGGCCCACTTCGTCGACCTGTCGGGCGCGGCCACCGACGCGCGGCGGGCCTTCGTCAAGCGCGTCCAGGACCTGACGGTCGGGTCTCTGGGCCTGCTGGTCGCCGCGCCGTTCATGCTGCTGGTCGCCCTGGCCATCAAGCTGGACACCCCCGGCCCGGTGTTCTTCCGCCAGCGCCGCCACGGCTTCAACAACGAGGCGATCCTGGTCTGGAAGTTCCGCTCGATGCGCCACGAGGCCGCCGACGCCAAGGCCGCCCGCCAGGTCACAGCCGGGGACGACCGCGTCACCAAGGTCGGCAAGTTCATCCGCAAGACCAGCCTCGACGAGCTGCCCCAGCTGTTCAACGTGCTGCGCGGCGAGATGTCGATGGTCGGCCCCCGCCCCCACGCCATCGGCATGAAGAGCGGCGACGTGGAGTCCGAGACCCTGGTCGCCCGCTACGCCCACCGCCACCGCATGAAGCCCGGCGTCACCGGCTGGGCGGCGATCAAGGGCTCGCGTGGCCCCGTCGACACCGCCGAGCAGGTGCAGGAGCGCGTGGCCCTGGACATCGAATATATCGAGCGCCAGTCGTTCTGGCTGGACCTCTACATCATCGCCATGACCATCCCCTGCCTGCTCGGGGACCGGTCGGCGGTGCGCTGAGGACGAAACATGTTCTGGCGTGGCGTACTGGGATATCTGCCGGTCAACATCGCCCAGGGCGTGGTGGGGCTGCTCACCATCGTCCTGTTCACCCGCGTCCTGACGCCCGAGCAGTACGGCGTCTACGCCCTGGCCTTCTCGGCGTTGAGCCTGACCCAGACGGTCCTGTTGACCTGGATCGAGGCCGCCATGGCCCGCTTCCTGGCCCGCCAGGACGCCGACGGCCGGCTGCCCGATCATTTCGCCACCCTCTACCGCCTGTGGTTCACCCTGGCCCTGGCCGTGCCGGTCGTCGCCGCCGGCGTGCTGCGCTTGGCGCCCCTGTCGGCTCCCATGAAGGTCGCCGTCGCCGCCGCCTTCGCCGGGGCGGTGGTCAGGAGCCTGGCCAAGCTGTCGCAGGAGCGCCGGCGCGCGGCCGGCGAGGTGTCCAGCGCGGCCCTGCTCGACATCGTCCAGACCGTGGGCGGCTTCCTGCTGGGCCTGGTCCTGGCCCTGGTCGGGCTGGGCGGCGCGGCGCCGCTGCTGGGCATGGGGGCGATCTCCCTGCTGTGCCTGGTGTTCGTGCTACCGGCCGAGCTGCGCCGCGCCAGGGGCGGCCGCTATGATCCGGCCATGGCCAAGGCGTACGCCGCCTACGGTCTGCCGGTCGCCCTGTCGCTGATCCTGGCCCTGGTGCTGTCGACCACCGACCGCTTCCTGCTGGCGGCCTTCCTGAACGAGCAGGCGGTGGGGATCTACCACGCCGGCTACTCGCTGGGCTCGCGGACCCTGGACGTGGTGTTCATCTGGCTGGGCATGGCCGGCGGGCCGGCCCTGGTCGCGGCGCTGGAGCGCGGCGGCCATCCCGCCCTGAAGGACGCCGCCCACGAGCAGGCGAGCTTCATGGTGCTGCTGACCCTGCCGGCCGCCGTCGGCCTGGCCCTGGTCGGCCGCCCGCTGGCCCAGGTGATGGTCGGGGCCGATCTCAGCGCCGGCGCCGGCCGGGTCGTGCCGTGGATCGCCGTGGCCGGCTGGCTGTCGGGCGTGACCACCTACTACCTGCTGCAGGCCTTCACCCTGGGCAAGAGGACCCTGATGCTGATCGCCTGCATGGCCATTCCGGCCGGGGTCAATGTGGCGCTGAACCTGGCCCTGATCCCGCGCTTCGGCCTGGACGGCGCCCTGTGGTCGACCGCCGCCAGCTATGGCGTCGGCGCGGTCGGCGCGACGATCCTGGGCCGCCGGGCCTGTCCCCTGCCCGTGCCCTGGGCCGCCCTGGCCAAGTCCGGCCTGGCCTGCGCCCTGATGGCCGCCGCCGTGCTGGCCGTGCCGGCCTTCGGCGGCGTGGTCGAGCTGATCCTCAAGGCGTCCGCCGGCGCCGTGGTCTATGGCGTGGCGGCGCTGGCGCTCGATGCGGGCGGCCTGCGCGGCCGGGCCCTGGACATCCTGCAACGTCGATTGAAGCCCGCATGACCGCCGTGACCGAAACCCTGACCGACAACGCCGCCTGGACGGCCTTCGACCAGAAGGGCGCCGCGCCGCGCCTGTCGGTGCTGATCCCGACCTATCGCGACGACCCCTGCGCCCTGCTCAAGGCCCTGGACGAGCCCGGCGCCGACGCGGAGATCGTGCTGCTGGACGACGGCGGCGGCGACGACGCCCTGACCCGGCGCATGGCCGCCCGCATCGAAAAGCTGAAACTGCCCGCCCGGCTGGTCGTGCTGTCGCCCAACGAGGGCCGCGCCAAGGGCCGCAACCGCCTGGCCCGGCACGCCCGCGGCCGCCACCTGCTGTTTCTCGACAGCGACATGCTGCCCGACCCGATCGGCTTCCTGGCCCGCTGGGCGGCGGTCGCGGCCGACGACACGCCGGTGGCCTTCGGCGGCTTCACCCTGGACCAGACCCCGCGTCGCCCCGAGCACGAACTGCACCGGGCCATGGCCCTGAAGAGCGACTGCACCCCGGCCCCGGAGCGGGCCAGGGAACCGGAGAAGCACGTCTTCACCTCCAACCTGCTGGTCCGCCGCGACGTCTTCGAGACCATCGGGTTCGACGAAGGCTTCGCCGGCTGGGGCTGGGAGGACGTCGAGTGGGCCATGCGCGTGGCCCGGCGCCATCCGATCCTGCACATCGACAATTCGGCCACCCACCTGGGCCTCGACACCGCGCCGACCCTGGCCGCCAAGTACGAGCAGTCGGCCGCCAACTTCGCCCGGGTGGTGGCCAGCCATCGCGAGGTGGTCAGCGCCTATCCCAGCTACAGGATGGCCAAGACCCTGAAGTCCCTGCCTTTGCGCACGACCTGGCGGCCGATGCTCAAGGCCTTCGGCCTCAACGAGGCGGCCCCGACGCCGCTTCGCGCCCTCGCCCTGCGGCTCTATCGCGCCGCGCTCTATTCGGACGCCGTCTGATGCAAACCTCGTTCGAGAAAGTCGACGCCTACGAGCCCGACCGCAGCCTGAAGGGCAAGGTCCGCCGCCGGCTGATCCGCCTGGCCCACCGCCGGCCGGCCCGCGTGAAGCTGGAACGGCCGATGGTGTCGTTCAGCTTCGACGACGCCCCGGCCACCGCCTGCGAGGCGGGCGCGCAGGTGCTGGAACAACGCGGCCTGCGCGGCACCTACTATTTCGCCGCCGGCCTGACCGGGCGCGAGGGGCCGATGGGCCGCTTCGCCACCGGCGCGGACGCCGCCCGCCTGCACGCCGCCGGCCACGAGATCGCCTGCCACACCTTCTCGCACCTGGACTGCGGCCAGGCCTCGCGCGACGAGACCCTGGCCGACATCGACCTCAACGCCCGACATCTGGCCGAGTGGGGCGCGGGCCAGCCCGTCAGCTTCGCCTACCCCTATGGCGACGTCGCCGGCCCGGCCAAGACCGCCCTGGCCGGACGCTTCAAGACCCTGCGCGCCCTGCACCACGGCCTGATCGCCGACGGCGCCGACCTCAACCAGGCCCCGGCCGTCGGCATCGAGGGCGCGGACGGCGAGCAGGTGGCCCTGGACTGGCTGGACAAGGCCCACCGCCGCAAGGCCTGGCTGATCCTCTACACCCATGACGTCTCGCCCGAGCCGTCGCAATGGGGCTGCACGACCGCGGCCCTGGAGCGGCTGGTCGACGGCGCCCTGACGGCCGGCTTCGACGTGGTGACCGTGGCCGAGGGCGCGCGGCGGATCGGGCTGTAGGGGCGGCGGCCCCCTCCGGCCCTTCGGGCCACCTCCCCCAGAGTGGGAGGATCTAGCCGCGCCGTGCAGCTGCTCCCCCTCTGGGGGAGCTGTCGGCGAAGCCGACTGAGGGGGTTTTCCGCCTACGCTCCGCCCAGCGTCACGAACCCATGCGCCTCGGCCAAACCAATCCCGCCCGCGATCCGGGCCGAGGGATTGGGTCGGGGTTCGGCGACCTTGGTCAGGGTGTTGCGGTCGACGTGGCGGAACGGCGCGGTCCGGCCGCGCACCTGGAGCATGGTCGTCGACACATAGGACCAACCGCCGTCGGCGTCGAAGCGGACCTCCAGCTCGTAGGAATCGGTCCGGAACGCCCATTCCAGGAAGTCAGTCGAACAGATCCCGTAGCCGGGCCCGCCCCGTTCGGCCCGGACCACCAGGCCGGAGCCGTCCGGCGTCGCCCGGCCGCTGGCCAGCGCCACCTGGCCGCGCGGGATGGCCAGGGTCTGCATGATCAGCCCGGTGGCCGGTTCCCAGAGCCAGTAGCCGACCTGGTCGTGGAAGGTCGTGTCCTCGTCCGACGCGACGATATGGACGTGGTAGCGCAGGCCGTAGAGCAGCTGCGGCCCGTTCGCCTGCGGATCGATCGGCTGCATCTCGATGCGCTCGAGATAGTCGCGGCGCTCCGGCCCGTCCGCCTTCGGGTTCAGGTCGACGCCCTTGCGCCCCTCCCAGACGCCGGCCAGCGGCCGCAGCGGGCCCAGATTGGCCAGGGTGTCCGGATCCACGTCCTCCGGTTCGCTGAAGATGTCGTCGGGGAAATCGATCATCGGGTCCTCGGGCCAAGCTCGGGCATTGCCTCTAGCGGGATGACCCTTGGCGTCAAGCCCGGACCTAGACCATCCACCACAGCGCCAGGGCCGCTACGGCCGGCAAGGTCTGGATCAGCAGGATCGAGCGCTTGACCGTCAGGCCGCCCCAGACGCCGGCCACGGCCACGCAGGCCAGGCCGTAGAAGGCGAACGCCTTGGCCGTCACGTCGTCGGGCCAGAACAGCCCCAGCGCCAGGGCCGCGACCAGGAAGCCGTTGTAGCATCCCTGGTTCGACAGGGCCGGCTTGACGATCGCCGCCGCCGCGTCGGTCAGGCCGAACACCCGCTTGCCCCGGGTATCGAACAGCACCGTCTCCAGGAGGACGATGTAGACGTGGATCAGGGCGACGATCCCGGTGACGATCTGGGCGGCCAGCAGCATGCGGAGGGTCCTTCCAAGGGAAGGGAGTGAGCCCCGGTTCGCCCCTCAAGGCAACGCTTACCGCTCGACCTCGCGGTCCGGGAAGGCCAGCTTCGTCGCGAAGGCGACGAACAGCACCCAGCGGAAATCGTTGTAGACGACCGCGATGCTCTCGGTCAGGGACACCAAGCTGTAGACGACCAGGAAGGGGAAGGCCAGCAGCGCGCCGCGGTCACGGAAGACGGAGATCACAGCCAAGGTCATGGTCTGCAGGTAGAACAATCCCCAGGCGATCAGGCCCACCAGGCCCAGGCCCAGCCACTGCTCCAGCCAGCTGTTGTGGGCGTGCTGGGCCTGGAAGCCGGCGTTCTTGCTGATCCAGGCGAACGGCCCCCACCCGCTCTTGTCGCCCCATACGGCGGAGTAGCCATAGCCCTGCCAGGGGCGGTCCTCGATCTCGCGCATCACCGCGCTCCAGATCTTGGTGCGGCCGGTCAGGGTGGCGTCCTTGCCGAGGATGGCGAAGAACACATCGGCGGCGAACAGGGCGAAGGCGATCAGCAGGACGACGCCGGTCACCCCCGCCCAGGTGGCCGCCGTGCCGACGGCCGGGCCCCGGCGGGCCACCAACACGAAGCCGAGGGCCCCCGCGCCCAACACCAGCGAGACCAAGGAGGTCTTGGAGGTCGACATCAGCACCAACACCACCGCCAGCCCCGCGAAGGCCCACCACAGCCGGGCGCGCTGGGGGTTGAGCAGGGCCGCCGCCGACAGGATGCAGAAACCGAAGGCCATCAGGCCGCCTAGACCGTTCTTCTCGCGCCACAGGCCGCGCCAGGCGCCGGGGAACAGCTCGGTCATCACCCCGATGCGCGGCACGGCCAGGCACACGACGAAGCAGGCGACGATCAGCACCGCGAAGGCCGCGCCCACCACCTCGGCCAACTGCGGCCAGCGGAACCGCGCCGCCAGGGCCACGCCGCCCAGAGTGGTGCAGACCAGCGCGAAACAGCGCCGCACCGTCTGGTCAGGGTTCACCGACCAGAACATCGAGGCGACGGCGACCGTCAGCAGGAGCAGCAGGAAGGGCTGGCGGATCAGCACCCGCAGACTCGCGCCCGGCCGCAGGGCGATCAGGGCGAAGCCCGCTGCGTAGGCGGGCAGATAGCCCAAGCGCAGGATGGCCGAGCCGCTCTCGGTGGCGTTCTCGCCGACCGCCGGCAGTTCCCATCCGCCGCTGAAGACCAGCAAGGCGAAGACGGCCAGGCCAAACAGCGCGATCTGGACGAAGGTCAGCCGGCGCGGCGGCGCGACGCTCGCCGCCCCGTAGGCGGGGGTCACGGCCGGGGCCTCAAGGCAGGATGGCCTTCAGGAACTTCGGCGGCTGGACCGAGGCCTGGTTGAAGAACACGCCGGCGGTGCGGCTGCCGGCCGAGGCCAGGGCGTCGCGCAGCAGGCCCGGTGGCCGCACGTCGGGCTGCTGGGCGCTGACCACCAGCACCGTCTGGTCCATGTGCTGGGCCAGGGTCAGGGCGGCCTGGGAACGGTCGGCCGACGGGCAATCGACGACGATGATCTCGGCATGGCGGCGCAGGGCCGCCCAGTATTCGACGCCAGGCAGGATGTGGACCTTCTGGCGCCCCCGCAGGGCCTCGCGGTTGAAGCGGGTCACCCAGAAGCGCGGTCCGCCCACGCTGTGGGCCGTCAGGTACTTGGCGTCGGGCCAGACGCCGCCGTCCGGCTTGGGGGCCGGCGGCTGGACGGTGAAGAAGGCCGAGCCGTCGGGCGAGGCGGCCGTCCCGCCGCCCAGCTGGCCGTAGCGCTCGGGATCGGCGGCGATGGCCTGGTATTGCGGCGAGGTGACCAGGTCCAGGTCGATCAGCCAGGTCTTGCGGCCGGCCCGCCTGGCGGCGAAGCGGGCGAATTCGCGGGCCGCCGTCGAGGTTCCCTCCCCGCGTCGGGCGGCGACGAACTGGACGACGTGCGCGCGGCCGGGCGCGGGGGCGCCCAAGGACCCCCACAGCTCCGCCATCTCGACGTTCAAATCCACCATTCGCCGAATCGCCGCGCGTTGAAGTCCATTTACCTTAAGGCCCAAACGCGCTCGCGCGAAAGGCGACGAAAGCGCTCAGGGTTGCAAGCCTCAGCGCTTGTAGTTGGCCGTGGCCAGGACCGGCAGCCCCAGGGTGCGCGAGGCCGAGGCCGGGGTCTGCAGGCCCGGCCGCAGCAGCATGCGCACCAGGCCCGCGCAGGCGGCGGTGAAGGCCGCGAACAGGAAGGCCAGCACGATGATCGGCTTCTTGAGGCTCTTGCCGGTCGACGGGGCCACGGCGCGCTGGACGATGCGGATGTTGTCGCTGCCCTCGGCCGACATCTGGCGCTGAGCCTGGTCCTGCTGTTCCTTGACCGTGAAGTCCTTGACGTTCGACGACAGCACGTCGCGGTCGCGCGACAGCTGGTTGAAGGTCGGTTCCAGTTCGGCCAGGCGCAGCAGGCGCTGGTTCACGTCCTGCACCTGCTGGCCGTAGGCGTTCAGCGATTGCTGGAGCGCGGCGACCTCGGCGGTCAGGTCGTTGCGGGTGGACTGCAGGGTCTGCCAGATCGGGTTGGGGCCGCTGCGGCGCGCGCCCTCGCCGTTGGTGCGGCCCGACGACACGCCCTGTTGCAGCTGGGCGATCTGCGCGTCGATGTCGCGGACCGGCTGGGCGTCGGGGCGGTAGCGGGACAGCAGGCCCTCGCGGTCCAGCTTCAGCTGGGCCAGCTTGCTGGACGCCGACATGTCGCTGTCGCGGTACAGCACCATGTCCGTCGGCGTCCTGGCCAGTTCGGCCTCGACGGCGGCCAGGCGGCCCTTGCGGTCCTGCAGCTGGGCCTCGGTGGCGTATTTCTGCGACTCGGCCTGGGCCTGCAGCTGGGTCAGGGCGCTCTTCTGGGCGGTGAAGTCGCCGATGTCGTTGCCCGACAGGAAGGCCTGGTAGGCCGCGTCGGTCTGGGCCAGCTTTTCAGTGAACAGTTCGCGCTGGCGCTCCAGCCCGTTGTCGTCGCCGCCGATCAGCAGGCTGCGGCGATAGATCAGGTATTCCTCGAGCAAGGTGTTGAGCACCTTCTCGGCGATTTCCGGATCCTGGTTGGAATAGGACAGGCGGATGATCGAATTGTCGGGGGCGGTCTCGATCTTCAGGTTGCGGGCCAGGCTTTCGCGGCCCTCGGCCATCAGCTTGCGCTTCGCCTCGGGCGAGGCGACGGCGTACTTGGCGGCGCTGCCGGGAAAGACCCTGCCGAAGCCGACCTTGCGGATCACCCGCTCGCGCAGCTCGCCGCTGCCCAGGATCTCGGATTCCGACTGGATCACCTGGTCGACGTCGGGCACCGCGCCGCGGGCGGCGTCGCCGGCCCGGGGCTCGTAGACATATTCCTGGCCCAGGCGGACGAACAGGCTGGAGCTGGCGGTATAGGTCTTCTTCTGGGTGAGGGCGAAGCCGGCCCCCAGCGCGAAGATCACCACGAAGACCAGGAGCATCAGCCAGCGCTCGCGCCACAGCAGGGTGACGAAATCGGTCGGCGCATAGCGGGCGCGCGCCGCCCAGTCGCTGCGCGACGGCGGGTCATGCGGCACACTGGTCCAGGCGCTCGTCGTCGACATGCGAATCCGATGGGTTCAATCTCAGCCTCACCCTGGTCGGAGCGCGCTTAAGGAGTCGTTACCCATTCCTGTTAAGACTTGTCGCATGCACAGGCGCACCATCCTCTCGGCGGCTTTCGCCCTGCCCTTCGCGGCCAGCGGGCTTTCGCTCGGCCTGGCCGGCTGCGGCCACGTGGACCGCGAGCCCATCACGCCCACGGCCCGTCCGACGGCGACTTTTTCCGATATCGGCTATGCCGACTGGTCGGATCAGGAGCCCGACTACCGGTTCTATCCCGGCGACGAGGTCGAGGTCACCGTGCCCTCGGCGGTCGAGCTGAACAAGTCCGTGGTGGTCCAGCCGGACGGCCGCGTCGCTTTGCCGCTGATCGCGCCGGTGATGGCCGCCGACCGCACCATCGCCGAACTGGAGGCCTCGATCACCCAGGCCTATTCAAGCCAGCTGCTGCGGCCCCAGGTGCAGGTGTCGATCAAGGCGACGGCGCCGCTGAAGGTGTTCGTGGGGGGAGAGGTCGGCAATCCGGGCGCCTTCGACATGGCCGGCGACACCGACGCGCTGCGGGCCATCATCCAGGCCGGCGGGTTCAAGACCTCGGCCAAGCGCACGTCGGTGGTGATCATTCGTCGCGGTCCGGGCGGCCGGGCCATGCTGCGCACGGCGAACCTGCTGTCGGGGATGACCAACGGCCGGGCGGACCTGGTGCCGCTGCGTCGGTTCGACGTGGTCTATGTGCCGCGCAGCGGAGTGTCCGAGGCGGGCCTGTTCATGCAGCAGTACTTCCGGGACCTGCTGCCGATCAGCTTCAGCTACGCGATCAACGGCTTCAGCGGAAACTGAAGCCTTTCACGCGCCTTCAGGAAAAACGACCGAACTTGTCCAGGCTCAGCCGTGGGCCAGCCATTCGCGCGCCTGGCGCTGGGCTTCGGCGACGTCCTCGCTGGCCATCTCCTGCGAGATTTCCTTGCGATAGACCTTGGCTTCGACCGAACCGCGCATGGCGGCCAGGTTGAACAGCATGTGGGCCGACACGTAGTCCAGCGGCGCGCCGCCCTGGCCGGTCGAATAGAGCATGCCCATGCGGAACAGTTCGTCGCCCGAGGCGTCGGCGGTCGGCAGCGGGATCCCGTGGATGGCGGCCGGCGGTTCGATACTCATCATCATGGCTTCAATTCCCCTTCCCAGCCCGCCTTGCCCCTCCGGCTCCGCTTGGCTCGAGAACAGAAAAGTCCATCGCCACTGAACATATAGTTAAAGCCGGCGACATCATGAATCTTACCCCTGAATACATAAATCGTTTAGAGACATTACGTCGCATTCACGGGTGTTACTGAATGTAAATTCGCCGTATACAGCGCGTTAACGGGCACGCTGACCGAACAGCACCTTTCGGGCTTCTTCCTGCGCTTTTCCGGGCGCTTGCAGGCCCGGGCGGCGCAGCTCGGCGCCCAATTTGAAACCCCGCTCGACGGCTTCGCGGGCGCCCAGGCGCTCGAACCACGCCTTCAAATGCGGAAACTCTTCCAGGATGATGCCCTGGTTCTTCCACGGAACAACCCATCCCCAGCACGCGAAGTCGGCGATGGACAATTGGCCGCAGATGAAATCCTTCCCGTCCAGCTGCTTGTTCAGCACGCCATAGAGCCGGTGGGTCTCGTTGGTGTAGCGGATGGCGCCATAGGCGATCTGCCGCTGGTCGCTGACGATGGCGGCGGCGTACTGGCGGAAATGGTGGGTCTGGCCGGCCATGGGACCCAGCCCGCCCATCTGCCACATCAGCCACTGGTCGATCTCGACCCGCTCGCGCTCGCTGGTCCCGTAGAACCGGCCGGTCTTGCGGCCCAGGTACTGCAGGATGGCCCCGGATTCGAACACCGAGATCGGCGCTCCGTCGGGGCCGTCGGGATCGACGATGGCCGGCATGCGGTTGTTGGGGCTGATGGCCAGGAAGTCCGGCTTGAACTGCTCGCCCGCCCCGATGTTCACCGGGATCATCGTATAGGGCAGGCCCATCTCCTCCAGGGCGATGGAGATCTTCCAGCCGTTGGGCGTGGGCCAGTAGTACAGTTCGATCGGACGGCTCATCGAGGCGCTCCCTGGAAGCGTTTGGCCTGAAGGACGTTTTGTTTGGCCACCAACATGGTCCCGCCGCGTCCCGCCGCCAAGGCCGCCCGCGCTCCAGCCTGACGGCGCCGTTCAGATCAGGTTCAGCCACCGCGGCGGAAACTGTCTTCAAGGTCGAGGGATCAGGCGGTTCGGAGAGCCGCCGACCGAAGTAAGGAGACGTCGGATATGAAGCGCTTGTTGCTCACCATCGCCGCCGTGGCCGCCGTCGCCGGGCCGATGGCCGTCGCCGCGAGCGACGCATCCGCCCAGGACCGCGGCCGTTGGGGCCATCACGATGATCGCGGCGGCCGCGGCGATCGCGGCGACCGCCATGAGGGCCGCTGGAACGATCGCGATCGCGGTGGACGCTGGGATGGCCGCCACGACAACGGCCGTCACCGCGGCTGGGACCGGGGCGACCGCTGGGATGATCGCCGCTACAACGGCTACTACTACAACAACCGCTGGAGCTATGGCGCCCCGCCGGCCCATTACTACGGCCACCCCGGCTATCGCCCCGGCTACAGCGCCTGGCGTCGCGGCGGCTACCTGCCGCCCTATTATCGCGGCAACGGCTATGTCATCCACGACTACGGTTACTATCGCCTGCGCCCGCCGCCCCGCGGCTACTACTGGTATCGCGCCGGCAACGACTATGTCCTGGCGGCGATCGCCACCGGACTGATCTTCGACATCATCAACAACTAGATGATGTTCACCTGACGGGTCTGGCGATGCTTTCCAAAACTCTTGGTAAGCGTCGCCATTCGCCACATCCTGGCCGCGCATGCGGCGAGATCGCCCGATTGGCGAGTTATTCCCACCGCATTCGCAGGTCAGCGTGCCGGTCGTGTCACTTTCCGACGCGACAGTAACGAGACGCTTCCATGACCAAGCTCCGCCTCACGGCCGCCGTCGCCGCACTGACCCTCGCCGGCTATGCCGGGTCGGCCCTGGCTCAGCAAACCGCGCCCGCCGATCCGACCGCCCAGACCACGCAAAGCGCCCCCTCCTCGTCCACGACGTCGCCGTCCTACGGCACGGACCCCGCGGCCACGCCGGCCCCGGATCCGGCCGCCGACGCCAGCGCCAGCGGCACGCCGAGCTCGGCCACGGCTTCGGACACCTCGACCGACGCCTCGGCGCCGGCCGCCGACGCCAAGCCCGAGAAGAAGGCCAAGAAGCACCACAAGCCGGCCGGCTCCGAAACCGACCCCGCCGCCAGCTCGACCACGGACACGCCCAAGCCCTAAGGCCCAGCGCTCCGTTCGTGAAAAGGGCCCGTCGCGCGAGCGGCGGGCCCTTTGTCTTTTGCGGCCTAGAAAGACGCAGGGCGCCTACAGCCCCAGCTTGCTCCGCAGCAGTTCGTTGACGGTGGCCGGATTGGCCTTGCCGCCGGTCTCCTTCATCACCTGGCCGACGAACCAGCCGATGGCCTGGGGCTTTTCCTTCACCGCCTGCGCCTTGTCGGGATTGGCCGCGATCAGCGTGTCGATCGCCGCCTCGATGGCGCCCGTGTCGTTGATCTGCACCAGGCCGCGTTTCTCGACGATCTGCGCCGGACGCCCCTCGCCGGCCCACATGTGCTCGAAGACCTCCTTGGCGATCTTGGAGCTGATGGTGCCGTTCTCGATCAGCTCGACCAGCTGGGCGATGTCCTGCGGCGGCAGCGGCGAGTTGGCGATCTCGTGGCCGCCGGCCGACAGCTTCGACAGCAGTTCGTTGGTCACCCAGTTGGAGACCAGCTTGGCGTCGCGGCCCTTGGCGGCGGCCTCGAAATAGTCGGCCCGGTCGGCCTCGATGATCAGCACGCCGGCGTCGTAGGCCGACAGGCCGTACTGGCTCTGCAGGCGCTGCTTCTTGGCGTCGGGCAGTTCCGGCAGGGTCTCCTCGATCTGCTTGACCCAGGCCGGGTCCAGGACCAGCGGCAGCAGGTCCGGATCGGGGAAGTAGCGGTAGTCGTGCGCCTCTTCCTTGCTCCGCATCGACCGGGTCTCCAGCTTGTTCGGGTCGAACAGCCGGGTCTCCTGGTCGATCTTGCCGCCGTCCTCCAGGATCTCGATCTGGCGGCGGGCCTCGTATTCGATGGCCTGCTGGATGTAGCGGTAGGAGTTGACGTTCTTGATCTCGCAGCGCGTGCCCAGGTGGCTGAAGCTGCCGGTCGCGCGGTACTTCTCGTAGTCGCCGGGGCGGCAGACCGAGACGTTGACGTCGGCGCGCAGGTTGCCCTTCTCCATGTCGCCGTCGCAGGTGCCCAAATAGACCAGGATCGTGCGCAGCTTCTTGACGTAGGCGGCGGCCTCTTCCGAGCTACGCATGTCGGGCCTGGAGACGATCTCCATCAGCGCGGTGCCCGCGCGGTTCAGGTCCACATAGGTCGCGTTCGGGTCCTGGTCGTGCAGCGACTTGCCGGCGTCCTGCTCCAGGTGCAGGCGCTCGATGCGCACGTCGAAGGTCGTGCCGTCGTCACGCTCGACGGTCACCACGCCCTCGCCGACGATCGGCTGGTCGAACTGGCTGATCTGGTAGCCCTGCGGCAGGTCGGGATAGAAGTAGTTCTTGCGGTCGAAGCGGCTCTTCAGGTTGATCTGGGCCTTCAGGCCCAGGCCCGTCTTCACCGCCTGCTCGACGCAGAACCGGTTCAGCACCGGCAGCATGCCGGGCATGGCCGCGTCCACCAGGCTGACCTGCTGGTTCGGTCCCGCCCCGAAGCCGACGGCGGCGCCGGAGAACAGCTTGGACACGCTGGCGACCTGGGCGTGGACCTCAAGGCCGAGAACGATTTCCCAGGGGCCGGTGCGGCCTTGGATCACTTTGGAAGAGGCGGTTTCGGTCATGTCTCAAATTCCTGGCCGCGCGGGCGGCCGACTAGAAAAGAGTCTCTTCCCTCCCCCTTGTGGGGAGGGTGGCCCGCGTAGCGGGTCGGGTGGGGCTCGCGGCGTTGAGGGCGAGACAAATCACGTCCACCACCGCGTCGATGTCCTCATGCACCGCCCGGGTCGTAAAGCGCAAGGTTTGGAAGCCGGCGCGCCGGAAAACTTCATCGCGCCGGGCGTCGTGGTCGCGCTGCTCAGGCTCATCGTGATGAGGGCCATCCACTTCAATAATCAGTCTTCGGCTGAGGCAGACGAAATCCGGGTAGTAGCCCAACAGCGGCGCCTGTCGCCGGAAGTGAAAGCCGTCGGCTCTAAACCGACGCAGCCGCACCCACAGGCGCACCTCCTGCCCGCTCATCGCCTTCCTCAAGGCCCTCGCTCGGCGAACGCTCATGGCGTGATCCCCACCCGACCCGCTACGCGGGCCACCCTCCCCGCAAGGGGGAGGGACGAGCTTAAAAGCAACGCTGAGACCTCCGTTTCGCGCAATCTGAAAAATGACCACTTCTGGGCAATATCTAGGTCATTCCAGGCCAACCGGAACTGTCATGGAGCCCTGCCGTTGACTCCCCGAACGCAGATATCGCTCAGGAGGACATCATGGCTGTTCTGAACCTCGACGCCAGCGAACCTTATATCGCCCCGGCGACCCCCGCCGATTCCTCGGCTCTTTTTCCAAGCGCGCCCGTCTATGCTCGCACGCCGGCGAAGAAGTCTTCGTCCAACCTGCCCTGGATGATCGGCTTGCCGGTTCTGGCCATCGCCGCTGGCGGCCTGGCCTGGGGGCTGATGAGCCAGCCGGCCCAGACCCCGACCGTCGACACGGCGCCGCCCGCCCAGATGGCCGAGGCCCAGCCGCTGCCGACCGCCCCGCCGCCCGCCCCGATGCCGACCCCGGCTCCGGCCGCCGCGACGCCCGCCCCGACGCCGCAGCCGACCCCCGCTCCGACCCAGGTCGCCCGCGCCGAGCCGACTCGCGCGACGGCTCCCGCCC
>NZ_JBWKPX010000024.1:0-76956 GCF_059418465.1 Caulobacter sp. GW821-FHT09A05
AGGGCCAAATCTGCTTCCACAGCGGCGACGAAGCCGACTTCATCGCCCGCCGGGAGACTTCTTCAACGGCCTGCTAGGCGTTCCAGAACTCCAGGAAGCCCCAGACGAACAGCAGCAGGGCGAAGCCCAGGAAGATCAGCGTCGTGCAGCTGAAGGCCAGCTTGCGTAGCGAGGTCCAGCTGTCGACCCGCCGTCCGCCGCGCCACACCACCGGCAGCATGGCCAGGGTGGCGATGGTCAGCACGGTGGCCACGAAGGCGCAGGCAGAGGCGCTGAGCAGCCAGCCGCTGGGCCAGCCGAAGAACACCTGGGCCATATCGCCAGCGCCGCTGGCGAACACGCCCACGCCGATCAGGGCGATCAGCCAGAGGATCGCCTGGATGGTCTGCAGCAGGCTGGCGCGGGCCTGCGTCGGGGTCTGGCGGGCCTCGCGGCGATCGCGGGTGGCCACGCCGATCAGGGTCGCCAGGGCGGCCAGGGCGGCCAGGACGGCGAAGGTGGTCAACAGGCTGCGCTGGTGGGGGAAGTCGATGCGCTCGAACGCCGCCCCGCCGGTGGGCGAGAAGAACCGCACCACCTTGCCGTCCTGGCGCTGGAACACCAGCAGGCCCGCGCCGCTGGCCGGGGCGAAGGTGTCGGGCTGGTCGGTGGCGGTCCACTGACTGGACTTGCCGTCGATCGTCAGGGCCAGGCGGCCGTCCGGCGCGGCGCGCACGGTCGCCTCGCCGATCAGCCGGTCGATGAAGCCCTCCAGCCCGCCATAGGCGCGGCCGGTGGTCAGGAACCGGCCTTCGTAGGCCTGGGCCTCGTCGTGGCTGATCCGGCTGGGGGCGGGGATTTCCGGGCGCGGGGCGTAGAAGCGCTCGATGATGGTCGAGGGCAGGCTGGCGGGCAGGTCGGCGCCGGTGTCGGTGTTGACCGCCACGAACACGCCCAGGCCCAGGTCGGGGACCAGGACCATGTTGGAGTGGAACCACAGCGTCGCGCCGACATGGCCGAAGCCGCGGCGGCCGCCGGGCAGGGGGATGTCCATGAAGCCGGCGTTCCAGCCCGGCGCGCCCTCGGCCGGGCGGTACATCGGCGTGCGGAACATCGCGCTGGTCTTCGGCGAGAACACCGTCCTCCCGTCGATCGTCCCGCCGTTCAGCAGCAGCGTCATGTAGCGGGCCATGTCGCCGGCCGTGCTGGAGGCGGCGCCGGCGGGCGCGATGTGGCCGATGAACTCGGGCGCCTCGGTCTGGAAGCCCAGCGGAGTCCAGTGGAAGCCGTCCGACAGGCCGGCCGCCAGGGCCGGCGCCATCGGGGCGGGCAGGTCGTCTCGCCAGGGACGGTTCTCGCGAAAGGTCGTGTGGGTCAGGCCGGCGGGCAGGATCACCTGTTCGGCGATCGTCTTCTCGAACGGCAGGCCGGTCACATTGGCCAGGGCGGCGCCGGCCAGGCCGACGCCGTAGTTGGAGTAGGCCGGCAGCAGGCCCGGCTCGCGCACGCGGTTGGGGCGCTCCTGGCGCAGGTACAGCTCCAGGGGCCGCTCGCGGCGCGGGTCGCGCTCGAACAGCTGGCCCAGGGCCCGGTCCTCGAACCCGGCCGTATGGGTCATCAGATCGCGCAGCCGCACCGGGGTTTTCTTGCCCTGGTCCTTCAGCTGCAGCTTCTCGGGCAGGTAGACGTTGATCGGGGCGTCCAGGCGCATGCGACCGGCCTCGACCTCGTTCATCAGGGCGATCCAGGTGAAGGTCTTGGAGATCGAGCCCACGCGGAACAGGGTCGTGTCGGGATCGACCTTGCGGCGGTCCTTCAGGCTGGCGACGCCGTAGCCCTTCTTCAGCACCACCTGGCCGTTCTGGACGACGGCGACGGTCACGCCGGCGATGTGGTCGTGGGCCATGCGGTCGCGCACGACGCCGTCGACATAGGCCTCAAGGTCGGCGAGCGGCAGCGGGGCGGCGGAGCTGGCCGGGATCGGCGACGAGGCCGGGGCGGCGGGCGTCGCCGCCGGCGCGGCGGCCGCCGTGGTCACCGGCGTCGCGACCGGCGTCGGAGCGGTCCGGGCGGCGGCCGGGGCGGCGGGGCGCGGGGCGCGGGGCGGGGGCCGACGGCGGCGAACCGTCGAATTATAGGGGATCGGCGCGGAGGGCAGGACGGCGGTCGTCGCCGCCGGCGACCGCGCGGCGGGGGCGGCGTCCTGGGTTTCAGCCATCGTCGCGCCGAACAGGCCGCAACCGATGATCGCCGCCGAAAGAACGGCCCTGAACGAAAGACGCAGCGTCACGAACAAGACCTCGCCGGCTTCAAGAAAATAAGGGTGAGCAAACTTCTAGGGCGCCCCGGCCGGGGATCAAAGGGGATGTGGCCCGGCCCGGGCGCCTTTCCCGTGGACGCCCGGTCGCTCAGCGTCGCTTGAGGGAAGCGGCGGGTTTTGCGGGGGCGCGCGGCGGAAAGGCGTAGAGGGGCAGCAGCGGCCGCAGGCCGGCGCCGATCCACAGCTGCGGCTCGGAGGCCGGTTCGGCGCCTGTGTCCTGTTCGCGGCGGGCGACACAGGCCCGCACCGCCCGTCCCAGGGCCGCGAAGTCGTGGGCGGTGGGCGCCGAGGACAGGAAGCAGTCGTCGAAATAGGGGTACTTGTCGTCCTCGCTGCAGCCGAACGAGGCGCGGTCCGCCCGTGCGGCCGTCAGGATCATCCGGTCCTCGCGCTGCAGCGGCTTGACGAACACGCCCGAAAAGCAGGCCGAGATCACGACGATCGACGGGCGGGCCGGGCAGGCGTCGTCGATCGCCGCCGCCAGCAGGCTGGGGGGCAGGATGTCCTCGCCCAGCATCGCGCCCTCGGGCGCGCCATGGCTGGTGAGATAGACCAGGCAGCCGGCGGGGTGCTTGGTCGCCAGGTCGCGCAGGTCGGCGTGGATGGTCCGCAGGTCGGTCTTGCGCGGCCTGGGCGCCGGATAGCGCCGGGGGCGCACCGAATACTGGCGAATGGCGCCGGGGGAGAAACCGAGGTCGAGGAGGGTCGCGCCCACGTCGCGGCGGGCGTTGTCGAAGGCCTCGGTCGGCTCCCCCGAATGGGCGCGCCAGTCGCCGGCCACCACGACGGCCGCCCAGTTGGAGAACGCGGGGGCGTCGGCCCGGACCGGCGCGGCGGCGAGCAGCGGCGCCAGCAGCAAACCCAGGACCAGGCTCGCGAACCGCCGCATGGTCCCGTCAGGTCTTGAACTTCGAGAACGGCGTCGGGATCGCCGTGGCGCTGGCCCTGGCCAGCAGCCGACCCTCGGGGTCGTAGAGCTCGCCTTCCAGGAAGCAGACGGTCCTGCCCCATTTGACCACCCAGCCGACGCCCTTCAGCGGGCCGGGGATGGCTGGACGCAGGAAGCTGGTCTTCATCTCCAGGGTGGGGACCACGCAGGTCATGCCCGAGGTGATCATGCCGGCCACCGACATGCACTCGTCGAGCATGGCGCAGACGAACCCGCCCTGGACCTGGCCCATCGGATTGCCGACCGCCTCGACCGCGGGCTCGAAGGCGATCTCGACCCGGCGCTCGGCCTGGCTGACCGCCAGCATGCGGAAGCCCAGGGTGCGGGCGCTGCCCGGGGGATTCCTGGACGCGTGAAACCGCGCGAGGATCGCCTCGTCCGTCAGGGCCTGCGGCGTTGCGGAGACGACGTCGTTTGGGGCGATGTCGCTCACGCGGCTATTTCTTGCGGAACTGGTCGAGGGAGATGATCTTCGGCGCGTCCTCGCCGCCCTCGGCGGTGGCGACGACCTCGGGTTCCGGCTCGGGCTCGGGCTCCTGCGGCGCGATCTCGGGAGCCTCGAACTGCAGGGCGAACTGCACCGACGGGTCGTAGAATCGGGTCACCGCCGCGTAGGGGATCGACAGCCGCTTGGGCTGGCCGCCGAACTTCAGGGTCACCGAGAAGAAGGTCTCGCCCGGCGCCAGGTCCCAGTACTGGTGCTGCAGGATGATGGTCATCTCGTCGGGATACTTGCCCAGCAGGTCCTGGGGACCCGACACGCCCGCCGCCTGGGTCTTGAAGGTGATGTACAGATGGTGCGGCTCGGGCAGGCCGCCGGGCGCGGCGGCCTTCTTCAGCGCGGCCTTCACGACGCCGCGCAGGGCGTCCTGGGCCATCGCCTCGTACTGCATCAGGTCTTCAGGCGGATTGGTCTGGGCCATGCGGTCCATCGTAAAGCGAGAACTGGAAAGAAGCGCGGAGAGTAGCGTGTCGCGGGGGCGGCGAGAAGGTGGGTGCGCAGGGGAAATTGGAAGAAAGAGGACGACGGCGCTGGCCCCCTCCGTCACGGCGCTTCGCGCCGCGCCACCTCCCCCGCTTCGCGAGGGAGGAAGTGGAGGGATTCTGTTGGCAGGCTCCCTCCGGGCCCCGCCTAGGGATCTGAACCCCTAGGACTTAAGAGGCGAGATCACCCGCACCGCATTACGCGGCGATGGCGAACTCTTCAGCGAAGTTATCGTTCGCAGTTAGTTTAGCGGCCCGATACGGTGAGCCACGCCGAGAGAAAGCATACACCTTTACACGTCTGTCGATGCTGATCGGCCCCATGCATTCCCGTGATAACGCGGGAGGTCTTGGTGGAGCCGCCGGGAATCGCACCCGGGTCCAGTCCGCTTATTACGTGCGCGTTTATCTCCATAGTCCGGGCGAACCCGAACGGACTCAATATAGGGGCTGGGGCTCCCGGATGGAAGGCTGTCGTTGGCCATGGCGGGCGCGACGTTGCGCGCGAGGCGGCGGCGTCAGGCTCAGGCGGCCCTCGGTCAGCCGGCCGGTCAGCTGTCCGCCGCCGTCCTCGAACAGGCGCACGTCGTCGCCGACCAGCTCGTAGTGGCCTTCGAACACCAGTTCGCCGTCGTGATGTTCCTCGAACCGGCCGTCGAGGTGGAGTTCCAGGCTCACCGCCCCGTTGGCGCTGGCCCAGACGCCGGAAACGCGGCGGCCGATCAATGGACCGCTCCCGCGGCGGAGGCGGCGGTGATGAGGGCGGTGGCGGTCAGCCAGGCGGCGACGAACCACCGGGGCGCGGCCTGGGGCCGGCGGGGCGTGTAGCGGGTCATGATATCCTCGGGGGCGGACGGCCGCCGTGTCGCTCGGTCCTGGGCCGACGGCTGTGGGCCGAGGGCTCGGGAAGGGGCGGCGACGGCGGCGGGGCGGGACATCCCCACCATGACCCATGGATCGCCGTTCGCGATAGACCGATGCTGCCCCTTGATTGCACGATCCTGCACATCATCTCCGATGGACGTGACGGGCGGCCGCGCCGGGCGTAGGACAAGCGCCATCAGCAAAAGGAAATGTCGATGGTCGAGCCGGGCGAACTCGCCGCTCTGATTGAACGATACGCGCCTACGGACGGCGACCACAGGGTTTGTGAAAAGGCGTCCCTGCATCGCGCCAGCCAGCCCAGCGAGCCGACCCACGGGGTGTTCGGCGCGGCGGTCTGCGTGGTGGCCCAGGGGCGCAAGCAGGTGCTCAGCGGCGGATCGGTCCTGGTCTACGACGCGCTGAACTATGTGGTCGCGTCGGTCGATCTGCCGGTGATCGGCCAGGTGGTCGAGGCCTCGCCGGAGGCCCCGTACCTGTCGTTCCGGATGACCCTGGACCCGGCGGTGATCGGCGACCTCCTGCTGCAGCTGGGCGGCGAGCCGGCCCTGGCCCAGGACGCCGGGCCGCTGATCGGCGCCATGGCCGTCAGCCAGGTCAACCCGCCCCTGCTGGACGCGGTGATGCGAATGGTCCGGCTGGTCGAGACGCCGCGCGACGCCGCCGTGCTGGCGCCGCTGATCGAGCGAGAGATCCTCTACCGCATGCTGCTGGGCGACCAGGGGCCGCGCCTGGCCCAGATCGCCCGGGCCGACGGCCGCATGCGCCAGGTCAAGCGCGCCATCGGCTGGATCACCCAGCACTTCAACCAGCCGTTCAGCATCGAGGAACTGGCGGCCGAGGCGCGGATGAGCCCGTCGGCCCTGCATCGCCACTTCAAGGCGGTCACCGCGCTCAGCCCGCTGCAGTACCAGAAGCAGATCCGCCTGCAGGAGGCCCGCAAGCTGATCCTGGCCCAGCGGCTGGACGCCGGTTCGGCCGGCCACGCGGTGGGCTATGACAGCCCCTCGCAGTTCAGCCGGGAATACGCCCGGCTGTTCGGCGCTCCGCCCCTGCGCGACGCGGCCCGCCTGCGGGCTCGGCCGGACATGCTGCTGGAGACCTGACGCGCGGGTTCGCCTTTCCCGATCGCCCGGAGGCATTTCCCCTATTCCAGGACTCGCCAAATAGAGACAAGCTCACGGCGCTTGTCTTCAAGGTGAAGCGCGGGCGTGAGAGGGAGATCGCGAAATGTCAAAAATTGTTGCCGAGTTCATCGGCACCTTTGCTCTTGTCTTGTTTGGCTGCGGCGCGGCGGTTCTGGGCGGCGACCATGTCGGACAACTTGGCATAGCCTTGGCGTTCGGTTTCGCGATCGTGGCCATGGCCTATGGCATCGGACCGGTCTCGGGCTGCCACGTCAACCCGGCGGTCAGCCTGGCGGCGTTCGTGGCGGGGCGGATGAGCGCCAAGGAGATGGGGCTGTACTGGATCGCCCAGTTCGTCGGCGCGACGGCGGGAGCGGCGGTGCTGCTGTTGATCGCCGGGAGCACGGCGCACGGCCTGGGCCAGAACGGCTGGGGCGCGGGCTATGGCGGCGGCTTCGGGGTCGAGGCGGCCTTCATCTTCGAGGTGGTGATGACCGCCCTGTTCGTGATCGTCATCCTGGGCTCGACCGGCACCGACGCCGCCCCGGGCTTCGCGGGGCTGGGCATCGGCATCGCCCTGGCGGTGATCCACATCGTCGGCATCCAGGTGACCGGCGTCTCGGTCAACCCGGCCCGCAGCTTCGGCCCGGCCATCTTCGTCGGCGGCCAGGCCGTGGCGCAGCTATGGCTGTTCTTCGTCGCCCCGACGATCGGCGCGGTGCTGGGCGCGCTGCTCTATCGCTTCAATGTTCTGAAGGTCGGCTGAGGCTCACGCCATGGTCCGTTTCGGAGGGGCATCCGAAACGGACCATGGAACCTCAATGCGGCAGGTCGGACCAGTTGATCACGACCGAGTTCTTGGACTGGCCGACGAGGGTGAGCTTCCGGCCCCTGTCGTCGCTGAACACGTCGAAGATGTAGCGGGCGCCGGGGCGCTCGACGTTCCGCAGGACCTTGCCGGTCGAGTCGAAGGTGACCAGGGCGAACGACGTCCGGTTGTCGGCGTAGCTGAAGACCCATGTCCTGGCGGAGCCGTAGTAGATGACCGGGCAGGTCTTGCTGGTCGGCGCGCCGTCGACCGGCGCGTTGATGCAGGCGGTCTGCAGTCCGGCGGGGATCGATGGAACCTCCCCCGAAGGGATGAACTTGACCTGAGGCGTGTTCGGCACGGCCTGGGCCTGGACAGCGGTCGCGCCGAGCGCGGCGGCGACGCCGGCGGCGGCCAGCATGGATTTCAGGGCGACGGTCTTGACCATGGTTTTCCCTCCCGGAGTCATGGTCAAGTTTGATAACGACGTTATTCGGGAATTGCAATTTCGGAGCGTATTCGCCCGGGATGCGCGCTCAGGACGCTAGGGCGAGATCGGGATCGGCGTCTCCGGTTCGCCGTCGGCCGGTGTCGGCACGACCGGCGGCTGGGGACGGCTGTTGGTTCCGGCCTTGAGCTGGCCGCCCGAGGCGATCAGCGAGTCGTAGGCCCTCTGCTGGCGCGAGAAGTCGCCGCCGCGCGCGAACATCGCGTCGAACCGGGCGTCGCGTCCCGAGGCCGCCGACAGCGCCGCCGCCAGGGCGGGGGCGATCGAGCCGACCTCGGCGTCGTCGCAGGCCCGGCGCAGGTGGCGGGCCTGGCCGGGGACCAGCAGGGTGACGTCCCAGGAGACGCCCTCCAGGCATACCGGCTCCACGGCCCCGCCGCCGTAGTCGACGATCACCGAACGCGGCTGGCTCCACATCGGCGCCCCGACCAGGGCCTTCAGCGGCGGGATCTGCTGGGTGGCCAGCTCGGCGTCGATATCGACGCGGCGGCCGATCTCCGGGGTGCAGCAGCCCAGGCCGGCCCGGGCCTGGACGAAGGCCCGGCCGTCGCGGCGCACGGTCACGCGGACCACCGCCTGGCGCACGCCGGTGGCGGGCCGCGCCCAGACCTCCAGCACCAGCTCGCCGGGCTTGATCAGTTGGCTCTGCAGGGGCTGCAGGCCCCAGAGGCGGTAGAGCAGGGGATCGACGCCGTTGTCGATCGGCGCCAGTTGCTCGCCCTTGCGCAGGCGGCGGCCCTGGAAGGGGTCCTGCTCGGGCGGCGGCTTGGGGATCTCCGGCGCCCACCAGACGGCGGGATCGGGCGGCGGGGCCGGAACGGCCTGAGGGGCGGGCTGCTGGCCGGCGAGGGTGAGCCCCGTCAGGAGGCCGGCCAGAAGCATCGCGCCCGTCATGGCTACATTCCTTCAACGCCCCGCTCGATGGAAAGCACGCCGGTGCGCGACAGTTCCACCAGGCCCAGCGGCCGCATCAGGTCCAGGAACTTGTCGATCTTGGACGGCGCGCCCGAGATCTCGAACACGAAGCTCTCCAGGGTGGTGTCCACCGGCTTGGCGCGGAAGATCTCGGCGATGCGCAGAGCCTCGACGCGGTCGACGCCCTGGCCGCGCACCTTGACCAGGGCCAGCTCGCGCTCGACGCCGTTCGGGTCGCGGGTCACGTCGTGCACGCGGCGGACATTGACCACCTTGTTCAGCTGGGCCTCGATCTGGTCGAGCACGTGGCGGGTGCCGCGGGTGACCACGGTGATCCGGCTGGTGTGGGCCTTGCGGTCGGTCTCGGCGACCGTGAGGCTTTCGATGTTGTAGCCGCGCGCGGCGAACAGCCCCACCACCCGGTGCAGCACGCCCGGCTCGTTGTCGACCAGCAGGGCGAAGGTCGCGGTCTGCTCGACCTGGGCGTTGGGGGCCATGTCGTAGGCGGAGGCGGGTTGGAGGTCGGTCATCTAGGCGCGCTTCTTTTCTGACTTGGCCACGTACTGGCGCAGCACGCGGTTGATCTCGGTCTGGTAGGGCTTATCGCCAGCATGTTCCTTGAACCAGCCTACGACGTCGGCGTCGAGCCGGATGGTGACGGGCAGCTTGATGGGGCGGTGCAGGCCGGGGCGAAATCCGCGGCTCAACTGGTCTTCGGTCAGTTCCGGGATGTCGCTGAGGTCAATGTCCTCGTCGCGCATCGCTCGAAGCCGCGCGAGCTGTTCGAGTTCTTCGGGGCTAAAAGGCTTCGAGCTCATAGCGTCTTCTTTCCCTAGGGGTCGCCTTTCGCGCGCTTACGACCCGAATGTGGTCCTCATCCAGTCCGGGATGCGTGTGCACGACGAGCAGGACCACAACGCCATCGACACAACCCATCGCATGCCAGCGACTTTCGCCGCCCTCCACGCGATCGAAATAGATCTCGTGGAGTGGATCGTCCCATACGCGCGTCGCGGTCTCGAAGGACACTCCGTGTTTTTCGAGGTTGCTCCGCGCCTTCTCAGCGTCCCATTCAAACGGCATTTGTACGTACAGTTTTGTGCGTACAACACCCCGACGTCAAGCGTACTCGCCTCATCGCCCATTCCTCGCCCATTATGATGCGGGCAAGATTGGATTGACGCTGGTGCGCGTAAAGCGAAGAAACGGCGCTTCTAGACCAGCCCCGCCCCCGCCGCGCCGATCACATTCCCGATGTCCTCGACGTCGCCCATGATCATCTCGTTGTG
The DNA here is from genome assembly GCF_059418465.1 of Caulobacter sp. GW821-FHT09A05. Lineage (NCBI taxonomy): Bacteria > Pseudomonadati > Pseudomonadota > Alphaproteobacteria > Caulobacterales > Caulobacteraceae > Caulobacter > Caulobacter sp. GW821-FHT09A05. The sequence continues at coordinate 9,762 of NZ_JBWKPX010000024.1, forward strand.
GGCCTTGCCCGAGGGGATCATCGGCAGGCAGTTCTCGTGCTTCTCGACGCGGCAGTCGAAGACCACGACCTTGTCGCTGTTGATCATCTCCAGGATCTTGCCGTCCAGCTCGGCCGGGTCCGAACAGCGAATTCCAACAGCGCCGTAGGCCTCGGCCAGCTTCACGAAGTCGGGCAGGCTGTCGGAATAGGAGTGGCTGTAGCGCTCGCCGTGCAGCAGCTGCTGCCATTGGCGGACCATGCCCATCCATTCGTTGTTCAGGATGAAGATCTTGACCGGCAGGCCGAACTGGATCGCCGTCGACAGCTCCTGGATGCACATCTGGATCGAGGCCTCGCCGGCGATATCGACGACCAGGCTGCCCGGATGGGCCAGCTGCACGCCCAGGGCGGCGGGCAGGCCGTAGCCCATGGTGCCCAGGCCCCCGGAGGTCATCCAGTGGTTGGGCTCCTCGAAACGGAAGAACTGGGCGGCCCACATCTGGTGCTGGCCGACCTCCGTCGTGATGTAGACATCCTTGTCGCGGGTCAGGGCGTAGAGCCGCTCGATGGCGTATTGCGGCTTGATCACCGTCTCGGAGCGCCGGTAGTTCAGGCACTGGCGGGCGCGCCACTGGTCGATCTGGGCCCACCAGTCGGTCAGGGCGGCCTTGTTGGCCTGGTGGCCGGCGGCCTTCCAGGCGGCGATCAGGTCTTCCAGCACGCTGCCGGCGTCGCCGACGATCGGCAAGTCGACGCGGACGTTCTTGTTGATCGACGAGGCGTCGATGTCGATGTGGATCTTCTTGCTGCCCGGCGAGAAGGCGTCCAGCCGGCCCGTGACCCGGTCATCGAAGCGGGCCCCGACGCAGATCATCACGTCGCAGTCGTGCATGGCGTTGTTGGCCTCGAACGTGCCGTGCATGCCCAGCATGCCCAGCCAGGCCGGATCGGCCGCCGGGAAGGCGCCCAGGCCCATCAGGGTCGAGGTGACCGGCGCGCCGGTCAGGGCCGCGAACTCGCGCAGGGCGGCGCTGGCCTTGGGGCCGGCGTTGATGACGCCGCCGCCGGTGTAGAAGATCGGCCGGCGGGCCTGGGCGATCAGCCGGGCGGCCTCGGCGATGCGGTTCTGGTCGCCCTTGACGCGCGGATTGTAGGCGTGGGTCGAGGCGACCTCGCCCGGGCCGTAATATTCGCCCTTGGCGAACTGGACGTCCTTGGGGATGTCGATCAGCACCGGGCCGGGGCGGCCGGTGGTGGCGATCTTGAACGCCTCGTGGATGATCTGCGGCAGGTCGCGGACGTCCTTGACCAGGTAGTTGTGCTTGGTGCACGAGCGGGTCATGCCGACGGTGTCGGCCTCCTGGAAGGCGTCGGTGCCGATCAGGTGGGTCGGAACCTGGCCGGTGATGACCACCATCGGGATGGAGTCCATCAGGGCGTCCATGATGCCGGTGATGGCGTTGGTCGCGCCGGGGCCCGAGGTGACCAGGACGACGCCCGGCTTGCCCGAACTCCTCGCATAGCCCTCGGCGGCGTGGGTCGCGCCCTGCTCGTGGCGGACCAGGATGTGCTGCAGGCGCGGCTCGTGGAACAGCGCGTCGTAGATCGGCAGGACCGCGCCGCCCGGATAGCCGAACAGAACCTCGACGCCCTGGTCCACGAGGCCGCGGACCACGATCTCGGCGCCGGTCATGGCGCGGGAGGCGGTGTCGACGGCGGTCGAGCTCTCGATGGTCTGGTGGGCGGTCATGACGGTGATCCCTGGGTTGGGAAGCTGGGCGGTGGGGAAGAAGGAAGCCGGAAAAGAAAAAAGGCCCCGAAGGACCTTTTGTGCGCGCGACCGATCTATCAGCGTGACTTCGAGGTCACGCCGTGAACGGCCGCTCCATAAGTACGATCATGGTGTTGCGCACGAGTGTTGCTCCAAATGGATGATCGGGGAATGCCATGCTCGCAAAGGGGCGTCAAGGCGCGCTTTGACGCAAGAAACCACCCGTTGTCCGGACGCAACGGCGTTCTGTCAGGCGAAATTCAACCCAGGCTTTCCAGGAGCAGGGCAAGAGCGTGCTCGGCGAAGCGCCGCATGTTGGCCTCGCGGTCGTCCAGACCCGTCTCGACGGTAAGACTGACCTCCGTGTCCGGCCCGACCACGGCGGCGCAGCTGTGGCCCGCCGCGTCGCCGTAGCGGTTGCCGTCCGGCCCGGCCGCGCCGGTTTCCGACAGGCCCCAGGTCGCCTTCAGGTTCTTGCCGGCCACCCGGGCCAGCAGCACGGCGTAGGGCTCGCTGGCCGAACGCAGTCCGTCCATGGCCTTCTGCGGAATGTCCAGCAGGATCAGGCGGGCGCGCGCCGTATAGACCACCGCGCCGCCGACATAGAATTTCGACGCGCCGGGCACGGCCAGCAGCGACGAGGAGATCAGGCCGCCCGTGGAGGACTCGGCCACGGCGACCGTCTCGCCCCGTTCGGTCAGACGAGCGGCGACGGCGGCGGCGAGGCGGGCGAGTTCGGTCATGGGTGGTCCGTGAGTCGGGCTGAGGCGAACGTCATGATCGCACATATTGTCCGCTCATCCCGGCGAATGCCGGGACCCAGATGGAATGGCTTGAGGCTGACGCCAGGAGCGCAAAGCCCCTCCAATCATCCACACCGCCATGGGATCTGGGTCCCGGCATTCGCCGGGATGAGCGGTGGAAAGGGGAATTAAGGGGCAGCAGCAACGATCCTCTCCCAGTCCGGCGTCTGGTTCCTGAACCAGGTCATCTGCCGCTTGGCGTAGCGCCGCGTTTCCTGCCGCGCCGCGTCGAGCGCCGCTTCCAGGGAGGTCTCGCCCCGCAGGTGGGCCGCCAGTTCGCGATAGCCGACGGCCTTCAGGGCGGGGAGCGCCGGGTCCAGGCCGCGCGCTTCCATCGCCGCCACCTCGCCCAGCGCCCCGTGCTCGACCATCAGGCCCAGGCGGGTGTCGCAGCGCTCGTAGAGTTCGGCGCGGGGCGGATCCAGCACGACGCCGCGCCAGGTCCCCGCGGCCAGGGCGGGCCGGGTGTCGGTCTGCCAGGCGGTCAGCGACTTGCCGGTGGCCACAGCCACGGCGTGGGCGCGGACCAGGCGCTGGCGGTCGCCGACCTCGATGCGCTTCTCGGCCTCGGGGTCCAGGCCCGCCAGCACGTCACGGAACTCCGGCTCGCCCTGGGCGGCGTAGAGCAGGGCCGAGACTTCCCGCTGGGTCTCGGGCACCGGCGGCACGTCGGCCAGGCCGTGGGTCAGGGCCCGGAAATAGAGGCCCGTGCCACCGACCACGATGGCGCGGCCGCCCCGCGCGGCGATCTCGGCCAGGGCCTGGGTCGCCGCCGCCAGCCATCGCCCGACCGACCAGCCGTCGGCCGCGTCGGCGACGCCGAACAGGTGGTGCGGCGCCTGGGCCAGCTCGTCCGGGGACGGTCCGGCCGTCAGCACCCGCAGGCCGGCATAGATCTGCATGGAGTCGGCGTTGACGATCTCGCCGCCGGTCTCGCGCGCCAGCTTCAAGGCCAAGGCGGACTTGCCGCTGGCGGTCGGCCCGGCGATAAGGACGATCTGTGTATCGGGCAATCTCGGGTCGAGTCCTTTTCTGGTCTCGAAGGGGTTGGCGTCTTCGGGGACAAACCATGAAAACCACCTTCGGCGCCATCCTGGCTGGCGTTCTTGTCTTGGCGGCGTCTCCGGCCCTGGCCGCTTCGGGCGACCGCACCGCGCCGGCCCAGATCCCGGCCCCGGCCGAGAAGACGCCCGAGGCCGAGGGGCCGGCCAGCCTGGACGAGCGCCTGGGCTGCGGCGTGCTGCTGGTGACGATCGACGAAGTCCTGCAACGCAATCCGCAACTGGCGGCGGACTTCTCCAAGGGCAACAGCGCCGGCGCGGCGATGGTTCCGATGTTCAAGCTGCTGGGCGCCAGCGGCGGGCTGATGCTGGACAAGGCCTATGCCGAGGGCGTGGCCCAGGGCCAGTCGCCCACGGTGCTGTACCGCCGGGGCGTGGCCGCGCTGTCGGCCAAGATCTCCCAGGGCGGCGGCGGCAAGGACCAGGCCATGGCGGTGTTCGGCCGCTGCATGTCGGTGGCCGCGCCCCAATCCTGAGCCCCTCCGCGACGCTAGAAGGTTGACGCGGGCGGCTTCCTCCAATAGCCGCCGCGTCATGCTCGCGATCACCCTCGTCTCGCCCGACCCTGCCGCCCTGGCGGAGGCCGCCGCCGCCGTGCGCGCCGCGCTGGCCGTCACCTCCGAAACCGCGCTGGGGGAGGGGGCGCTGGACCTGCTGGCCGACCTGCCGCCGGTGGAGACGCACCAGGCGGTGAAGGCCGCGGTCGGCGACCGTCCGGTCGACTTCGCCGTCCAACCGATCAAGAACCGCCGCAAGCGGCTGCTGATCGCCGACATGGACTCCACGATCATCAATGTCGAATGCCTGGACGAGCTGGCCGACTTCGCCGGGGTCAAGGACAAGGTCTCGGAGATCACCGAGCGCGCCATGCGCGGCGAACTGGCCTTCGAGGGCGCGCTGCGCGAGCGGGTCGGCATGCTCGAGGGCCTGTCGGTCGACGCCCTGCAGGCCTGCTACGACGACCGCGTGAAGCTCAATCCCGGGGCGCGGACCCTGGTGCGGACCATGGCCGAGCACGGAGCCCGCTGCGCCCTGGTCTCGGGCGGCTTCACCTTCTTCACCGCCCGGGTGGCCCAGGCCGCGGGCTTCCACCTGAACCGCGCCAACACCCTGATCGAGGCCGAGGGCCGGCTGACCGGAACGGTCGGCGATCCGATCCTGGGCAAGGAGGCCAAGCTGGCGGCCCTCCAGGAAGAGACCGCGGCCCTGGGCCTGACGCCGGCCGACGCCCTGGCGGTGGGCGACGGCGCCAACGACCTGGCGATGATCGAGGCGGCCGGCCTGGGTGTCGCCTACCGCGCCAAGCCGATCGTCGCGGCCCAGGCCCACGCCAAGGTCGACCACGCCGACCTGACCGCCTTGCTCTACTTCCAGGGCTACACCGCCGCGGAGTTCGTCTCGTGACCTTCCCGCGCGGCGTCCCCTTTCCTCAAGAGATCCGCGCGGTGGTGTTCGACATGGATGGCCTGCTGCTGGACACCGAGACTGTCTACCAGGCGGCGATGATCGAGGCGGGTCAGGCGTTCGGCGTGGACTTCACGGCCGCCACCTACCGTTTGATGGTCGGCAAGACCAATCCGGAATGCGGGGTGATGCTGCGCGAGCTCTACGGCGCGAGTTTTCCCGTCGAGGACTATTTCGCCCGCACCTGGAGCGACGTCGAGGCGATCCTCGAGGCCGAGGTGCGGCTGAAGACCGGGGTGATGGAGATCCTCGACTATCTGGACGCCCTGGGCGTGCCGCGCGCCATCGCCACCTCCAACAGCCGCCAGGCGGTGGACCGCTATCTGGGCCGGTTCGACCTGGTCAAGCGCTTCCACGCGGTGGTCGCCAACGCCGACGTCACGCGGCACAAGCCGCATCCGGATCCCTATCTGGAGGCCGCCCGCCGGCTGAACGTGCATCCGACCCTGTGCCTGGCGCTGGAGGACTCCCACCCCGGCGTCCGCGCGGCCCACGCGGCGGGGATGATGACGATCATGGTGCCGGACATCCTCGATCCCACCGAGGAGATCGCCGAGAAGTGCGTCCACGTCGCCGAGAGCCTGCACGTGGTGATGGACCTGCTGAAGGCGGCCGCCTAGCCGGTCTTGGGCAGAGGCGCGAAGAGGAGAGGGCCGGCGGATCGCTCCGCCGGCCCTTCTTTCGTTCGGATCAGCCTGCCGGGCCCTTCTCGAAATACTTGAAGAACGCGCTGTCGGGCGAGAGCACCAGGGTGGTGTCGCCCTGGCCCAGCGACTTCTCGTAGGCCGACATCGACCGGTAGAAGGCGGCGAAGCTTGGATCGCGGCCGAAGCTCTCGGCGAACAGCTGGGCGCGCTGGGCGTCGGCGTCGCCGCGGATCTTCTCGGCTTCCTCATAGGCGGTGGCGACGATCTCGCGGCGCTTCTGCTCGCCGATGGCGCGCAGTTCGGCGGCCTCCTGCTTGCGGGCCGTCTGCATCCGCTCGAACACCGCCTGCTCGTTGGTGGGCGGCAGGTCGGCGCGCTTGATGCGCACGTCGATGATCTGGACGCCCAAGTTGGACGCGGCCACCTGCTTGGCGACGCGGTCGCGGATGGCGGCCATCACCTGGGCGCGCTTGCCGGCGATCACCTCTTCGGACGTCGAGCGGCCGATTTCCTCGCGCAGGGCGGCGTTGACGATCCGGTCCAGGCGGTCGGTGGCGACGCTTTCCTGGCCCAGGGTGCGGTAGAACTGGCGCGGGTCGGTGATGCGGTAGCGGACGAAGGCGTCGACCACCAGCCGTTCCTGGTCGGCGGCGGTGACTTCCTCCGGCTGGGCGTTGATCATCTCGATGTTGCGCCTGTCGAAGCGGAGGACCGTGTCGAGCGGGCTCTTCACGTGCAGGCCTGGCGTGGTCACGACGCGCACCGGATCGCCCAGGCGCACGAGCAGGGCCTGTTGCCGCTGGTCCACCTGGAACAGGGTGACGTTGGCCAGGATCAGCAGGAACAGCGCGCCGATCCCGGTGGCGACGACGGCGGGGTTGAGGCGGTTCATCGGACGGTCCCCTCGGCGGCGGCGGTGCTGGCGGCGACGGAGGGCCTGGGCCGGAATACGTCGGGCGGCAGGATCACCGGGGCCGTGGCGCCCTTGTTGTCGATGATCACCTTGTTGGACTTCTCCAGCACCCGCTGCATGGTCTCGATGTAGAGGCGTTCGCGGGTGACGGCGGGGGCCAGCTTGTACTGGGCGTAGACCTGGTTGAAGCGGTCGGCGTCGCCGGCGGCCTCGCGCACGACCTGTTCGCGATAGCCCAGGGCCGCCTGCTTGATCTGGGCGGCCTCGCCCCGGGCGTTGTTGGCTGCGGATTCGGCGTTCTGGGCGGCGCGCTGCACGTCGCGATAGGCCTCCAGCACCGAGCTCGGCGTGGTGGCGGCCTGGATGTTGACGCTCTGGATCGAGACCCCGACGTCGTAGCGGTCGAGAATGCGCTGCATCAGCTGCTCGGTCTGGTCCTGCACCTGGCCGCGGCCGGTGGTCAGGATCGGGGTCAGGGCGGTGCGGCCGACCACCTCGCGCATGGCGCTCTCGGCCACGTCCTTGATCACCGTGTCGGGGTCGCGGACGTTGAACACATACCTGGCCGCGTCCGAGACCTTCCATTGCACGGTGAAGCTCAGGTCGACGATGTTCTCGTCGCCGGTCAGCATCAGGCGCTCGTCCGGCAGGGGCTGGCTGACCGTGCCGCCGATGTCGAGGGTCTGGATCGAGGTGAAGGGCACCAGCTCGGCGTGTTCGATCGGCCAGGGCATGTGGTAGCGCAGGCCCGGCTGGGCCGTGCGGCTGTAGGCGCCGAAGGTGGTGACCACCGCCTGCTCCTTGGGCTGGACCACGTAGCAGCCGGACAGGGCCCACAGCGCGACCACGCCCAGGGCGGCGCCGCCCACGGCGCGCGACCGGCCGGGACCGCCGAAGGTCTGGCGCAGGCGGCCGGACAGCCCGTCGAGTATGGCGTTGAGGTCGAGGGGCGGCGGCGGGTCGCCGGCCCCCCTGGGACCGCCGGGGCGTGGCTCTTCGCCCCGGTTTCGATCCGCGTCCTTCTTGCCGTCGTTGGGCGGCGGGGATCCCCAAGGTCCGGGGCCGGCATTGTCGTTCCAGGGCATGGGCGGCTTGGTCTTCCGGTCATAGCGAATGGCGGGCCAAAGGGCGGCCAAATGGCGGGGTTGTAAAACGACCCCCGCACGCGGATATGAAAGCCCCCGCAGAACAAGGCAAGACAATCCCGTGACCGCAGCTTCCCCCGCCACCCTCGACGACGCCCGCGCGGCGCTGGACCAGGTCGTCGATCCGGTCTCCGGCGAGGGGCTGGTGGCGGCCGGCCTGGTGCAGGGGCTGGTCGTGCGCGCCGGCCGCGCCGGCTTCATGCTGGAGGTCCCGGCGTCCCAGGCGGCGACCTACGCCCCGGTGCGCGAGGCGGCCGAAAAGGTCCTGGCCGGCCTGCCGGGCGTCGACGTCGCCCAGGTGGTGCTGACCGCCCAGGCGGCCGAGGGCGCGACCAGGGTGCGCAAGGGCGCCAAGGTCTCGGAAGACGGCCAGGCCAGGCTGGTCCCGCCGCCGGAGGCCGAGAAGCCGGCCCATGTAAAGCACGTGATCGCCGTGGCCTCGGGCAAGGGCGGGGTGGGCAAGTCGACCGTGGCCACCAACCTGGCCTGCGCCTTCGCCGCCCAAGGCTTGCGCGTCGGCCTGCTGGACGCCGACGTCTACGGCCCCTCGGCGCCGCGGATGATGGGAATCGACGGCGAGCCCAGCTTTGAGGACGGCAAGTTGCAGCCGCTGGAGGCCCACGGGATCAGGCTGATGTCGATCGGCTTCCTGGTCGACGAAGGCAAGGCGATGATCTGGCGGGGCCCGATGGCCTCGTCGGCCGTGCGCCAGATGATCCACGACGTGGCCTGGGGCTCGGAAGCCGCGCCGATGGACGTGCTGGTCGTCGACCTGCCGCCGGGCACCGGCGACATTCAGCTGACCCTGGTCCAGAAGTTGCGGATCGACGGCGCGGTGCTGGTGACCACGCCCCAGGAGATCGCCCTGATCGACGCCCGCCGCGCGGCGGCGATGTTCGGCAAGACCGCCACGCCGATCCTGGGCCTGATCGAGAACATGGCCTTCTTCGCCGACCCCGCGACGGGCGCCCCGATTCCGATCTTCGGGGCCGGCGGCGGGGTGGCGGAGGCCAAGGCCCTGGGCGTGCCGGTCCTGGCCCAGGTCCCGATCGAGATCGCCGTGCGCGAAGCCGGCGACGCCGGGACGCCGGTGGTGCTGCGCGCGCCGGACAGCGTGGCGGCCAGGGCCTTCGTGGCGGCGGCGAAGGCGTTGTGGGACGGGGTGGCGGGGTGACCCCCTCAGTCGGCTTCGCCGACAGCTCCCCCAGAGGGGGAGCATCCGCGCCGCGATAGCTCCTCCCCCTCTGGGGGAGGTGGCCCGAAGGGCCGGAGGGGGCAGCGGCGCCCGCCACAAGAAAAAGGCCGCCCGGGTCGCCCCGGACGGCCTCGATCTTCAGCTCGGGCCGAAGCCTAGAAGCTCCAGCGCAGGCCCGTCGACAGGACCACGGCCGAGCCGCCGACGTCGCCCTTGAGGTTCAGGGTCGTCGCCGCCGCGGTGCCGGGATAGATCGTCTCGGTGCGGTTGATCTTGTTGTCGTCGAAGCTGATGTACGACAAGGCCGCGTCCCACTGGATGCTGTCGGTGGCCTTCCAGGTCGAGCCGATGGCGTACAGCATGCGGTCGCCGTCCGGCACGCGGGCGGTGCGGCCGATGTCCGGCGTCGGGGTCGGGTCATACTGCACGCCGGCCCGCAGGGTCAGCTTGTCGTTGACGTCGTGGTCGACGCCGACGGCCACCGTCGTGGTGTCCTTGTAGTTCTGTTCGCTGACGCTGCCGCCGTTCGGGTAGGTGATGACGATCTGGTCGAACTCGCTCCAGCCAATGCGCGAGACCGAGGCGTTCAGGGTGGTCTTGTCGGTCACCTGCCAGCGGGCGCCCAGGTTGGCCATCCACGGGGTGGTGATCTTGGCCTGGCCGTCGGTGTCGACATTGGCGGCGGCGAGTGGGCCCAGCAGGCCGGAGACCACCACGTGGCCGTCCAGCTTGTGCTTGATTTCCGAGCGGTAGGAGGCGCCAATCGTCAGGGCCGGGGTGGCGTGGAACTGGGCGCCGACGTTCCAGCCGTAGTCCCAGTTGCCGTCGCCCTTCAGCGACGAGGAGCCGTCGGGCAGCAGGGGCGACAGGTTGGGCAGGGCCGAGGACAGCTCGGCGTCGGTGTACTGGGCCGAAACGCCCACGCCCAGGTCCAGCATGTCGTTGACGCGATAGGCGACCACGCCGTTGACGTCGATGGTCTTCAGGTTCGACTTCAGGGCGTCGTAGCGGGTCCAGCTGCGGCCGTTGTAGTCGGTGGTGAAGTTGTAGGGCGCGGCGACGGAGAGGCCGACGGCCAGCTTGTCGTTGACGCGGAAGGCGCCGGCGAAGTTGGGAACGATGCCGTTGTTGATCGGGCCGCCGGCATAGGGCTCGCCGCCCACCGGGGTGGTCAGGCCGCCGGGGATGACCGGGCGGGTCAGGGTCGAGCCGGCGTTGTTGACCTGGGAGTCGACCTGGACCAGGTGGACGCCGCCATAGATCTCGTTCTTGTCGAGACCGGCGATCGAGGCGGGATTCCACCACAGGCTGGCGGCGCCGCGGTCGGCGACCTCGCCCGAATAGGCGCGACCGGCGCCGCGCACCGATTGTTCCTGCAGGTAGAAAGCGGCGGCGGAGGCCTGCGAAGCCGCGACCAGGGCGGCGAGCGCCACGCCGGCGGCGAGGGAGATACGCGAAAGGGACATGAAAGACGACCTTCTGGGGAGGAGGTTCCGGCGCCCTTGATGGCGCCGGTTGCCGTCGCTCTAACGCATTCCGTCAAAAACCGTTGCTATTTATTCGCGAAACGGTGAATTTTGTGCAGAGCGCCCAAGAAAATTGAGGTCTGGACCTGGTCTATATTTCAGCGTTCTGTCAGTTATGCTTGAAGTTGCCTGAAATGAACGCAGGCGGGCTGACGTAAGGGAAATCTACGCCAGCCCTGATCGCGCCACAATTCAAATGTTGGCCGCTTTTGTTGGGCCTACCCGCCAGCCAGCTTGCGGAAGAACTTCGCGCCCTGTTCGCCGCCGTTGAAATAGGCCTTCTGGCCGGGCTCGGCGGCGATCCTGTCCCAGTTGTCGCGGACCTCCTCGGCCGAGAGGCCGCCTTCGCCCAGATAGACCCCCTCGGTCTCGAAGATCCGCGCCAGGGCGAAGGCCCCGGCGCCCGCGGTCAGGATCGCCCCGGTCGGGGCGTCTTCCGACACCAGATAGACCACGCCCGGCGTGACATATTCCGGCTTCAGCTTTTCCAGCACTTCCGGCGGCATCAGGCCCTCGGTCATGCGGGTGGCGGCGACGGGGCTGATGGCGTTGATCTTGACGTTGTTCTTGGCGCCTTCCAGCTTCAGCGTGTTCATCAGGCCCAGCACCGCCATCTTGGCGGCGCCGTAATTGGACTGGCCGAAATTGCCGTACATGCCCGAGGACGAGGTGGTCACGACGATGCGGCCGTAGTTCTGGGCCTTCATGATGTCCCAGACCGCCTTGATCGGCTTGAACGTGCCGAACACATGGACCTGGATCACCGCCTCGAAGTCGGCCAGCTCCATCTTGCTCAGGGTGCGGTCGCGCAGGATGCCAGCGTTGGCGACCAGGATGTCGATCCGGCCCCACTTGTCCATGGTGGTCTTCACAAGGTCGGCGACGCCGGCGTCGTCGGTGACCGAGGCGCCGTGGGCGATGGCCTCGCCGCCGAGGGCCTCGATCTCGGCGACCACCGCCTGGGCCGCCTGCGACGATCCGCCCGAGCCGTCGACGCTGGCGCCCAGGTCGTTGATCACGACCTTGGCTCCGCGCCGCGCCAGCTCCAGCGCGTGCTGCCGGCCCAGGCCCCCGCCGGCTCCCGTGACGATCGCCACCTGACCGTCGAACCGGATATCGTCCGCCATGCTCGTATCTCCCCTAAACGCGTGTTTGGTTTGGCGCGTTTGTGCGGTGCGGGAGATGGGGCGTCAAGAGAGCGGTCTTCCCCGCTGGCGGACCTGGACGAGGGTTCAGTCGCAGAGCGGCGGCGACCCCTTTGCCTCTCCGGCGGCAAGATCAGGTCGGTCGCATGGGGCCATGGTCGAATTTCGCGGCTCTTCCCGGGAGCAAGGCCCGGGAAGACGGGATTTCGTGGTCTCCAATCCGGCTCAACGCATATGCGATAGCCGCGCCCGAAGGGGGAGGAGGGCGCCCTACGCCTTCTTCTTGTCGCCGCCCGCCACCGGCGGCTTGGGCTGGTCGCGCTTCACCCCGGCCTTCTGGCCGGGCTTCATGAACTTCACCAGCACCCGCTGGCCGACCAGGATCGGGGCGCCCTCGGCGCTGACCACCACCTCGACGACGCGGTCGTCGCTGCGCTGGCTGGGATCGTCGGAGGCCAGCTTGCGGGCCCCGTAGACGGCCGCGCGGCGCAGGACCTTGCCGACATAGGTCTTGGTCGGGTCGCCTTCCGGCTGGATCTCGACCTCCTGGCCGATCGTGACGTTGGGAATGTCGGCCTCGACGATCTCGGCGCGGACGATGCGGGCGGTCTGCGGTTCGACATCGAACATCGGGGTGACGTTCAGGGTCGAGGCGCCGGCGCCGGGATTGGCGTAGCGGCGGGCGATGCGGCCGTTGGCCGGGGCGCGGATCACCGTCAGTTCCTGGTTGTAGCGCGCCTGGGCCAACTGGGCGGTCGCCACCTGGATCGCCGCCTGCTGGGCCTGGATGGCGGCGGTGGCGGTGGCGATCTGGTCCTGGGCGGCGTCCAGGCGCTGGCCGGCCACGAAGTTCGACGCCGACAGGTTCTGCAGGCGCTTGTACTCGCGCTGACCGGTGCGCAGCTGCACCTGGTACACGGCCACCTGGGCCTGGGCCGAGGCCAGGCTGGCGGAAGCGGTGGCGGCGGCCAGGCGAGCGTCGTCGTCCTCCTGCTTGGCCAGGGCCTGGCCGGCGACCACGTCCTGGCCCTCCTGAACGAACACTTCGCGCACGATGCCCTGGCGGCGCGCGGCCACCTGGATGATGCCGCCCTCGACGTCGGCCTTGCCGTTGGCGATGGCCGCGTAGGGGCTGGGCTCCTCCTGGACGGCGGCGGCCTCAAGCTTCTTCTTCTTCTCGGCCGCCTGGCTCTTCATGAAGAAGAACCCGCCGCCGCCGAGCATGACGACGGCGATGACGATCCAGAAGGCGGGACGGCGCAGGAACGCGGGCATTTTGAGAGTTTCCCCAGAAGTCTAGTGGCTGAGCGGCGGAGGATTGGCGTCGGGCGTCCTGCGCACGTCGTCCAGGATCCGGCCGTCCTCGATGTGGATCACGCGGTCGGCATAGGCCTCCAGCCGCGGGTCGTGGGTCACGCAGATCACCGCCGCGCCGCGCTCGGTGGCGGCCTGGCGCAGCAGGCGGATGACGATCTCGCCGCTCTTGCCGTCGAGGGCCGAGGTCGGTTCGTCGGCGAAGATCAGGTTCGGGTTCTTGGCCAGGGCGCGGGCGATGGCCACGCGCTGCTTCTCGCCGCCCGACAGCTCGGACGGGCGCTGGTTGACGCGCGGGCCCAGGCCCACCGACTCCAGCGCCGCCTGGGCGCGACGCCCCGCCTCGCCCGGGCCGACGCCCTGGTACTTCAGGGCCGTCATCACCTGCTGCTTGGCGGTCAGGGCCGGGAACAGGTTGAAGCCCTGGAAGATGAAGCCGCAGTGGTCGAGGCGGAACTTGTCGATCTTGCCCGGCGACAGCTTCCACAGGTCCGCCGCCTCGAGGGCCTTGACCTTGCCCTCGTCGGGCTTGAGCAGGCCCGACAGGGCGGCCACCAGGGTCGACTTGCCCGAGCCCGACGGGCCCATGACCATGGTCACGTCGCCGTGCTTGGCGTCGAAGTCGACGCCCTTGAGCACCTCGATGAAGGTGCGGCCGGTCTTGAAGCGCTTGATCAGGCCCTTGGCCGTGAGAGCGCTCTCGCCGCGCTTGTGGCTGTGGTCGCCGGTCATCGCAAAAGATCCGCGGGTTGGCTGTTCTTCAGGACGCCCAGCGACAGGAAGCCGGACACCATGGCGATGACGATCAGGAACACCGCGACCACAGCCACCAGCACCGGCGGGAACGACATCGGCACGCCGCCCGCGGTGGCCGCCAGCGAGATCAGCCAGGTCAGGGCGGCCGAGGCGAGCACCCCGACGATCCCGACCCAGAAGCTGAGCTCCATGACGATGTTGCGCAGGTCGCCCATCGACACGCCCAGGGCGCGCAGGCTGGCGAACTCCTTGATGTTGGCCATGATCGCCCCGCGCAGGGTCTGCCAGGTGATCACCACCCCGATCAGCAGGCCCAGGAACGCCGAGAAGCCCAGGATGATGACGATGATCTGGTCGCCGAGCATGGCGCCGGAATTGGCGTCGGCCAGCTCCTGGCGGGTCCAGGCGCGGAACTTGCCGTCGCCCTTCTTGTTGAGCTGGGCGGCGACGATCTCGGCGCGGGCCGGGTCGCGGATCTTCACCATCAACGGGCCGACCCTCTGGCCGGTGTCGGCCTCGCCCAGCATCCGCAAGGTGTCGCGCGACATGACCAGGGTCGGCTGGATGATGTTAGGATAGCCGTGGGTGACGACGCCAACAGTGATGGTCTTGCCGTTGTAAAGCGCCTTGTCGCCCTTCTTGACGCCCAGGCGTTTGAGGGCGGTCTGGTCGACGGCCACGGCGTACGGCTGGCGCAGGGCCTCGACCATGCTCAGCGTGTAGTCGGTCGGCACCGTTACGAAGCCCGGGATCGCGTCGATCACCGTGACGTTGACGAACTCGCTCTTGCGACCGCCCCCGCCGCCTTTGCTGGCCTGCTTGGCGCGGGCGTCGGCCTTGGCCTGTTCCTCGGGCGACAGGATGTTCTGGAAGCGGCCGCCCGAGCCGTCGAGCGGGGCCACCTGCAGCACCTCGGGATGGGTGTAGACCAGGGGGATCATCCGGCGCGGCAGGCCCGAGGGGCCGCCGAACAGCGCCTTGGCGCCGGGGCCCAGCACCATGATGTCGGCGCGGGCGCGGTCGATCTGGGCGGTGAAGCCCTTGCCGATGCCGACGAAGATGCCGACCTGGGCCAGCACCAGCAGGCCGGAGAACGCCAGGGCGACGACGGCCGCCATGTACCGACGCCACTCGTACAACAGTGTGGCCAAGGCCAACGACATGCTCGCAACGCTCCCCCAAATCCAGGGTTGCAGCAATGCCCGGTGAACTTCAAGCGGCCAAGTTAAATCGGGGTAAGACGCGCCAGGCAGGTTCCGGGCGGCGATTGGCGCGGGCGAGCGTCGCCCGTCGAGCAGGCTTCGCCACGGGGCGTTCACGTCGCGCGCCGTCGCGCCGGGGTCTTCCAACGAAGGCGCGTCGGCCTTTGTGTCGCCTTTGCAACATGCTGAAATCTGGAATGTTTTTCGCTCGTTCCTGAAGGCGTCGAGAGGTTCGGCGTCACCCGGCCGCCCTTGGCGCGCCGTCCAGGGTCACAAGGAGAAACCGTCTTGAGCGTCTCAAGCCTAAGCCGTTCCTCGATCATGCAGCAGTTGCTGCAGTCGATGCGCAGCTCCGCCGCCACAGCGACAAGCGCGACGTCCTCGACGTCCGGCGCGGCCTCCACCGGGCAAGGTTTTCCGGCGGTAGGCAGCAACGATCCGCCGCCGCCGCCCCCGCCGATGCGTTCGCAAGGCTCCAGCGGCCAAGGTTTCAGCGCCGATACGTTGGGGTCGCTGCTTTCGGCGCAGGAAGGCCAGGGCTCGCGTGGTCCCGGCGGTCTCCAGGACGCCTTCGCGACCCTGGACAGCGACGGCGACGGCGCGCTGTCGACCGACGAGCTGACCACCGCCCTGACCAGCGCGCTGGGTGAGTCCGAGGACGTGTCCTCGGCGGTCGACTCCCTGGTTTCCGCCGCCGACACCGACGGGGACGGCGCGGTGTCCGGCGACGAGTTCGCGGCCATGGCGGAGGCCAGTCGTCCGCAAGGCCCGCCGCCCGGGCCGCCTCCGAGCGGCGGAGCCGGCGGCGCCAGCGGCACGTCCGGCGTCTTCGAAGCGCTGGACACCAATCGGGATGGCGTCGTCTCGGCCGCCGAACTGGCCGCCGCCGACACCGCCAGCGCCGACGCCACCTCGGCGGCCAGCAGCCTGATCAGCGGCGCCGACACCGACGGCGACGGTTCGCTGTCGGGCGGCGAGTTCACCGACATGCTGAAGAAGGCCCAGGCCTCGGCGAGCGCCGCCACGACCAGCGCCGCCACGGACCTGGCCAGTTCGACCTCGACCCTGGCCTCGGACCTGATGCAGAAGCTTCTGGCCCAACTGGCCAGCGCCGAAGCCAAGGCCTCGACCGAGTCCGTCAGCGTCGCGGCTTGATCCGGGGCGAGCCGCGGGGCGCCCAGGCCCCGCGGCTTCGACCGCCTCGCCCCGCGCGGCGCCCGGCCTCGGCGCGTCAGGCGACGCCCGGTTCGGCGTCATCGCCGGCTTGCCGGCCCGTATCGACGCAAGGCGCTTGCGCCGCGCCCCCCATTCATAGTCATTTGGTCCCTTGGCTGCGTCGCGGGGGCGCGTCGCTCACATCTTAGGGTCCTTCCGTCTTGATCTTCCTTCCCGAGAACGTCCAAGCCCTGGCGGGCGTGGCGCTGATCCTCGGCCTTTGCTGGCTGGTGTCCGAGAACCGCAAGCGCTTCCCGCTGGTGCTGGCCATCTGCGCGATCGCCATCCAACTGGTTCTGGTGTTCGTGCTGTTCAAGCTGCCGGCGATGCGCAGCGCGCTGCAGGGCGTCAACGGCGCGGTGGAGGGACTGGCTTCGTCGACCCAGGCGGGCACCAACTTCGTGTTCGGCTACCTGTCGGGCACCACGCCGCCCTATACCGAGACCAACCCCGGGGCCGGCTTCCTGTTCGCCTTCCGGGTCATGCCGGTGATCCTGGTGGTCTGCGCCCTGTCGGCCCTGCTGTGGCACTGGGGCATCCTGAAGTGGCTGGCCAAGGGCCTGGGCTTCCTGTTCCAGAAGACCCTGGGCCTGCGCGGTCCGCCCGCCCTGGCCACCGCCGCCACCATCTTCATGGGCCAGATCGAGGGGCCGATCTTCATCCGCGCCTATCTGGAGCGCCTGACCCGCTCGGAGCTGTTCATGCTGATCGCGGTCGGCATGGCCTGCGTGTCCGGCTCGACCATGGTGGCCTACGCCACCATCCTGCGCGACGTGCTGCCCAACGCCGCCGCCCACGTGCTGGCGGCCTCGCTGATCTCGGCCCCGGCCGGCGTGCTGCTGGCCCGGATCATGGTGCCCGGCGACCCCAGCGAAAAGTCCGACGACCTGGACCTGGCCGAGGAAGACAAGACCTATGGCAGCTCGATCGACGCGGTCATGAAGGGCACCACCGACGGCCTGCAGATCGCCCTGAACGTCGGCGCCACCCTGATCGTGTTCATCGCCCTGGCCACCATGGTCGACAAGATCCTGTTCGCCCTGCCGATGGTGGGCGGCGAGCACCTGAGCATCGCCCGCATCCTGGGCATCGTCTTCGCGCCCTTGGCCTGGGCCATGGGCGTGCC
Source organism: Caulobacter sp. GW821-FHT09A05 (assembly GCF_059418465.1). Taxonomy (NCBI): domain Bacteria; kingdom Pseudomonadati; phylum Pseudomonadota; class Alphaproteobacteria; order Caulobacterales; family Caulobacteraceae; genus Caulobacter; species Caulobacter sp. GW821-FHT09A05. The sequence continues at coordinate 27,026 of NZ_JBWKPX010000024.1, forward strand.
GTGGAAGGAGGCCGGGGCGGCCGGCGGCCTGCTGGGCGTCAAGCTGATCCTGACCGAGTTCACCGCCTTCATCCAGATGGCCAAGACCGGTCCGGAACTGCTGGACCCGCGCACCCGGATCATCATGACCTATGCGCTGTGCGGCTTCGCCAACATCGGCTCGGTGGGCATGAACGTCGCCGGCTTCTCGGTGCTGGTGCCCGCGCGCCGGCAGGAGGTGCTGGGCCTGGTCTGGAAGGCGATGATGGCCGGCTTCCTGGCCACCTGCCTGACGGGCTCGCTGATCGGCCTGATGCCGCGGGCCTGGTTCGGTCTGTAGCGGAAGGGCTTTCCTTCCTTCGCGGAACTCAAGCATCCTCCCGGTCGCAAGCCGGGAGGATTTCCTTTGAAGCTCTACGACAGCCGCCGCGCGCCCAATCCCCGCCGCGTGCGCTGGTTCATGGCCGAGAAGGGGATCGAGGACATCGCGGTCGTCGACGTCGACATCTTCGGCGGCCAGCACCGCACGCCCGAATACCTGGCCAAGGCGGGCCTGCCCAACGTGCCCGCCCTGGAGATGGACGACGGCCGGACGATCACCGAGTCGGTCGCCATCTGCCGCTACCTCGAAAGTCTCTATCCCCAGCCCAACCTGTTCGGCGCGGATCCTGGCGAGTCCGCGGTGATCGAGATGTGGATGCGCCGGACGGAGATGATGGTGGCCACGCCGCTGATGATGGCCGTGCGCCACGCCCATCCGGCCCTGGCCGCCATCGAGACCCAGATTCCCGAGGTGGCCGCCCATGGACGGGCCACGGCCGAGAAGGGATTGAAGATGCTGGATCGCCGCCTGGCCGAGAGCGACTTCATCGCCTGCGCGCGGTTGACCATGGCCGACATCCTGGCGGCGACGGCGATCGACTTCGCCCGCATGGTGCGGTTTCGGCCCGACGCGGAGCTGGTCCATGTGAAGCGCTGGCTGCAAGGCATGATGGCGCGGCCGGCGGCGAAGGCGGGGGTGTAGGGCCCCTACCGCGCCCTGATCTTCTTGATCACGCCCGAGAAGTTCAGCATCGGCGCGCCGCCCGTCGACACCAGCCCGCGCACGAACAGCAGCGAGCCGCCGGCCTTGGTGACCTCGCCGGTCGACTCCACCAGGTCGCCGGCCTTGGCCGGGCCCAGGAACTCGCCGTTCAGGCTGACGGTCACGGCCCGCACGTCCTTCAGGTGGGCCCACGAGATCGAAAACAGCGAATAGTCGGCGAAGGTCATCATGCAGCCGCCGTGCATGAAGCCGCCGCCGTTCATGTGGCGGGCCTCGGCGCGGAAGGCGCTGCGGATCGCGCCGTTCTCTTCGCGGAAATAGAAGGGCCCGGTCTGGTCCTCGAAGGCGTCCATGCCGGCCCAGGTGCGCCAGCCGGCCCATTCGCCCTGCGTCACCAGCTTGGGGCCGTCCCAGATCTCGTTGCCGCCGTCCATGGTCCGTCCCCTTCATTGTCTTTGAGGATGCAGCTAAGGCCGCGCGGCGCCGGAGGCAAGCGGCCGGTCTCGCGCTGCTGACGGATTCGTGCCATCCCTCCGCCCATGACCACCCCGATCCAAGACACCATCCTTTCCCAGCTGGCCGCCGTGGCCGCCGGCAAGTCCATCGATCCGATGTCGGTCGCCAAGGCCATCGAGCCCGAGCGCTGGCAGCGCCTGCTGGGCCATGTGCGGACCAACGCCATCGAGCTGGCCCGCGAGGGCAAGATCGTCATCCTGCGCCACAACAAGCCGGTGAACCCGGAGAAATTCCGCGGCGTCTACCGCCTGCGCCTGCGCCAGGAAGGCGACCCGACCAGCTTCGAGGACGTTGCGGACGAAGCGGGCGGCGAGGGATAGGCCCCGTCAAGCTTGCCTTCCCCCGGCGGCGCTCTAACTGAAACGCCCATGCCGCTGGACGCCCTTCTCGCCGACATCGCCGCCTGCCGGGCCTGCGCGCCGTACCTGCCGCATGCGCCAAGGCCCGTGGTGCGGGTCAGCGGGGCGACCCGCCTGCTGATCTGCGGCCAGGCGCCGGGGCGGCTGGTGCACGAGACCGGCCTGCCGTTCAACGACCCGTCGGGCGAGCGCCTGCGCGACTGGATGGACGTCGATCGCCAGACCTTCTACGGCCGCCCGGAGATCGGCGTCGCGGCCATGGCCTTCTGCTTTCCGGGAACCAACCCCAAGGGCGGGGACTATCCGCCGCCGGCCCGCTGCGCCGCGTTGTGGCGGCCACAGCTGCTGGCGGCCCTGCCCAAGGTCGAGCTGACCCTGCTGGTCGGGAGCCACGCCCAGGCCTGGGCGTTGGGTTCGCGGATGAAGGCGAACATGACCGACACCGTCGCGGCCTGGCGGGACTATGTCGACCAGGGCGTCCTGCCCCTGCCGCATCCGTCGTGGCGCAACACCGCCTGGCTCAGGCGCAACCCCTGGTTCGAGGCCGAAGTGGCGCCCTATCTTCGCCGCCGAGTGGCGGGCATTCTGGCGTCATGAACCGTCGGATCCTCCTCCTCGGGGCGGCCTGCGCGGCCAGTCTGGCCGCTTGCGCCCCCGTCATCCAGCAACCGGGCCCGGGCGAGCTGGGCTATCGCGGCCCCCGGCTGGACGAGGACGGCCTGTTCAGCTTCGACGGCAAGAGGCTGGGCCTGATGAAGTGGCTGCCGGCGCAAGGACAGCCCGTCACCCACGTGATCGTCGCCCTGCACGGCATGAACGACTATTCGAACGCCTTCCATCTGGCCGGACCGTTCTGGGCCGGGCAGGGGATCGCCACCTACGCCATCGACGTCCGCGGCTTCGGCCGTTCGCCGGACCGGGGCGTCTGGGCGCCGCCGGAGCTGGTGATCGAGGACATCCGCACCGCCGTCGCCCTGGTCCGCGAGGCCCATCCCGAGGCCAAGGTCGCTCTGGCCGGGGTCAGCATGGGCGGCGCCCTGGCCATCGCCGCCATGGCCTCCGAGCGCCCGCCGGCCGCCGAGCGCCTGTTGCTGTTCGCCCCGGCCGTCTGGGGCTGGTCCAACCAGCCGCTGCCCTACAAGACCAGCCTGTGGATCACCGCCCACACGACGCGGAGCTGGGTGGTCAAGCCGCCCGAGTGGCTGGTCAAGAACGTCCAGCCCACCGACAACATCGACGAGCTTCGGCGGATGGGCCGCGACCCGCTGATGATCTGGGGCGCGCGGTCCGACACCCTGTACGGCCTGGTCGGGCTGATGGAGAAGGCCTGGGCGTCGCTGGGCAAGGTCCAGGTCCCGGTCGCCTATTTCTACGGGGCCAACGACCACATCATTCCCAAGGAGCCGACCATGGAGGCGGTCCGGCGGCTCAAGCCCGACGACCGCTCGGCCTATTACGCCAACGGCTGGCACCTGCTGCTGGTCGACCGGCAGGCCCAGGTGGTGTGGACCGACGCGGCCTCGTTCCTGAAGGACCCGCTGGCCGACCTGCCGTCCGGCGCCCCGCCGATCCCCGGCGCCCCGACCGCGCCGAACGTGGTCAAGACGCAGGTTTCCAAGCCGTAGAACCCCCGCTCATCCCGGCGGATGTTGGGGGATGTGGCGATAGGCCGTGTGACCAAGGCCTTGTGAGGCGCGGCCCACCAGCGTACACCCCGGCGCAATCTTTCTGGCCAAGGTGAGACCGGCAGCATGACCTTGTTCGATTCCCCGGATTTCGAGGGACATGAGGGCGTTCACGCGTTCTTTGACGAAAAAACCGGCCTGAAGTCGATCATCGCCGTTCACTCCACCGCCCGCGGCCCCGCCGCCGGCGGCTGCCGGATGTGGGACTATTCCAGCGCCGACGCCGCCGTGACCGACGCCCTGCGATTGTCGAAGGGCATGTCGTACAAGAACGCCATGGCCGACCTGGACTTCGGCGGCGGCAAGGCCGTGATCATCGGCGACGCCCGCAGCCAGAAGACCCCGGAACTGTTCGAGGCTTTCGGCCGCGCCGTCGACAGCCTGGCCGGCCGCTACTGGACGGCCGAGGACGTCGGCGTCTCGCCGGCCGATCTGGTCGCCACCCGCCGCACCACCAGGTACGTGGCCGGCCTGGAAGGCCACGCGGCCGCCTCGGGCGACCCGTCGCCGGTCACCGCCGAGGGCGTGTTCCGCGGCGTGCGCCTGTGCGTGCAACGGGCCCTGAACCGCGACCTGAACGGCGTCACCGTCGCCATCCAGGGCGTCGGTCATGTCGGCGCCTACCTGGCTGAGAAGCTGCACGCCGCCGGGGCCAGGCTGATCATCGCCGACGTCAACCAGCATGCCCTGGACGAGGTGGCCGCCAAGACCGGCGCCCGGATCGTCTCGACCGACGCCATCTTCGACGTCGAGGCCGACGTCTTCGCGCCCTGCGCCCTGGGCGGCGCGATCTCGGCCACCACCCTGCCGCGCCTGAAGGTCAAGGTCATCGCCGGCGGGGCCAACAACCAGCTGGCCGACAAGGTCATCGGCCAGGCGGTGTTCGAGCGCGGCATCCTCTACGCCCCCGACTACGTGATCAACGGCGGCGGCATCATCAACGTGGCGGGCGAGATTCGCGCCCTGGAGGCCGGCGCGGCCTTCGACCCCGACTGGGTGGCCGCCAAGCTGGACCGCCTGGCCCAGACCCTGGGCGAGGTGCTGGACCGCTCGCTGGTCGAAAGGCGCGCCGCCAACCTGGTCGCCGACGAGATCGCCCGCACGCGCATCGCGGCGGCGCGGGGTTAGGCCCGCACCCGCCCCGAAATTTCCGATCCCGCGTCCCGGTCCAGCCGCAAGTAGACCGGCAGGGCCAGCAGCGTCACCAGGCCGATCGCCACGAAGGGCCAGGTGAAGCGGTCCGGCGTCAGGTGGGCGTGGTGACCGCGCGCGATGTGCAGCATCAGGCCGCCGAAGCTGACCCCCAGGGCTAGGCCCACCTGCTGGGCGACGGCCGATAGGGTCGAGGCCGCCGCGACCTTGGCCTGCGGCACGTCGGCATAGGCGATGGTGTTGGCGGCGATGAACTGGTTGGAGCGGGCGAAGCCGGCCAGGAACAGGGCCGCGGCCATCACCGCCATCGGCGTCGCCAGGGTGAAGAAGCCCGGGACAGCCGTCAGGACCGCCGTGGCGACCACGAACACCGCCAGCGAGGTGCGGAAGCCGAAGCGCTTGAGGCCGGCCGCGGCGAAGGGGCGGGCGATCAGGGTGCCGACCCCGGTCCCCAGGGTGACCGCGCTGGCCTTCAATGGGCTCCAGCCCAGGGCGACCTGCAGCAGCAGGGGCAGCAGGAACGGGCTGGCCCCGATGCCCAGCCGCACGAACGTCCCGCCCAGCAGGCTGGCGCGATAGGTGCGATACCGGAGCAGGTCGAGGTCGAGGATCGGCCTGGGCGTGACCTTGGCCTTGCGCAGGTAGAGCCAGCCGGCGGCCAGAGCTAGGGCCAGCACCGTGACCTGGACCAGGGGCGGCAGCAGCGACAGCCCCGCCGTCTCGGCCACCACCACCAGCCCGCTGATGGCCACGGCCGACAGCAGGAAGCCCACGGTGTCGAACCGGCCCATTTCCTTGTCGGGCTGGCTCTTGGGCACGAACCGCATCACCGCCGTCATGCCCAGCAGGCCGACCGGCAGGTTCAGGTAGAAGATCCACGGCCAATCGGCGACGCTGAGCACCAGGCCGGCGAGGGGAGGGCCGATCAGCGGGCCGACCAGGGCGGGCATGGTGAACCAGCCCATGGCGCGGATCAGCTTGTCCTTGGGCGTCGAGCCGACCACGATCAGCCGGGCGACCGGCGTCATCATCGCCCCGCCGAGCCCTTGCAGGATCCGCGCGGCGACCAGGGCCTCCAGGCTCCGCGACAGCCCGCACAGGGCCGAGCCGGCCAGGAACACGACCATGGCCGTCATGAACACCCGCCGCGCGCCGAACCTTTCCGCCGCCCAGCCGCTGGCGGGGGTGAACACCGCCAGGGCCAGGATGTAGGAGGTCAGGGCCAGCTTGAGGTGGATCGGGTCGACGCGGAAGGCCTGGGCCAGGGTGGGCAGGGCGGTCGACAGGGCGGTGGAGTCGATGAACTCCATCAGAAGGGCGCTGGCCACGGCCAGGGAGATCAGCCGGGTTCCGGGAACCGGCGGGTCTGGCGAACGGGCGGGCTGATCGATCGACACGCGGGCGGCTTACGCCCGACGGCGGCTCAGCTCAAGTCGCCGATCCCGGATCGATGGGCCCGATCGATGGGCCCGGTCGACGGGCCCGGTCGAACGGCCGTCTCGCGCGTTATCTTCACGCAGCCGCCCGGAGCCCGCGATGACTCAGGAAACCCACCTGTCCGAACTGGAGGAGGAGATGGCCCAGGCCGTCGCCTCCGAGGATTTCGAAACCGCCTCGGCCCTGCGCGGCCAGATCGACCAGATCCGTCGCGACCAGCGGATCATGGAGCAGCCCGGCGCCGGCTCGCCCCAGGCCGCCTATTTCAAGCATCGCGAGGCGCAGAAGGCGGGGCCGTCCTAGAGTCCGTCCTCAATTGCGTGTCGGTGATACCCAAGCGAAATCAGCACTCTAATTCGTTGTCATCCCGGAAAGCGCGCAGCGCTTGTCCGGGACCCAGGGGCCGGCGCAATGCGATCCCCCTGGGTCCCGGCTCTACGGTCCGCCAAGCGGACCTTCGGCCGGGATGACAACTGAAAATCAACGATCCAATTGAGTCCGGACCCTAGGGGGCGAAGGCCACGAAGATCCCAGGCGTCTCAAGGCGCACGCGGGTCCCCGCTTGATGTTGAAACGGCGCGCGCTCCAGACGCCGGAGGGGGAGGGGCGCCGAAATCGCGTGCGTTTGCCGTCCTCCTGGACCCGCCTCCAGAATTCCTCCGTCCGCGTTCCATCTTGACGCTTGCGCCAAATTCGAACGGCCGTAAGACTTCCCTACAGGTAAAGGGGATACCGTAGTGAGTCCGAAGAGCGACGGCGCGACCGTCATCACCGCGCCAGAGACCGAGGTCGAAGGCGTCGACAACGAAGCCGTCACCAAGAACCTGGTGTTCGTCGCCGCCGAGCGCCTGTTCGCGCTGCACGGCTTCCAGAACGTGTCGGTGCGCGACATCACCGCCGCGGCGGGCGTCAACCTGGCCTCGGTGAACTACCACTTCGGCTCCAAGGACGCGTTGCTGTACGAGATCTTCCGCCGGCGCACGGTCGAGCTGAACCGCGAGCGGGCCAAGAAGCTGCACGAGGCGATCGACCGCCATGCGGGCAACCCGCCGGTGCGCGAGATCCTGGCCGCCCTGCTGACGCCGCCGCTGAAGTGGCTGGCGCCGGACCACGAGCGCCGCATCTCGCTGCAGTTCCTGATCCGGGCCCGCAGCGAAGGCACCGACGAGATCCGCAAGGTGCTGCAGACCGACGTCACCCACCTGCGCCGCTTCTCCGACGCCCTGCTCAAGGCGCGCCCGGACCTGCCGTCCGAGGAGATCTACTGGCGGCTGCACTTCACCCTGGGCATGCTGCACAACAACCGCTTCGCCGAGTTCGACCGCCTGAACGTGCTGTCGGAAGGCACGACCAGCGAAGCCGACGTCGAGGCCCTGCTGAGCCGCATGCTGGCCTTCGCCGAGGCGGGGTTCTCGGCCTAGGGGCGCGTTGGGCGAAAGTGTGAGCGGTTTCGCCCGCTAAACCTTTGACTTTAGGTTTTGTGGACCGTTAGGCGTCGAGGCGGCGCCCTCGTCCTTCGACAGGCTCAGGATGAGGGCTACTGGCAAGGCGGTTGAATAGAATTCCTCATCCTGAGCTTGTCGAAGGACGAGGAATTCGGCCCAAGAGCGTCAACTGGCCACAGATCCTGGAGCTCCCAAGCGCGCGCTCCCCAAAGCGTTGTCATCCCGGAAGCCTCGCAGAGGCTGTCCGGGACCCAGGGGACTGGGCTGGCGCGGTGCGGTTCACCTGGATCCCGGACAAGCGCCGCGCGCTTTCCGGGATGACAACCCCTACCCAACAAACACCCCAAGGTCGCCTCCCGGTTTGACAGGGCAGGGTTCGACCTTCTATTGCACCTGCGACTCATTATTGTTCGCAAGCGAGCCTGTTCATGATTTCCTCCCCGCGCGCCCTGCTGATGGCCGGCGTCGCTTTCCTGGCCCTGTCCTGCGGCGCGGTCGCCCATGCCGACGAGACGCCGGCCGACGCCGGCGCGGTCGAGAACCAGGTGGACGGGGTGGTGGTCACCGGCGCGCGCACCCGCACCTCGGCGGTGACCGGCCTGGACATGAGCCTGCGCGAGACGCCGCAGTCGGTGACGATCCTCGACCAGGCCCGGATCCGCAATTTCGGCCTGACCAGCGTCAACGACCTGCTGGCCCAGGTGACCGGCGTCAATGTCGAGAAGGTCGAGACCGACCGCACCTATTACAACTCGCGCGGTTTCGACATCACCAACTTCCAGGTCGACGGCATCGGCCTGCCGCTGATCTGGGGCATCCAGTTCGGCGACCTGGACACCGTGCTGTTCGACCGGGTCGAGGTAGTGCGCGGCGCCAACAGCATGATGACCGGCACCGGCAACCCCTCGGCCACGGTCAACTATGTCCGCAAGCGGCCGACCGACGCCTTCAAGGCCAGCGCCGCGCTGCAGTACGGCTCGTGGGAGGACTACCGCCTGGAAGCCGACCTCTCGGGCCCACTGAACGCCGCGGGCACGGTGCGCGGCCGGCTGATCTACGCCAACGAGGACAAGGGCTCGTACCTCGACCACTACCACGTCAACCGCAACGTCTATTCGGGCCTGCTGGCCTGGGACGTCACGCCCAAGCTGACGGCCACCGTCGGCTATGCGCTGCAGGACAACCGCTCGCGCGGCGTGCTGTGGGGCGCCCTGCCGCTGCTCTATGCGGACGGCACGAAGGTCGACTATCCGCGCTCGGCCTCGACCTCGGCCGACTGGACCTACTGGAACGTCAAGGACCAGACGGCCTTTACCGAGCTCGACTACCGGTTCGACAACGGCTGGCAGCTCAAGGCCACCGGCACCTACAAGCGCTTCAACGAAAACGCCAAGCTGCTCTACGCCTACGACAACCCCGATCCGGCCACCGGTCTGGGCGTCAAGGGCATGAGCGGCGTCTATCCGTCGAAGTACGAGAACTTCATCCTCGACGCCTACGCCTCGGGCCCGTTCCAGCTGTTCGGGCGGACGCACCAGCTGGTGGTCGGCGGGCAGACCTCCAAGTCGACCGGCAAGGAGTGGGAGAACTTCGCCCTCGACAGCGAGATCCCCTATCCGGCCATCGGCCTGTGGGGATCGCAACAGCCCGCCGAGCCGACCTATCCGGGCGCGGACCTGAAGAGCGACCAGACCGACCGCCTGTCGCGCTTCTACGCGGCCGCCCATTTCAGCGTGACCGACCCGCTCAAGATCGTGGCCGGCTTCAACGCCCTGAAGCTGAAGTCCAAGGGCTATTCCTACGGCGCCGACACGCCGCGCGACGAGAAGAAGGTCAGCCCCTATGTCGGGGCGGTCTACGACCTCAACCCGAACGTCTCGCTCTACGCCAGCTACACCGATATCTTCAATCCGCAGTCCGAGCGCGACGCCGACAACCGCAACCTGCCAGCCGCGCATGGCAAGGCCTATGAGGCGGGCGTCAAGAGCGAGTGGTTCGACCACCGCCTCTACCTGACCGGGGCGGTGTTCCAGTCGCGGCAGGACGACCTGGCCATAGCGGTGGGCGTGGACGGGACCCGCACGGTCTATGCCGGCCTCGACACCAAGGTGACCGGCTACGAGCTGGAGGCCACCGGCGCGCTGACCGACCGGTGGACGGTCAGCGCCGGCTGGACCCAGCTGAAGATCGAGGGCGAGGACGGCCAGAACCGCGAATACCTGCCGCGCAAGACCTTCAAGGCCACCACGGTCTACACCTTCCCCGAACTGCGCAACCTGACGATCGGCGGCGCGCTGCGCTGGCAGAGCGCGGTGTCGATGGTCGACATCGCGCCTGTCGAGCAGAAGGCCTACGGCGTCGTCGATCTGATGGCCGGCGTCGACGTGACCGACAAGGTGCGCGCCACGCTCAACGTCAAGAACGCGGCCGACAAGACCTACCTGACCAGCCTGATGTGGACCCAGTCGTACTACGCCGCGCCGCGCAGCGTGTCGCTGCGTCTCGACTACAGCTTCTGAGGACGGACATGGACGCGCGAACCCAGGATCTCGCCCCCGCCGCCGCGCCCGACGCCCGCCCCGCGCCGGCGCGTTCGGGAGTCGTCCGGTTCGCGTCGTTCAGCCTTCGACCCGTCCTGACCTTCCTCCACCGCTGGGTGGGGCTGTTCATCGCCGGGTTCCTGTTCGTGTCGGGCGTCACCGGGGCGGTGATCTCGTGGGACCACGAGCTGGACGACCTGCTCAATCCGCACCTGATGTTCGCCCAGTCGAAGGGCGGCGCCGCCCTGCCGCCGCTCGAGCTGGCCCGCCGGATCGAGGCCCGCGACCCGCGGGTGCAGGTCACCTACCTGCCCCTGGCCCCGGAACCGGGCGGGACCCTGGCCTTCGGCGTCGCGCCCAAGCGGAACCCGGCCACCGGCAAGCTGTTCGAGCCGCACTACAACCAGGTGTTCATCGATCCGGCGACCGGCGCCGAGCAGGGACGGCGGGAGTGGGGCGCGGTCTGGCCGATCACCAGCGAGACCTTGGTCTCGTTCCTCTACGTGCTGCACTACAGCCTGCACATCCCGGCGATGTGGGGGATCGACCGCTGGGGAATCTGGCTGCTGGGCGGGGTGGCGATCCTGTGGACGCTGGACTGCTTCGTCGGCTTCTACCTGACCTTGCCGCCGCGCCAGAAGGTCTTGCCCGGCAGGAGCGACGCCAAACCGGCCAGGGGCTTCTGGGCGCGCTGGAAGCCGGCCTGGGTGATCAAGACCTCGGCCAGCGCCTACCGGATCAATTTCGACATCCACCGCGCCTTCGGCCTGTGGCTGTGGGGCGTGCTGTTCGCCGTGGCCTTCACCGCCTTCTCGCTGAACCTCTACAGCGAGGTGTTCTATCCGGTGATGTCCAAGGTCTCGAAGGTCACGCCCGGCCCTTTCGACGTGCGCAAGCCGGCCGACCTCCATTCGCCGATCGTGGCGACCCGCACCTATGCCCAGGTGCTGGACAGCGCCCGGGCCGAGGCGGCCCGGCGCGGCTGGCCGGCGCCGGCCGGCGGCGCGTTCTACTCACCTGAGTACGGCGTCTACGGCGTGGCCTTCCACGAGCCCGGCGGCGACCACGGCGCGGCCGGCGTCGGCCCGCCCTACCTGTACTATGACGGCAAGACCGGCGCCCTGGTGGGCGCCCGCCAGCCGTGGAAGGGCACGGCCGCCGACATCTTCGTCCAGGCCCAGTTCCCGCTGCACTCGGGCCGCATCCTGGGCGTTCCGGGACGGATCCTGATCTCGCTGACCGGGGTGGTCGTGGCGGCGCTGAGCGTCACCGGCGTGGTGATCTGGCTGAAGAAGCGCAAGGCGCGGGTGGGGCGCCGGGCGAGAGCGGCGGCCTAATCTGAAGCGCACCCGCGTTGTCATCCCGGACGAGCGCGTAGCGCGAAGATCCGGGACCGGGGTGAACGCGGCGCTTCCGGCGGTCCCGGATCGGCGCTTGGCTTCGCCAAGCTTGTCCGGGATGACACCACAGGAGGTCGGCGCCCTTCCGCCTCCACGCCGACTTCAGGTCCGCGACCAGCGCGGCATGGGCGCGGTCCTGGGCGTCGCCTCGGGCGAGTTCCAACCGGAGCCGATCACCCGCCTGTGAGGGAACGAAGCGGGCCCGATGGGGTTATGCTGAACCCATGGCGCGGCTCGGCATCCTTCACGAAACGCGGTACAGCTACGCCCGGCCGGTCGGCTTCGGGGCGCATCGGCTGCTGATCCGCCCGCGCGACAGCCACGCTATCCGCATCAGCGAAGCCTCCCTTCAGACCTCCTTGCCGGGCGAGACCCGCTGGACCTACGACGCCGTCGGCAACTGCGTTTGCTGGTTCACGCCGCGCGGCGAGGCCGACAGCCTGACCATCACCAGCCGGCTGGTCATCGACCGCTTTCCCGCGCCGCTGACCAGCCTGCGCATCGACGACCCGCACACCGTCTCGCCGATCGTCTACGCCCGCGAGGATCGGACGGTGCTCAATCCGTTCATCACCCCGGCCACCGAGGACGAGGACCGGGTGCTGCTGCGCTGGCTGCGCGGCCAGATGGAGCGGCCGGACGAACCGGCGGTCGACTTCCTGCTGCGGATGAACCGCACCATCCACGACCAGTTCGACTACGTCCCGCGCGAGGAGGCGGGCGTCCAGGCGCCGGCGGAGACGATCGCCGCGGGCAGCGGCACCTGCCGCGACTTCGCCTGGCTGATGGTCGAGGCCCTGCGGCGGCTGGGCTATGCGGCGGTGTTCGCCACCGGCTATGTCCATAGCCCGGGCGCGGCGGTGCGCGGGGCGGGCGCGACCCACGCCTGGTGCGAGGTGTTCCTGCCCGACCTGGGCTGGACCGAATTCGACCCGACCAACGGCCTGGCGGAGTCGCCCGACCTGATCCGGGTGGCCGCCACCCGCACGCCCGGCGAGGCCCGGCCGGTGTCGGGCACGATCATCGGCGATCCCGGCGAGGCGCATCTGAGCGTCAAGGTCGAGGTCAGCCTGCTGGACGCCCTGGAAGTGGCGGCGTGATGAGGGCATGATAAGACCAACGGAAGAGAGCGGGAGGATGAGGCGATGATGAAACCGTTCCAGCAACAGGCGCCCTTGGGCGGCGGCCACATGCCGCACCCCGAGCCCAAGCCGCAGCACGGCCAGAAGCCGGACGCCGAATGCCTGAAGACGCCGGAGAAACGCTCGTTCGAGCCGCGGCCGGCCCACTGACGGCCGACGCGCTATTGACGAACGAAGGCCTCCTCCTTCGTCAAGCTCAGGGTAGGACGGCCCGGAGCCTGACCAGGATGGTCCGCCCGGAACGCGAGGTCGCGGCCCTGCCGGATCGGCGGGCGCCCACGCCCGGCGAGATCGCCCGTCGGGCGTCCGAAGCGCAGCTCGACGACTTTTGAACGACTGGTCGGATCCCCTCGAGCCGGGGAGGGTGACTAGCCCCGCACCAGCTCCCGCATCGCCTTGTCCAGCCCGTCCAGGGTCAGGGGGAACATCCGGTCGTTCATCAGCTGCTTCATCACCCCGATCGACTGGGTGTAGTCCCAGTGCCGCTCGGGGGTGGGGTTCAGCCAGACGGCGCTCTGGTAGATGTCGGTGACCCGGCTCATCCAGATGGCCCCGGCCTCTTCGTTCCAGTGCTCGACGCTGCCGCCCGGATAGGTGATTTCGTAGGGGCTCATCGTGGCGTCGCCGACGAAGATCACCTTGTAGTCGTGGGGGAACTTGTGGAGCACGTCCCAGGTCGGGATCTTCTCGACCTGGCGGCGGCGATTGTCCTTCCACACCGCCTCGTACAGGCAGTTGTGGAAGTAGAAGAACTCCAGGTGCTTGAACTCGGTCCTGGCGGCGCTGAACAGCTCCTCGCAGAGCTTGATGTGGCCGTCCATCGAGCCGCCGATGTCGAAGAACAGCAGCACCTTGATGGTGTTGCGCCGCTCGGGGCGCATCTGGATGTCCAGATAGCCCTTCTCGGCGGTGCCGCGGATCGTGCCGTTCAGGTCCAGCTCGTCCAGGGCCCCCTGGCGGGCGAACTTGCGCAGGCGGCGCAGGGCCACCTTGATGTTGCGGGTGCCCAGCTCGACGGAGTCGTCGAGGTTCTTGTATTCGCGCTTGTCCCAGACCTTCACGGCCCGGCCATGGCGGCTCTTGTCCTGACCGATGCGGACGCCTTCGGGATTGTAGCCGTTGTTGCCGAACGGACTGGTCCCCCCCGAGCCGATCCACTTGGAGCCGCCCTCGTGGCGCTCCTTCTGTTCCTTCAGGCGCTCCTGCAGGGTCTCCATCAGCTTCTCGAAGCCGCCCATGGCCTCGATCTGCGCCTTCTCCTCCTCGGTCAGGAACTTCTCGGTCAGGGCCTTGAGCCATTCGGCCGGGATGTCGGCGGTAAGGCCCTCCTCGACGGTCTCCAGCCCCTTGAACACCTTGCCGAACACCCGGTCGAACTTGTCGAGGTTCTTTTCGTCCTTCACCAGGCTGGCGCGCGACAGGAAGTAGAAGTCTTCGATCCGCCGGTCGATGACATCCTTGTCCAGGGCCTCCATCAGCAGCAGGTATTCGCGCAGGGACACCGGGACCTTGGCGGCGCGAAGTTCGGAGAAGAAGTGGAGGAACATGCGGGCGGGCTTTCGAACGGTTGTTCGAAGGATGGAGGTTTCCGGGAGCGGGCGCAAGCAGACGCCCCCTCCGTCGCGCTGCGTATTCGCATCGCGCCACCTCCCCCGCTACGCGGGTGAGGAGGAAGCAGGTGCACCTCCCCCGTGCAACGGGGGAGGTGGCGGGCGAAGCCCGATGGAGAGGGCGTCCCGCCGTTTCAGCCTTTTCTCAGGATGAACTCCAGGTCCCGCGTCTCGCCGACCGGGAAGTGATACTCGCCGACCTTCTCGAACCCCAGGCGACCGTAGAGCTTCTGGGCCCCGAAGTTCTCGGACCACACGCCGATCCACAGCGGGCGCGGGCCGTCCTTTTCCAGCCAGTCCAGCGCCGTGTTCAACAGCAGCGAGCCGCGCCCGCCGCCCTGGAAGGCCTTGAGCACGTAGATCCGGTAAAGTTCGCCGTCGCCCGGCTTCACGTCCGCATGCGGCAGGCCGCAGGGACCGGCGGTGGCGTAGCCGATGGCCTCGTCGTCCAGCTCCAGCAACCAGGTCGCCTTGTCCGGATCGGCCAGATCCCGCCGGGTGCGCTCCAGGCCGTAGGCGTAGGCCAGGAAGGTCTCCAGGTCCTCGACGGGATAGAGGTGGGCGAAGGTCTCGGTGAAGGTGCGGGCGCCGAGGCTGGACACCGTGTCGGCGTCGTCGATCGTGGCTCTGCGGATGGTCGCGGCGGTGCTCAACGGCTAGGATCCTCGCATGGATGTCGCGCTCTATACCCACCTGGATATGCTCGACCATCGGCCCGGCGACAACCATGTCGAGCGGCCGGAACGCCTGCGGGCGGTGGTCGACGCGCTGGACGACGACGCGACGCTGGACTTGCAGAGGTTCGACGCGCCGCTGGTCGACCTGGCCGACCTGGCCCTGGTGCACCCGCAAGGCTTCATCGACGGCGTGCTGGCCGCCGCGCCGGGCAGCGGCCGCCGGGCGCTGGATTCTGACACCGTGCTGTCGCCCGGCAGCCTGATCGCCGCGCGCCGCGCCGCTGGAGCGGTGGTCGCCGCGACCCGCGCGGTGGCGAACGGGCAGGGGACGCGGGCCTTCTGCGCGGTGCGGCCGCCGGGCCACCACGCCGAGCCGGACACGGCCATGGGCTTTTGCGTGTTCTCCAACATCGCCGTGGCGGCGCGAGTCGCCCAGGCCTCGGGGCTGAAGCGGGTCGCGATCGTCGATTTCGACGTTCACCATGGCAACGGCACCCAGGCGGCGTTCGAGCACGATCCGACGGTGTTCTTCGCCTCGATCCATCAGTCGCCGCTCTATCCCGGCACCGGCGATCCGTCCGAGACCGGGGTCGGCAACGTCGCCAACGCCACGGTCGCGCCGCATGCGCCCCGCCAGGCCTGGCGCCGGGGTTTCGAGGGGCTGATGGACCAGGTCGACGGATTCGCGCCGGAACTGATCCTGGTCTCGGCCGGCTTCGACGCCCATGTCCGCGATCCGCTGGCCGCCCAGAGCCTGGAAGCCGAGGATTTCGCCTGGGCGACGCGGGCGATCGCCTCGGTCGCCAACCGCCGTTGCGGGGGGCGTATTGTTTCCTCGCTCGAGGGCGGCTACGACCTAGAGGCGCTCGGCCGCTCGGCGGCGGCGCATGTCAAGGCGTTGCAGGAGGGGTGAGAGGTTCGATCGGGTCGCCGGGGGGCGACAAGCCGGACCTCCAAGATCTATGGCCGACGAATCCGCCGACCACCTTTCCTCGCCCCGCGGAACCGTCGTTCGTCCCGGCGCGATCACCCTGGCCCGCCACGGCGAGCCGGCCCTGTCGCGCAAGGTCCGCTTCAACGCCCCGGCCTATGGCGAATGGTGGGCGCGCTACGAGGAGGGCGGCCTGCTGCCCGGCCAGACTCCGCCCGAGTCGCTGAAGGCCACGGCCAGGCGGGCCGGGGTGATGATCGCCTCGACTCGCCGCCGCTCGATCGAGACCGCTACGGCGGTGGCCGACGGCAAGGCCTTCGCCACCGACCCGCTGTTCATCGAGGCGCCCCTGCCGCCGCCGCCCTGGCCGCGCTGGATCAGGATGTCGCCCAAGCACTGGGGCTTCTTCGCCCGGTTCTGGTGGTGGTTCTTCGACCATCACGCCGGCCAGGAGAGCCGCGCCCAGGCCGAAGTCCGCGCCGACCAGGCCGCCGACCTGCTGATCGACCTGGCGAAGAACGGCCAGGACGTGCTGCTGGTGGCCCACGGCTTCTTCAACACCATGATCGGTCTGTCGCTGCAGAAACGCGGCCTGAAGAAGACGCTGGACCAGGGATTCCAGTACTGGTGCGTGAAGCGCTTCGAGCAGCCCTAGGCGCCTTGGCGAGCGCCAGGGGCCCCAGGACCCCGAGGCCTGTTCATCAAAAGCCCCGCCAACGACGTTGCCCGCGCCGCGGCCCACCACTAGGGTGCGCCCATTCGCCCCCGGAGTAGAAATGATCAGTCCGCAGGATCTTGAAGGCATGAGCTTCGAGCAGGCCCTGGCCCGTCTCGAGCAGATCGTCGGCGAGCTGGAGTCCGGCAAGGCCGAGCTCGAGCGCTCGATCGAAATCTACGAGGACGGCGCGGCGCTCAAGGCCCATTGCGAGAAGAAGCTGGAAGCGGCCCGCCTGAAGGTCGAGAAGATCGTGCTGGGCCAGGGCGGCGCGGTCGCCGCCGAACCGGCCGAGTTCAACTGATGGGCCAGGCGTCGCCCCAGATCGGCTACGAGGACTTCGAGCGGGTCGATATCCGTATCGGCACGGTGATCGAGGCCACGCCGTTCCCGGAGGCGCGCAAGCCGGCCTACAGGCTGACCATCGACTTCGGCCCCGAGATCGGCGTCAAGAAGTCCTCGGCCCAGGTGACCAAGCACTACGCCCTGGGCGAGCTGGTCGGCCGCCGGGTGGCCGCCGTGGTCAATTTCCCGCCGCGCCAGATCGGCCCGATGAAATCCGAGGTCCTGTGCCTGGGCTTTCCGGACGCCGAGGGCGGCGTGGTGCTGGTCGACGTGGACCGTGACGTTCCCAACGGGGGGAAGCTGTTTTGATCGACCTCGAAAAGCGCATCGTCCAGGCCGCCGACATCGTCACCGTGGCGCTCGACGAGCTGCTGCCCCGCGCCGACGGCCCCGAGAGCCGGCTGACCGAGGCCATGCGCTACGCGGCCCTGGGCCCCGGCAAGCGCCTGCGGCCGTTCTTCGCCCTGGAGACGGGCAAGATGTTCGACCTGCCCGAGCGGCCGGTCCTGCGCGCCGCCTGCGCCCTGGAATGCATCCACGCCTACAGCCTGGTGCATGACGACCTGCCGGCCATGGACGACGACGACATGCGCCGCGGGCGGCCGACCGTGCACGTGCAGTACGATGAGGCCACCGCCATCCTGGCCGGCGACGCCCTGCAGACCGCGGCCTTCGAGATCATGGCCCACCCCGACACCCACGACGACGGCCACGTCCGCTCGGAGCTGGTGCGCAAGCTGGCCATCGCCTCGGGGGCCAAGGGCATGGCCGGCGGCCAGATGATCGACCTGCTGGGCGTCCGCGACGACCTCGGCGCCGTGGCCCGCATGCAGCGCCTGAAGACCGGCGCTCTGATCGCCTTCGCCTTCGAGATCCCGCTGATCATCGCCCGGTCCAAGGCCGAGGAGCGCGCCGCCCTGATGGGATTCGCCCAGGATCTGGGCCTGGCCTACCAGATTGTCGACGATATCCTGGACGCCGAGGGCGACGAAGCGGTGCTGGGCAAGGCGGCCGGCGGCAAGGACGCCGCCAAGGGCAAGGCCAACTACGTCACCCTGCTGGGCCTCGAAGCGGCCAAGGAACGAGTCAACCTCCTGGCCGCTCAGACTCGATCACATCTCGATATTTTCGGCGAAAGGGCCGAACATCTGCGCCTTAGCGTGGATTTCGTGCTGGACCGCCGCAATTGACTGCGCTTTCTTCGGACATGCCTGCCTTGACCCCTCTCCTCGACACCATCGCCTCACCGGCCGACACGCGCGGCCTCAGCGTGGCCGAACTGAAGCAGCTGGCGAACGAGGTGCGGGCCGAGACCATCGACGCCGTCTCCGTGACCGGCGGGCACCTGGGCGCGGGCCTGGGCGTGGTCGAGTTGACCGTCGCCCTGCACCACGTGTTCGAGACCCCCAAGGACATCGTCATCTGGGACGTCGGCCACCAGGCCTATCCGCACAAGATCCTGACCGGCCGCCGCGACCGCATCCGCACCCTGCGCCAGGGCGGAGGCCTGTCGGGCTTCACCAAGCGCGCCGAGAGCGAGTACGATCCGTTCGGCGCGGCCCACGCGGCCACCTCGATCTCGGCCGCCCTGGGCTTCTGCGCCGCGCGCGACGCCAAGGGCGAGGACAACAGCGTCATCGCCGTGATCGGCGACGGCTCGATGAGCGCCGGCATGGCCTATGAGGCGATGAACGCCGCGGTCGACACCACCAGGCGCCTGATCGTCATCCTCAACGACAACGACATGTCGATCGCCCCGCCCGTGGGCGGCATGAGCGCCTATCTGGCCAACCTCGTCTCGGGCGGCGCCTATCGCAAGGTGCGCAAGCTGGGCAAGACCGTGGTCGAGAAGCTGCCGACCCCGATCCGCGACGCGGCCCGCAAGGCCGAGGAATACGCCCGCGGCATGGTCACCGGCGGCACCTTCTTCGAGGAGCTGGGCTTCCACTATGTCGGGCCGATCGACGGCCACGACATGGACGCCCTGGTCAGCGTGCTCAACAACGCCAAGAACTTCGACGAGAAGCCGGTGCTGGTCCATGTCGTCACCCAGAAGGGCAAGGGCTACGCCCCGGCCGAGGGCGCCGACGACAAGCTGCACGCGGTGGTCAAGTTCGACGTGGTCACCGGCCAGCAGCACAAGGCCGCGGCCGGCCCGCCCAGCTACACCAAGGTCTTCGCCCAGGAGCTGATCAAGCACGCGGCGATCGACGACAAGATCGTGGCCATCACCGCCGCCATGCCCTCGGGCACGGGCCTGGACCTGTTCGGCAAGGCCTTCCCGGAGCGCACCTTCGACGTCGGCATCGCCGAGCAGCACGCCGTGACCTTCGCCGCCGGCCTGGCCGCCGACGGCATGAAGCCGTTCGCGGCGATCTATTCCACCTTCCTGCAGCGCGGCTACGACCAGGTCGTCCACGACGTGGCCATCCAGCGCCTGCCGGTGCGCTTCGCCATGGACCGCGCCGGCCTGGTGGGCGCCGACGGCCCGACCCACGCCGGCACGTTCGACCTCGGCTTCATGGGCGCTCTGCCCGGCATGGTGCTGATGGCCGCGGCCGACGAGGTGGAGCTGGCTCACATGGTCGCCACCGCCGTGGCCATCGACGACCGCCCCAGCGCCTTCCGCTATCCGCGCGGCGAGGGCCTGGGCCTGACCATCCCCGACCTAGCCGCCCCGCTGGAGATCGGCAAGGGCCGCATCGTCCGCGAGGGGACCAGCGTCGCCATCGTCTCGCTGGGCACGCGTCTTGGCGAATGCCTGAAGGCCGCCGACCTGCTGGCCGCGCGCGGCCTGTCGGCCACGGTGGCCGACGCCCGCTTCGCCAAGCCGCTGGACGTCGACCTGCTGCTGCGCCTGGCGCGCGAGCACGAGGCGATCATCACGGTGGAAGAAGGCGCCGTGGGCGGCTTCGGCGCCTTCGTGCTTCAGGCCCTGGCCGAGCACGGCGCCCTGGACCGCGGCCTGAAGATCCGCACCCTGGTGCTCCCCGACGTCTTCCAGGACCAGGACAAGCCCGACGTCATGTACGCCCAGGCCGGCCTGGACGCCGAAGGCATCCTGCGCGGCTGCCTGGCGGCGCTTGGCGTCGACAACATCAGCGCGGCGGGGCGGCGGGCCTGATCACCGGCGCGTTGGACCACCCATGGGAGGCACGACGCTGAAGCGGGTCGCCGCAAGCCTGCTGTTATTCGCCGCGAGCCCGGTGCTGGCTGACCCCAAGGGCGAGACCGGCTACGGCGTGGACTTGCCCGCTGGTCGCCCGGCCGACGCCCGGCTGGTCTGGGCCGACGAATTCGACCGCCCCACGGTGGATCCGCTCAAATGGCGGTTCGACACCTCACGGAACAAGCTCGGCTGGTGGAACGACGAGCTGCAGTATTATGCGGCCGATCGGCGCGAGAACGTGCGAGTGGAGGGCGGCCGGCTGGTCATCGAGGCGCGCCACGACGACCTGGCCGATCCGAAGCCGGCCGACTGGGGCGGCCAGCGCTACAGCTCGGCCAGGCTGATGACGCAGGGGCTGGCCGATTGGACCTACGGCTTCTTCGAGGTGCGGGCCAAGCTGGCGTGCGGCCGCGGGACCTGGCCGGCGATCTGGATGATGCCCGCCGACCCAACCGCGCCCTGGCCGCAGGGCGGCGAGATCGACATCATGGAGCATGTCGGCTGGGATGAGGGCACGGTGCACGGCACGCTGCACAGCGGGAAGTACAATCACACGGTCCACACGGCGCGAGGCGGGGCCGTCAAGCTGCCCGACGTCTGCGGAGCTTTTCATCGCTACCAACTGGACTGGAACAAGGACCGTATCCTGATCGGCGTGGACGACCGCGCCTTCGTGCGGATCGATAACGACCAGCCGGGCGACGTCGGCGCCTGGCCGTTCGACAAGCCGCAGTACCTGATCCTGAACCTGGCGGTCGGCGGCTGGGGCGGCCGGCAAGGCGTCGACGAAGCGGCGTTCCCGGCCCGCTTCGAGGTGGATTACGTGCGGGTCTATCAACGGGGGCGCTGAGCTGTGAGCCCGTTCAGGCCGAACACACCTTGAAGAACGCCTTCACGTCCCGACGGTCCGCCGGCCCGGCGTCGAGGCTGTGGCGTTCGTCGGCGATCAGCAGATCGAGGTCGCCCGTACGGCGGAAGGCGCTCAAGGCCGCGGCGTCGACCGAGGTGCGCGCCTCAAGGACGCCGCCGACGACCTCCGACGCAAGAACCTGGGCCTTCATGCGAGTAACCGTGTGGTCAGAGGCCAAGGCGATTTCGTCCCCGCTCAGGTCCGCCGCCGTCAAGGTTACGGCCGCGGCGCCGGGCGCGCAGGCCATCATCATCATCACTTCGTCGCTGTCGGGACGGCCATAGGCCAGCTTGGGGCCCTCGTCGCTCGCCTCCATGTAGCGCCAGGCGTAGCCGGGCGGCGATGGATGCTCATAGGCGCAGCCGCTCAGCGTCACCCCGCCCAAGGCCAGGATCAGGAGCAGGGCGTTCGGGCGCGCACGGCTGGACAGGAGGCGGGGCATGGACGGGTTCCTTCATCAGGGGAACGCCGCTTCGGCCCCGACGGTTCACAGCCGCCAGTCGAGAACCCCGTCACCGCCCGTGTTCAGGGCGCCGGTCCGACCGATCGCGAAGGCGTCCGGATTGGTCAGGGCCGCCAGGGTTTCGGCGTCGGCGGCCGGAACCCGCGCCAGGGCCCGGGCGCCGTCCGGGAGCCGCAGGATGGCGACGCCGTGGGTCGGCGCGCCGTCGCGGTCGTGGAGCACCGTATGGGTCTCCAGCACCGCCGGGCCCGAGGCGTCTTCGGCGAACGGCGGAACCGGGCCGCGCCGGGCGTCGGCCGTCGCCTGCGCGCCGACCTCGTCCAGGGCTCCGGCGCCGGCCGGGGCGGGGTGGTCGGCCAGCACCAGGCCGTGGTGCTTGGTCACGAACTCGCCCTGGCCGTAGAGCAGGCCGGTCCCGCCGCCCTCGCGCAGCCGCCGTGTCATGGCGACCGCCGCGTGGGTCATGTAGTCGTTCATCGGCGCCCCGAAGAAGGTCAGGCCGCCGGTCACGGTGGGCGTCACGTCCGCCGGCAGGCCCAGGGTCCGCCGGGCCATCTTCGGCACGCAGGGGAAGCAGCTGTAGAGCTCCAGGGCGTCGAAGCCGTCCGGCGCCATGCCCGCGACCGCCTCCAGCACCGCGTCCTGAGCGACCGATCCGTGATAGTGGTCGCGCCGCAGGTAGTCGCCCGGCTCGCGCGCCGCCGCCCCGCCCCAGACGAAGACCAGCCGGTCGTCGGGGATCCCGGCGGCCCGGGCGGCGGCCAGGCTGGTCAGGATCACCGCTGCGCCCTGGTTCACCTGCATGTTGGCGACCATCAGCTTGGTGTAAGGCCAGGCGATCGGCCGGTTGTCGGGACGCGGGGTGGTGATCTGGTCCGGCGCGAAGGCGGTCCTGATCCAGGCGTTGGGCTGCCCCGCCGCCACCGCCGCATAGGCCGACCACAGGGCGCCGGACTCCGCCAGCGCCTCGGCGGGCGTCTGGCCCCAGTGATGGGCGGCGGCGTTCTCGTAGAACGGATAGACGCTGACCGGCAGGAAGACCCCCAGCTTCAGGGCCAGCGGATGGACCTCGATGCGCGGCCCGCCGCCCGTCGCCGCGGGCTTGGGCGTCCAGGGCAGGTCGACGCCGGCGGCCCGGGCCTTGCCGACGCTCCACTGCGCCTCGGCCCCGACCACCGCGCAGGTCCCGGCCTCGCCCCGGGCGATGCGCCGGGCGGCCTCGTGCAGGAACCGCACCGGGCTCTCGCCACCGACCGGCCCGTAGACCGCGCGGGCCGGCGCGATCCCCAGCCGGGCGCACAGCTGGGCCGCCGTGTCGGCGTAGCGCCAGCTCAGCTGGTTGACGACATCCAGCGAGGCGATCCCGGCCAGCAGGCCGCCGCCCGCGTCGGCGTCGGCCGCGCGCAGGGCCGCCGCCATCAAGGCCAGGGGCTCCAGGGCCGTGGAGAGGTCGGACGGACGGTCCACGACCTCGCCGACGCCGACGATGACGGGGAGGCGGTCCGGGCTCACAGGACGGGTTCCCCGCCGCTTTCGGCGGCCAGGGCGCGCTGGTAGGCGTCGCGGGCCTTCATCCGCGCCAGGTGGGTCCTGAAGGCCTCGGGAAAGCTTTCGGAAAAGCCCAGCTGCTCGCCCAGCTTCAGGGCGTAGGCCACCGAGATGTCGGCCATGGTGAAGCGGCGCGCGGCGACGTAGCCGCTGTCGTCCAGCAGCCTGGCCGCCGCCTTCAGCCGCGACAGGAACCACTGCACGTAATCGGCCGCCGCCTGGGGCAGGCGGCGCTCCTCGGGCTCGAACACCGCGTAGCGCAGGTGGATGGTCTGGGGGAAGGTCAGGGTGGCCTCGCCCATGTGCAGGAAGTTCAGATAGGTCCCGAAACCCGGCTCGTCCGGCCCGACGGTCAGGTCGCTGGGACCGTGGCGGCGGGCCAGGTATTCGCCGATCGCCGCCGATTCGCTCATCAGGGTGTCGCCGTCGATCAGGGTCGGCGTGGTGCCCAGCGGATTGACGTCCAGATAGCCCGGCTCGCGGAACCGGGGCGGGAAGGGCGTCAGCTTCAGCGCATAGGGCAGGCCCAGCTCCTCGAGCGCCCACAGGGCGCGGAACGAGCGCGCGCCGACGCAGTGATAGAGGGTGATCATCGCCTCGGCTCCTGTCCGGTTGGAGGCAACATCCGATGGAAAGCCGCACGAGGCCATCGTGCCCTTACGTCCGCCCGCGCGGCGGCGTAGAAGGTCAGGGCGCGCAGCCATCCCGGCGACGCGCCGGACGGCGTCCCCGGAGGGGCAAAGTCTTTGAAGTCTTGGAGGGAAATGGTGGGCGCAGTAGGATTCGAACCTACGACCCGCTGATTAAGAGTCAGCTGCTCTACCAACTGAGCTATGCGCCCGCGCGGCCCGAAGCGGTAGTTTGCCTCGGCGGCGAGGCGCGGAACATACGCAAAGAATCTTGGAACGCAAGGGACTATTTTTTGGCCAGACGAGATATCAGCGGAGCCGTGGATTTCGCCTATCTGGAAGGGTTCGCGATGGACGATTCCACGGTGATCGACGAGGTGCTGGCCCTGTTTCGCGAACAGGCGGCCCTGTGGGCGCCGATGCTCGACAAGAGCCATCCGGGCTGGATGGACGCGGTCCATACGGTCAAGGGCGCGGCGCGCGGCGTCGGGGCGTTCCAGCTTGGCGACGTCTGCGCCGAGGCGGAGGCGGGGACCCGGAGCCTCGGCGAGGTGCGCACCGCCCTGGACGCGGCGCTGCTGGACATCGCCGCCTATGCGCACGAGCGGGCGCTGCGGTCGTTGAGGGGGTAGCGGCCAAGAGCAGCTGACTCTTGATCAGCGGGCCAACGTTCACCTGTCATCCCGGACAAGGCCCGCAGGGCCGCCGATCCGGGACCGCCGGAAGCGCCGGGCTCGGGCCCCGGTCCCGGATCTTCGCGCTGCGCGCTCGTCCGGGATGACAGCGGAAGGTCATCAACTTACGAACCTGTAATTGGCTTGCCGCGCGGCGCTCGCCTAGGCTGAGGCGAGTTCAACGGGAGCCCCCATCGCCATGACCAACAGTCCCTGGTCGCACCAACGCAGCGCCAGCGTCGCCGACGACGTCGATTTCGAGATCAAGGGCCAGGAGCTGCAGTTCCTGGAGATCGAGCTCGATCCCGGCGAAAGCGCCGTGGCCGAGGCCGGGTCGTTCGTCTGGAAGGACGCCAGCGTCCAGATGACCACGGTGTTCGGCGACGGCTCGGGTGATGCCGGCGGCGGGTTCATGGGCAAGCTGCTGGGCGCGGGCAAGCGCCTGGTCACCGGCGAGAGCCTGTTCACCACCGTCTTCACCCACACCGGCTCGGGCAAGGCGCGCGTGGCGTTCGCCTCGCCGACGCCGGGCGCGATCCTGCCGATCAACCTGGGCCAGCTGGGCGGCACCCTGATCTGCCAGAAGGACAGCTTCCTGGCCGCCGCGCGGGGGGTGTCGATCGGCATCCAGTTCCAGAAGCGGGTGATGACCGGCCTGTTCGGCGGCGAGGGCTTCATCATGCAGCGCCTGGACGGCGACGGCTGGGTGTTCGTCCAGATGGGCGGCACGGTGGTCGAGCGCGAGCTGAAGGCCGGCGAGGAGTTGCACGTCGATACGGGCTGTCTGGCCGCCTATACGCCCGGCGTCGATTTCGACCTGGTCACGGCCGGCGGCGTGCGCAGCGTGCTGTTCGGCGGCGAGGGCCTGTTCTTCGCCCGCCTGCGTGGACCGGGAAAGGTCTGGATCCAGTCACTGCCGTTCTCGCGCCTGGCGGGCCGGATGCTGCAGGCGGCCGGCGGTGGCGGCGGCAACGCCGGCGAGGGCTCGATCCTCGGCGGCCTGGGGGACCTGATCGGCGGGAATCGGTAATCTTTTCCTTCTCCCCTTGCGGGAGAAGGTGTCGGCGAAGCCGACGGATGAGGGGTCTCTCAGACGGAGAAGCCGCGACCGGCCCTTGGGCTTGTCACGGCTTCCGCGTTCTTCGACCCCTCACCCGACCTCCTTCGGAGGCCAACCCTCTCCCGCAAGGGGAGAGGGAACAGCACCTACCCCTTTGTGCGGTCCCAGCTGTCGTACTCATAGGCGATGCAGCGGTCGATCAGTGTGCGCCAGACGGGTTCGGCGATGGCCTCCGACAGGCCCGAGTCGCGGGCGGCGGCCTTGACCTTGTCGACCACGTCCTCGATGCGCGCGCGGTCGAAGACCTTGGAGCGGTCGGCCTTGATCCGGGCGGCGGCGTCCATGTAGCCCTGGCGCTCGGCCAGCAGCGCCACCAGCGCCCGGTCCAGGGCGTCGACGCCCTGGCGGACGTCGAGCATGGTCTGGCAGTCGGCGGGGGCGAGGCGCTCGTCGACGTTGAGAGTCGTCTTGATCATGCGCCTCTTTAAGCCGGTTTGAGCGGCCGGGACCATCCCAAACCTGACCGTGGCCCCGGCCTCGACGGGGCCTAGATGCCCGCGCCGTTGTCCATGGTGAGGAGGGCCGCCTCGTGGGCGGCCGCCTCGGCCTGCAGCCACGAAACGAAGGCCTTCACCTGCGGCAGGCGCCCCTTGGCCTTGGGGTGGACGACGTAATAGGCAAAGTCGACCGCCGTGGGGATCTCGAACGGAATCACCAGCCGGCCGGCGTCCAGATCGGCCTGGGCCAGGGTCTGCTTGGCCAGGGCGATGCCGCGGCCGTTGGCGGCCGCCTCGATCACCAGGCTGGACTGGTTGAAGCGCGGACCGCGCGCCCCGTCGACCGACTTGATGCCCCGCGCGGCCAGCCACATGGCCCAGTCGGGGCAGCTGTCGTCGGCGTCCGGCGAGCCGTCGTGCAGCAGGATGTGGCGGGCCAGGTCCTCGGGCGATTCCAAGGGGTTGGTGGCCAGGAGTTCGGGGCTGGCGACGGGGATCACCGTCTCGCTGAGCAGGCGGATGACCTCCAGGCCCGGATAGCGGCCCGAGCCGTAGCGGATGGCCAGGTCGA
This sequence comes from Caulobacter sp. GW821-FHT09A05, assembly GCF_059418465.1. NCBI lineage: Bacteria > Pseudomonadati > Pseudomonadota > Alphaproteobacteria > Caulobacterales > Caulobacteraceae > Caulobacter > Caulobacter sp. GW821-FHT09A05. The sequence goes on from NZ_JBWKPX010000024.1 coordinate 53,525, forward strand.
CCTCGCCGGCGGCGAAGTCGACGACCTCCATGCCGGCCGACAGCCAGACGTCGACCTGGGGTTGGGCCTGCTCGAACTTGCCCAGGCGCGGCACCAGCCACTTGGCGGCGAACGAGGGGGCGGCGGTCAGGGTCAGGCGGCGGCCGTCGACGGCGGCGGTCAGCAGGCTGGCGGCCTCGGCCAGGCGGTCGAAGGCCTCGCGCAGGGCGGGCAGGGCGGTTTGGGCGGCGTCGGTCAGCAGCAGGCCCTTGGGGGTGCGCTTGAACAGGGCCGCGCCGACATAGTCCTCCAGGTTCTGGATCTGCTGGCTCACGGCGCCGGGCGTCACCGACAGTTCGTCGGCGGCGCGGCTGAAGTTCAGGTGGCGCGCCGCGGCCTCGAACGCGCGCAGGGCGTTCAAGGGCGGGAGGCGGCGCCGTTCGGACTGTCTTTCCATGAGTTTTACTGAACGCCCCGGCAGAAGACCTTGTTTGCGAAGTGGCCCGGTCGCGACCAATTTGCAAGCGTTCGCTGATGGAGATGGCCCTTTTCCTCGGCGAACGCGGGCGGGGCGGACCCTAGGGTTCGCCCCGCAATGCTTTCGGCGCAACCGGTTTGGCGAGGTCGCCGGTCCGGGGCGTCGATCGTGGCGTCTGGCTTATAGAGGACCTGAATCTGATGGCTCGGCCCCCGGTCCGATCCGCTTCCCGGTCCCCCTCTCGTTCGGGGGGCGGTCTCGTCGCCCTCGGCGGCGGGACGGGCGCGCGCGTCCCTGGTCGCGTGACCCTGGTTGGCGCCGGCCCCGGCGATCCCGAGCTGCTGACGATCAAGGCGCTGAAGGCCCTGCAGGCCGCCGACGTGGTGGTTCACGACGGCCTGGTGTCCGACGAGATCCTCGACCTGGCGCCTGTCGCGGCGCGGCGGATCAACGTCGCCAAGCGCAAGTCGCGTCACACCCTGCCGCAGGACGACATCAACCAGCTGCTGGTCGCCCTGGCCCTGGAGGGCCTGACCGTCGTGCGGCTGAAGGGCGGGGACCCGTTCCTGTTCGGCCGCGGCGGCGAGGAGCTGGCCGCCTGCCGCGAGGCCGGCGTCGAGTGCGCCGTCGTGCCGGGCGTCACCGCCGCCCTGGCCGCCTCGGCCGGCGCCGGCGCGCCCCTGACCCATCGCGGCGCCGCCCAGGCGGTGACCTTCGTCACCGGCCACGCCGCTCACGGCGAGCCGGACCTGGACTGGAGCGCCCTGGCGCGGCCGAACCAGACCGTCGTGGTCTATATGGGCGTCTCGACCGCCAGCCTGATCGCCGAACGCCTCACCGCCGCCGGCCGCGCCGGCTCGACCCCCGCCCTGGTGGTCGAGAACGCCAGCCGCGCCGACGAGCGCCGCATCCTGACCACCCTGGCCGGCCTGGCCGTCGCCGCCGAGGGCCTGAAGGGCCCGGCGCTGCTGATGGTCGGCGAGGCCATGGCGATGGCGCAACCTCTCTCCGTTCATCCCGGCGAAAGCCGGGACCCAAGCGGCGAGTCAGAATGGGTCCCGGCTTTCGCCGGGATGAACGGGGTTTTTGAATGAAAGCCATCACCGCCAATCGCCTGGTCGACGGCGAGGTTGTGTTCTGGAAGGCCGGCGCCTGGGTCGAGGGCTTCGGCGACGCCCAGCTGTTCGACGAAGGCCAGGAGGCCGAGGTCGAGGCGGTCGTGGCCGGCGCCAAGGCCCAGCCGACCGTGATCGTCGATCCCTATCCGATCGACCTGGCGCCGGTCGACGGCGGCCTGGCCCCGGTCAGCTACCGCGAACGCATCCGGGCGCTCGGGCCCACCAACGAACCCACCCACGGCAAGCAGGCCGTCGGCGGCGAGGTGATCGAGGCGCTGCGCCACGCGGCCGGCGCGGCCCGCTCGACCGGTCGCGTCGACCTGATCCGCAGGAAGTAAGGCTCATGTACCTGTACGATCCCATCGACCGCGAATTCCTGACCGACCGCTCCAACGAGTTCCGGCACCAGGTGGCCCGCCGCCTGGCCGGCGAGCTGACCGAGGACCAGTTCAAGCCGCTGCGGCTGATGAACGGCCTTTATCTGCAGCTGCACGCCTACATGCTGCGGATCGCCATTCCGTACGGCTCGCTGAACGCCCGCCAGGCCCGCCGCCTGGCCTGGATCGCCCGCACCTACGACAAGGGCTACGGCCACTTCACCACCCGCCAGAACATCCAGTTCAACTGGATCAAGCTGAAGGACGCGCCCGACATCCTGGATGCCCTGGCCGAGGTGGACCTGCACGCCATCCAGACCAGCGGCAACTGCATCCGCAACGTCACCGCCGACCCCTATGCCGGCGCCACGGCCGAAGAGATCGACGATCCGCGCGTGTGGTCCGAGGTCCTGCGTCAGTGGTCGACCCTGCACCCCGAGTTCAGCTTCCTGCCGCGCAAGTTCAAGATCGCCATCACCGGCGCCCTGACCGACCGCGCGGCGGTCAAGGTGCACGACATCGGGCTCATCTTGCGCAAGGGGCGTGCCAAAAATGGGGAAGAGGGCCAAATCGGCTTCGAGGTGATCGTCGGCGGCGGCCAGGGGCGCACGCCCTATGTCGGCCCGACCATCCGCTCGTACCTGCCGGCCGAGCATCTGCTGAGCTATGTCGAGGCGATCCTGCGCGTCTACAACCGCCATGGCCGCCGCGACAACATCTACAAGGCCCGGATCAAGATCCTGGTCGCGGCCTTGGGCGCCGAAGAGTTCGCCCGCCAGGTCGAGGAGGAGTGGGGCAAGATCGATCATGCCCGCGCCAACCTGCCGGCCAGCGAGCTGGCCCGGGTCCGCGCCGCCTTCGCCCAGACCAGGTTCGAGACCCTGCCGGCCGTGTCGGACGCCTTCGAGGCCGCCCGCGCCGCCAGCCCGGCCCTGCAGCGCTTCGTGCGCAACAACGTCAAGCCGCACAAGCAAAGCGGCTACGCCATCGTCGAGGTGTCGCTGAAGGCCATCGGCCAGACGCCGGGCGACGCCACGGCCGAGCAGCTGGAGGTCGTCGCCGACCTGGCCGAGCGCTACAGCTTGGACGACCTGCGCGTGACCCACGCCCAGAACCTGGTCCTGCCGCATGTCAGGCTGGACGACCTGCCGGCCGTCCACACGGCGCTGGAGGCCGCGGGCCTGGCCACCGCCAACATCGACCTGGCCAGCGACATCATCGCCTGCCCGGGCCTGGACTACTGCGCCCTGGCCAACGCCCGCGCCATCCCGATCGCCCAGGACATCGCCCGCAAGTTCGCCGATCCCGATCGCGCCGAGAAGGTGGGCGAGCTGAAGATCAAGATCAGCGGCTGCATCAACGCCTGCGGCCACCACCACGTGGCCCATATCGGCATCCTGGGCGTCGACAAGAAGGGCGAGGAATTCTACCAGCTCTCGCTCGGCGGATCGGGGGCGGAGGACGCCAGCATCGGCCGGATCCTGGGTCCAGGCCTGTCGGCCGACAAGGTCGCCCCGGCCATCGACGCCCTGGTCGACCGCTATCTGGACATCCGCGCCGGCGACGAGCGCTTCCTCGACACCTATCGCCGCGTTGGCCTCGAGCCCTTCAAGGAGGCGGTCTATGCCCAAGCTGATTAAGCTCGTCGGCGACACGGCGCAGTGGGCCGAGGATGTCTTCGTCCATGTCGGCGACGACGACGCCCTGCCCGAGGGCGACGTGATCCTGTCCCTGGCCCGCTTCCAGGCCGAGGGCGAGATCCTGCTGTCCAACAGCCGCCGCGTCGGCGTGCGGATCGAGCCGGACCAGGAGGTCGAGGCCCTGGCCTACGACCTGCCGCGCCTGTCGGTGGTGGCCCTGGCCTTCCCGAAGTACCGCGACGGTCGCGCCTATACGTCCGCCCGCCTGCTGCGCGAGCGCCTGGGCTTCACCGGCGAGGTCCGGGCGGTCGGCGACGTGCTGCAGGAACAGGCCGGCTTCATGGTCCGCTGCGGTTTCGACGCCTTCGAGCCCAATGACGGCGCCACTCCGGAGGTCTGGACCAAGGCCGCCCACCGCTATCGCCATGTCTACCAGCGCGCCGCCGACGATCGTCCGGTGGCGTTCGAGGAAAGGGCCGTCTGATGGCCTACGACCAGACCGCGACCGAGGTGAAGCCGACCGCCGCTCCGCAGCCCCTCGTCCCGAAGACGGACGCCGCCGACCTGGCGGCGCGGCTGGACGCCGAGCTGCGCGACGCCCATCCGCTGACCATCCTGCGCAAGGCCTACGAGACGTTCGGCGACAGGCTGGCCCTGGTCAGCTCGTTCGGGGCGGAATCGGCGGTGCTGCTGCACCTGGCCAGCCAGGTGTCGACGGCCATTCCCGTGCTGTTCCTCGACACCGGCATGCTGTTCGGCCAGACGCTGGACTATCGCAAGTCGCTGGCCGCCAGGCTGGGCCTGACCGACGTGCGCGACCTGCGCCCGGCCTATACCGACCTGGCGGTCACCGACCCCAAGTCCGACCTGTGGCGCACCGACACCGACGCCTGCTGCCATATCCGCAAGGTGCTGCCGCTGGACCGCGCCCTGGGCGAGTTCGCCGCCTGGACCACCGGTCGCAAGCGCTTCCACGGCGGCGACCGCCTGCGGCTGCGCGTGGTCGAGGAGGCCGACGGCAAGATCAAGTTCAACCCCTTGGCCAACTGGGGCAAGGCCGAGCTGGACGCCTATGTCGCCGAGCACGACCTGCCGGCCCATCCGCTGGTCAGCCAAGGCTTTCCGTCAGTGGGCTGCTGGCCCTGCACCAAGCCGGTGGACGACCCCAACGCCGACGTCCGCGCCGGCCGCTGGGCGGGCCAGGACAAGACCGAGTGCGGCATCCACGTCGCCCGGGCCCCCGGCGCGGCGCCGAACGTGGGCGACGGGATCTAAGGTCAAGCGCTTTAATTCCGACCGCTTCCCAAACAGCTCGTCGTCCCGGGCCTTGCGCCACGGCTGTCCGGTTCGATGGCCTAGTGGGATCGCGTTGAAATTGTTTGGACTCTGATGCGGCGCCGGCCGGCGCCCCGGAGGCGTCCTCGTCCTTCGACAGGCTCAGGATGAGGACGAATTCAACGACGGTTCAGTAGAAATCCTCATCCTGAGCCTGTCGAAGGACGATGATTTCTTCCGCTGCCGTCGCAGGCCGACAAGCTTGAGTCTTCCCAACCGGGCGCAAGGTCCGGGATGACGACAAAAAGGGGGACGAGTCGAACTCAACGACTATTGGTATAGACTTCGTCAGCCTCTTCACGCGAGCGCGCTAGCTCCCGGCGGCCTTCGCCAAGCCCGGCTTCCCCGCGCTCTGACCGCGCGGTTTCGACGCAGGGGAGCGGGCCGGACACCTCTCCAGGGTTAAATCGCCGTTAGGTCTCGCCTCGTAGCTTCGGCCTGGGTTCGGGAGAGAAGACTTTGTCGATGGTCGCGGTTGAGCTTCGGTCGGATGTCGCGGCGACGTTCGACGTCCTGTCGTGGGAACTGGAGCTGGCTGGCGCCCGCTGCATCTTCCTCGACACGCTGATCGGCAAGCTGCTGGGGACCGTCGCGCCCGAGCATCGCGAGCAGCTGATCGAGGGCATCCAGGCCGTGGACCTGCTCAGCCAGCACCTGACCGGCCTGTCGACCTTCGCGCGAAGCCTCAGCCAGACCGTCGCCGCGCCCGAGCAGATCGAGGTCGGCGCCGCGCTGCAAAGCATCACCCTGGGCGCCCTGGCCGACCGGATGACGTCGTCGTTCGGCGGCGACGAGGCCGGCATCAACGACGGCGACGACGCTGGCGACCTGGACCTTTTCTGATGACGGCTCACCGATACAAACCGTGGGGGCGCCCATGAACATGGTCCAACCTGGCACGCGGATCCTGGTCGCCGACAGCGACCGGGCCGTCCTGGAGATGCTGCAGATCCGCCTGGACCTGGCCGGCTATCATGCGCTGGCGGCCCGCAGCGGCCCGGCCGCGCTGGAAATAGCCCACAACATGCGCCCGGCGCTTATGGTGCTGGACCTGGCGATCACCGAAATGAGCGCCTTCGAGGTGATGGCGGCGCTGCAACGCGACCCCGCGCGCCCGTGCGGCCAGATTCTCCTGGTCGGCAAGCGCCTGGGCGTCGACGAGGTCAAGCGCGGCGCCGCCCTGGGGGTTCGGGCCTGCATGCTCAAGCCGTTCAGCGGCGCAGATCTGGTCGAGCGCGTGGGCAAGATGTTGAAGCCGGCTTCGCCCGCGCCGTCGCCGGGCGTCGGGTTCGCGCCGCGGCCCGCTCCCGTGGGCAGGCCCTCGTCCTCCAGCGACGTCTTTATCTAGACGGCGGGAATCCAGAAGCCCGGACGCCTCGCCTCCGGGCGAAGGCGCCTATTCCGGCGGGCAGCCCTTGAACTCGCCGACCTTGGTCACCGAGAGCGTCGCCAGGTTGAGGGGCATCAGGGGCTTCATGGAGGCCCGGCCCTCGCCGCTGAACAGGTCCAGCTTGTTGCCCTTGATCGCCCCGCCGATGTCGGAGGCGTACCAGTAGCCGTCGTGCTTTTCGCCGTTGGGCATCGGCAGGCCGACGGTTTCCTTGATGAACACCACGGTGCGGCGCGGGATCACGGTCTTGTCGACCGCCAGGGTGCGCATGGCCACCACCTTGCAGCCCAGGCTGTCCAGGGCGCGGATGCCCTTTGCGCCGGCGTGGTAGAGCGTGGCCTTCATCTTGTATTCGACCGATCCCGGCATGGTGCCCGTCAGGGCGCCGGTGATCAGGTCACCCAGCGGATCGGGCTTGGAGTCCGAGTCGGCGGCCAGGGCGGGGAGGGCGATGGACATGGCCGCGACGGCCAGAAATCCCGCAAACGTGCGTCGCATCGAGGGGGGCCTCTTATCGGCGTAGAGTGTCGGTCGACGGCCTGATTACTAAGATCACAGCCGCGTGACAACCCACCAGGAGGCGACCCGATGCCGCGCCGCACCCTTAGCGGCGGCGCTCGGCGCCATCGTTCGAACGCACTTTTGGTTCCCTGATGGTCGATAACCGGGAACTGGCAAGGGATTGCATGCTGACGCTTGGAGGGCGCGAACGCCCACCCTGGCGGTCGGCGTCGCCGTGGCATAAACCGGAGTCGTCCACGGCTTTTCGGCGGTGCACGCGTCTTGGGCCGGTCTGCGGGGCGGGCTGAGTCGCGGCGATCGCCCGGCCGCGAAGCCGTCAATTCTTGGAGCGCGCATGAAGCCGTCCGTCCGCCTTTTCGCCAGCGTCGCGATGATCGCCGCCGTCGCCGCGCCCGCCAGCTCGGCCTTCGCCTGGGGCGCCTGGGGCCACCGCATGGTCGGCGTCGTCGCCGCCGAGAGCCTTCCCAGCGACCTGCCGGCTTTCCTGCGCACGCCCGAGGCGGTGGCCGCGATCGGCGAATACGCCCGCGAGCCGGACCGCTGGAAGGGCTCGGGCAAGGTCCACGACACCGACCGCGACGCCGCCCACTTCCTCGATATCGACGACGAGGGAAGGATGTACGGCGGGCCGAAGTTCACGGTGGAGACCCTGCCGCCCACCCGCGCCGACTACGAAAAGGCCCTGGCCGCCGTCGGCCACGACAGCTGGAACGCCGGCTACCTGCCGTATTCGATCATCGACGGCTACCAGCAGCTGGTGAAGGACTTCACCTACTGGCGCATCCTGCAGGCGGTCTCCAAGACCGAGACGGACCCGACCAAGAGGGCCTACTACGTCGCCGACCTGAAGCGGCGCGAGGACCTGCTGGTCCGCGACCTGGGCGTCTGGGCCCACTATGTCGGCGACGCCAGCCAGCCGCTGCATCTGAGCGTCCACTACAACGGCTGGGGCGACTATCCCAATCCGAACGGCTACACCCAGAGCCGGGCCACCCACGGCAATTTCGAGGGGCCGCTGGTCAAGGCGGTGGCGCTCGACGCCGACGTCAAGGCGCTGGTGCCGGCCTACAAGGACTGCGGTTGCACGATCGAGGCGCGGACGGTGGGCTATCTCTCCACGACGGTCAGCTTCGTCGAGCCGCTGTACAGGCTGGAGAAGGAGGGCGGGCTGGTGGCCACCGACCCGCGCGCCAAGGCCTTCATCGATGAGCGCCTGGCGGCCGGGGCGACCCAGCTGCGCGACATGGTCGTCGACGCCTGGAAGGCCAGCGCCACGGGCAAGATCGGCTATCGTCCCGAGATCACGGTCGACGACGTGATCAGCGGCAAGGCCGATCCGTGGAACGACCTGTACGGCAAGGACTGATCCCGTGCAGGCGTTCGACGCGCCCGAGCCGGGCCTGGAGTACAAGCACCGCTGGGCCGCCTTCGGCATCGCCGAAGGGCCTGACGGGACGATCGCCCTGGTCGAGGTCCGCAAGCCGGGCCGGCCGCCGTATTTCGACCTGCCGGGCGGGGCGGTCGACGGCGACGAGGACGAGCATGCCGCCATCGTGCGCGAGTTCGGCGAGGAGACCGGCCTGGTCGTCGAGGTGGAGCGCCGGGTGATCGAGGTCAGCCAGCCGTTCCTGAAGTCCAACGGCCAGCCGGTGTGCAACAACGGCGGCATCTATGTCGTCCGCGTTACCGGCCAGCGGCCCGAGCTGAAGGTCGAGGACGATCACACCCTGGTCTGGCTGGATCCGCGCGACGCGGTCGTGGCGCTCCGGCACGACGCCCACGCCTGGGCCGTGGCGGCCTGGCTGCGGCGGGGATAGCGACCCCGATCCCGCTTACTTCACCAGCGCCTTGGCCTTTTCCGGCGCGACCTGGTCGAAGATCATCCGCAGGTGCTGGTCCTTGGCGTGGTCGTTATGCAGGTCCCAGGCCAGGGAGACGGGCAGGCGCAGGCGTCGGCCGTCGGCCAGCCTGGCCACCAGCACGCGCCAGGAAAAGCCGTCGCCAGGGTCGCCCAGCGGGTCCTTGAACTCCAGCGGCGCGGGATCGCGCAGGCGGAACAGGCGATCCGCATGGGCCGTGAACCAGGCCAGGTCGGCCGCGGCGACGGGGTCGGCGTGGGGCTGGGCGGGCGTCGCCACCAGCTTTCCCGTCAGATTATTGGCCATCTCGCGCCTCCTGCGTTCACCCGCGGTCTCTAACGCCTTTGGCGAGGCCTTGCCATCGGCGGATTGCGCGCGCGGGCATGGGTCGAGAAATATATCCGGGTAATATTGACTCCACAAAATACCCGGGTAAAAAGCCGATCATGGATAGGACGAACACCCGACGCACCCTGGTGCGCGACTACAAGGACCGCGCCGTCCAGGCGGGGATCTACGCCGTCCGCTGCGCGGCGACCGGCGAGGTCTGGATCGGCGGCACGCCCGACCTGTCGACCCGCCAGAACGGCGTGTGGTTCGCCTTGCGGAACGGCGGCCACACCAGCCCGACCCTGCAGCAGGCCTGGAACGCCCACGGCGAGGCGGCCTTCGGCTTCGAGGTACTGGAAATTCTCGACGACGAGGGGCTGGAGCGGCTGGGCCGGGCCTCGCTGCTGGTCGAGCGCCGGGAACACTGGCGCGCGACCCTGCACGCCGAGGGGCTGCGGCGATGAGCGGCTATGTGGTGTTCGAGGGCGAGCGGCGGCTCGCCGCCGGCCCCAAGCTGGACGTGGCGGTGGCCGCCCAGGCCCGCCTGGCCCAGGCTCCGGAAGCCTCGCTGCTGATCTTCGACCCCGAGGGACGCCAGGTGGATTTCGACCTGCGCGGCGGACCCTGGGACATCGCGCTTCGGCTGGGGGAGGGCGACGCCGCCCCGCGCGGCCGCGGGCGGCCCAGGCTGGGCGTCACCGCCCGCGAGGTGACCCTGCTGCCGCGCCACTGGGAATGGCTGGCCGCCCAGCCGGGCGGAGCGTCGGTCGCCTTGCGCAAGCTGGTCGAGGCCGCGCGTCGCGAGAGCGAGGGACCCGACCGCCGCCGCGCCGCCCGAGACGCCGCCTACCGCTTCGCCTCGGTCATGGCCGGCGACCGCCCCGGCTTCGAGGCCATGAGCCGGGCGCTGTTCGCCGGCGACGCGGCCGGGTTCGCGGCCAGGATCGCCGACTGGCCGGCGGACATCCGCGACCACCTGGGGACCCTGGCCGCCGAGGCGTTCGAGACCTGAAGCACGTTCCCGATCGAGGGAACTTCCGACCAGGGCTATTTCACGCCGCCCCGCGCCAGCACGTCCGCCAGCACCGCCTTGTAGGCCGCGTCGAACGGGGCGCGGTCGCTGTCGGGCTTGGCGGGATAGACCGTCCGCAGGTCGGCGATGCGCTGGGCGGTGGCGGCCTGCCACTTCGGGTCCATCTTCAACAGCCGGCCGATGATCGCCTTGTCGTCGCGCCCGGCGGCCGGCTCGTAGGCCAGCAGCGCCTTCACCTGCCGCAGGAACTGGCGCAGGGTGTCGGGCGTGGCCCCGCCGTCGGTGCGCCGGCCCGTCCACTTCACCGCCTCGACGATCTGCTTGCGGAAACGCGGGTCGTCCCAGGTCGAGGGCGTGTGGCCCAGGTTGGTGAAGAACAGCCGGCCCTGGCCGATCTGGCGGGCCCAGGCGACCGGCACGGCGTAGGGCCGCTTCAGCGGCGTGCCGGCGAAGTCCAGGGTCTGCAGGACGCGCACCTTGGCCGGGTCGAAGTCGCTGTGCTGGTAGATCTCCTCGGCGTAGTCGAAGCTGACTGGCCACATGCCGACCAGGGCCAGGTCGGGGTCCAGGGTCTCGACGCGGATCGGCGTGCCCTGGGTCCAGGGATGGCCGGCGAACTTGCCGTTGATGAAGCGGGTATAGGTCTCGCCGGGGCCGTCATAGGGCCAGCCGGTGTCGGTGGCGCTGTGGACGCCGACGAAGCCCAGTCTGCCGGCCTTTACACGCGTCTGGACGGCCGCCCAGGCCTCCGGCGACAGCGGCAGGGCGCCGGTGGTGTAGAACACCAGCACGTCGACGGTCGCCAGCCGCTCCGGCGTGATCTCGCGGGCGTCCTGTGTGACCTCTGCGGTGAAGGCGCCGCTCTCCTGGCCGATGGCCTTCATCGCGATCTCGGAGGGGGCCAGGCCGCCGCCGTCGGGCCGGGCCACGGGGGCGTGCTTCCAGCCGACCGACTGGTCCAGATAGAGCACCCGCAGCGGAGCGGGCTTGGCCAGGACGGGACCGGCGGTCACGGCCACGAGCGCGACGAACAGGGGCGCGAGGAAGCGGCGCAGGTGAGAAAGCATGGATCAGGCCTTGGTCTTGGGCTGCAGCAGGTCCCAGCGGTTGCCGTAGAGATCTTCGAACACGACCACGCTGCCATAGGCCTCGTGGCGGGGCTCTTCCAGGAACCTGACCCCGGCGGCGCTCAGCCGGGCGTGGTCGGCCTCGAAGGCGTCGGTGTGTAGGAACAGCCAGACACGGCCGCCGCCCTGGCCGCCGACCAGGACCTGCTGCTGGTCGTCGCTGGCCTTGGCCAGCAGGAAGCGCGTGCCGGCCGCGCCGGGCGCGACGACGACCCAGCGCTTGCCGCCGCCCAGTTCGCTGTCCTCGACCAGGGAAAACCCCATCTTGCCGACATAGAAGGCCAGGGCCTCATCGTAGTCGCGGACGAGCAGGGACAGGAGGGCGAGGTGCTGGGCCATGGAGACTCACTCGGTGACGCCCCTGCTTAGCACGAGCGCGCCCGGCGCTAAGCGTAGGCGATCCAGCGGCCCAGGCCGGCGACGGTCAGCCAGAGGGCCAGTGACCCGATCGCCATCAGCCGTCCGCCCAGCGGCGGATCGACGTCCCAGCGCGCCAGGCGCCGCCGCCACAGCAGGCGATAGGCGAGGGCGTTGGCCAGGGCCAGCGTGATCAGGGCCAGTTTCCAGCGGAACACCGTCGAGACCGCCAGGCTGGCGGCGTCGGCCGCGAACATGACGAAGCCGGCGGGGACCAGCAGGACCAGGCCCAGGACCGCCAGCGGGACGAGGTAGCGCCACAGGGTTTCGACCGGCAACCGGCGCAGCGCGCCCGCCAGCCGCAGGTCCAGCACCCCGATCCCGCCGATCAGCATCACCAGGCCCAGCAGGTGAACGAGGTTGGCGATCGGATAGGCCAGGTTCGAGCCCCGCGCCCAGACCCCGAGCGGCGAAGCCTGCAGGGCGGCGGCGAGCGCCTCCACCTAGCGCAGCTCGACCGTCTTGCCGTCGACCGTGACCCGTTCGATGCGCATCTCGGTCGCGCCGTCCTTGCGTGGATAGCCCACCAGCTTGACCGGTTTGCCGCCGGTGATCATCGCCTCGGTCAGGCCGCGGGCCTCCATGCGGGCGACCGGCGCCAGGATGACGGCCCAGGTCTTGCCGGCATGCTTGATCTTGGCCTCGCCGTGCGGGTTGCGCCAGGCGACGTCAGTCAGGGGCCCGGTGACGGTCAGGACCTTTTCGGCGTCGTAGGAACTCCAGCCGTGGTGGGCGAGAGCGGCTCCGGGGATCAGGACGGCCAGGGCGACCGCGCCGGCCAGACTCTTGTGCAGCGTCATAGATGGCTCCTTCGTCGGCCCGCCCCGCCGCGATTTGAAGTCAAAGTCCGCGCGCGTTCAATCGTTCACCGTGCTTCGGGTTTGTGATACCGGTGTCACTCTGGAGAACCGCCCCAGGAGATCCGACATGCCGATGCGTTCGACGCCGTTCCAGACCCTGGCCCTCGCCGCCGTCGCCGGCGTCGCCGTGGCCGGGGCGCCCGAGACCAAGGTCACGCCGGTGGCGCCCGCCGACCTGCCGCCGGCCGTGGTCGCCGCGGTCACAGCCGCCGCGCCCGGCCTGAGGATCAGCGAGGCCGAACTCAAGGAGCGCGAGGACCGCCGCTACTACGACGTGGAGGGCGTGCTGCCTGACGGCGCCGAGATCGAGTTCGACCTGCTGGAGAAGAACGGCGCCTGGACGATCGTCGAGACCCAGCGTGACATCGCCTGGACCGCCGCGCCGCAGCCGGTGCGCGACGCCGCCGTCAAGGCCGCGCCCAAGGTCGCGCCCGTCCGGGTGATCGAGAGCACCCAGAACGACGGCGTGGTGATCTACGAGCTGTTCGCCGAAGGCCAGCCCAAGACGCCGGCCCTGGAGGTCAGCTGGAAGGGCGGAAAGGCCAAGGTGCTGACCGAGGCCTGGCCGCACTAGGGAGGATCGCGGTCCGCCGGCCCTAGACCCAATCCGGCGTCACGTCCCGGCTCAGCATCTCCTCGTACGACGGCCGCGCCCGGATCACGGCGAACCGGTCGCCGTCGACCAGCACCTCCGGCACCAGCGGCCGGGTGTTGTACTCGCTGGCCATGGCCGCGCCATAGGCCCCGGCCGACATGAAGGCCACCAGCTCGCCCGCCGCCAGCGGCGGCAAGGCGCGCTCACGTGTAAACGTGTCGCCGGTCTCGCAGATCGGGCCGACCACGTCGTAGGTCGTCTCGCCGGTTCGCGGGATCACCGGCCGGATGTCGTGGAAGGCGTCGTACATGGCCGGGCGGATCAGGTCGTTCATCGCCGCGTCGATGACCAGGAAGCGCTTGCCCTCCGGCCGTTCGTGGACGTGGATCACCTCGCTGACCAGCACCCCGGCGTTGGCCGCGATCACCCGGCCGGGCTCGAACGCCAGCTTCACCGGCAGGTCCTGGACCGCCTCGGCGACCATGACCGCGAACTCGGCCGGCGAGGGCGGTTCGGGCATGTCGAAATAGGGCACGCCCAGGCCGCCGCCCAGGTCCAGGCGCTCGACGTGCAGGCCCTCGCCCAGCAGTTGCTCGACCAGGCCCCGCATCTTGCCGAAGGCGGCCCGCATGGGCGTCAGGTCGGTGATCTGGCTGCCGATGTGGCAGGCCACGCCGATCGGCTCGAGATGGGCGTGGTTGCTGGCGTTGGCGTAGAGGCGCGCGGCCTCGGCGAACGACACCCCGAACTTGTTCTCGGACTTGCCGGTGGCGATCTTGGCGTGGCCGCCGGCCGCGACGTCCGGATTGACCCGGAACGCCACCTTGGCCCTCAGGCCCAGACCCGCCGCGACTTCGGCGATCAGGTTCAGCTCGGGCTCGGACTCGACATTGATCTCGGCGACGCCGGCCTTGAGTGCGAAGGCGATCTCGCCGCGCTTCTTGCCCACGCCCGAGAACACGATCCGCTCGCCGGGGATGCCGGCGGCCAGGGCCCGGCGGACCTCGCCCTCCGACACCGTGTCGGCCCCGGCGCCCAGGTCGCCCAGCACCTTCAGCACCGCGACGTTGGAATTGGCCTTCACCGCGTAGGCGACCAGCGGGTCGACGATCCCGGCGGCGACCAGGGCGTCGCGGAACACCGTGAAGTGCCGCTCCAGGGTGGCGCGGGAATAGACATAGACCGGCGTGCCGACCTCGGCCGCGATGCGCGCCAGCGGGACGCCTTCGCAGGCCAGGCCCTCGGGGCCGTATTCGAAATGGTTCACGTCGGGTCTTCCTGGACGCGTCGGCGTCGGCGGCTCCGCCCTCGTCCTTCGACAGGCTCAGGATGAGGGCTATGCAGGGGCGTTTCGATTGAAATCCTCATCCTGAGCCTGTCGAAGGACGAGGATTTCACGTCGTGGCGTCAGTTGCCCTGGGCGCTGGGGAAGCCCGCGCCCGAGGGGCCGCCGAACGGGTCGGGCGTGCCGCCCAGCGGCGCGGCGCGGGTCGTGCGGTTGCTCGAGGCCGGGTCGATATTCTCCTGCGTGCCGTTGGCGCGGGCGGGCTGGTTGGCGGTGGCCGAGCCCTTGCGCCGCTCGGCCTCGTAGGCGGCCTTCTTCTGAGCGTTCCACAGCGGGGCGGGGCGCTCCAGCTCGGCCTGCTTGCCGCAGGCGGCCGCCGACAGGGCCAGGGCGGCGACGACGAAGACGGTGAGGGGACGGATCATCCGAGCAGTTCCTTCCAACGCGCGATCTGGGCGCGAACCTGGGCGGGAGCGGTCCCGCCATAACTCATCCGGCTGGCCGCCGAGGCGGCCGGGGTCAGCACGGCGTAGACCGCGTCGGTGATCAGCGGCTCGATGGCCTGGAACTCCGCCAGCGACAGGTCGGCCAGGTCGAGACCGCGCGTCTCCGCCGCCTTGACGGCCGAGCCTGTCACGTGGTGGGCGTCGCGGAAAGGCATGTTCAGTTCGCGGACCAGCCAGTCGGCCAGGTCGGTGGCCGTCGAGAAGCCCGCGCCGGCGGCGGCGGCCATCTTCTCGGTGTTCGGCGTCAGGTCCGACACCATGCCGGCCATGGCCAGCAAGGACAGCTCCAGGGCGTCGAAGGCCTCGAAGGTGGGGACCTTGTCCTCCTGCATGTCCTTGGAATAGGCCAGGGGCAGGCCCTTCATGACCACCGTCAGGGTGGTCAGCGAGCCCAGGATCCGGCCGACCTTGGCGCGGATCAGCTCGGCCGCGTCGGGGTTCTTCTTCTGCGGCATGATCGAGCTGCCGGTCGTGAAGGCGTCGGTCAGCTTGATGAAGCCGAACATCGGCGTCGTCCACAGCACGATCTCCTCGGCCAGGCGCGACAGGTGCGTGGCGGTGATCGAGGCGGCCGACAGGGCCTCCAGGGCGAAGTCGCGGGCCGAGACGCTGTCCAGCGAATTGGCGGTCGGGCGGTCGAAGCCCAGCGCGGCGGCGGTCTGGTGGCGGTCGATCGGGAAGGGCGAGCCGGCCAGGGCCGCCGCGCCCAGCGGGCACTCGTTCATCCGGGCCCGGGCGTCGCGGAACCGCGAGGCGTCGCGGCCGAACATCTCGACATAGGCCATCAGGTGGTGGCCGAAGGTCACCGGCTGAGCCGGCTGCAGGTGGGTGAAGCCCGGCATCAGGGCGTCGGCATGGGCGTCGGCCTGGGCCACCAGCGCCCGCTGCAGGGCCTCCAGCTGGCCCGCCGACCGCTCGCAGGCCTCGCGCACCCACAGGCGGAAGTCGACGGCCACCTGGTCGTTGCGCGAGCGGGCGGTGTGCAGCCGGCCGGCCGTCGGGCCGATCAGTTCGCGCAGCCGCGCCTCGATGTTCATGTGGATGTCTTCGTACTCGTCGCGGAACGGGAAGGCCCCGGCCGTGATCTCGCCCTCGACGGCGTCCAGGCCCTTGAGGATTTCCTCGCCGTCTTCCCTTGCAATCACGCCTTGGCTGATCAACATCCGCGCATGGGCGCGGGAGCCCGCCAGGTCCTGCGCCCACAGGCGCTTGTCGAAGCCGATGCTAACATTGATCGCCTGCATCAGCTCCGCCGGCTTGGCCGAGAACCTGCCGCCCCACATGGCTTGGCCCTGGCCGTTCGCGGCGGGCTTATCAGAGGCGTTGTCGGTCATATGAGCGAATTCCAGTCGGACAGGGAAGAAGCCGCGCGCAAGCTCGGCCCGCTGAGGTGGGTGATCGGCGCCGTTCTGCTGATCGGCGTCGCGGCGGTTCTATACGTCATCGCTCAGGCTTCGTTCAAACCCGCAGGCGTTCTCGACCTCAAGGAATTCAAGAAAGCGTCCTTAGAGAAGCTGGACGTACCGGCCCAGCCGCGCGCCGCGCCGGCCACGGTGTTCACCGACGGGGCCGGAAAGCCCCTGACCCTGGCCGATTTCAAGGGCCAGGTGGTGGTGATGAACCTCTGGGCCACCTGGTGCGCGCCCTGCAAGAAGGAGATGCCCACCCTCGGCAAGCTGCAGGCCGCCTACGCCACCCAGCCGCTGAAGGTGCTGCCGATCAGCGTCGACAAGGACGTCGACCTCAACCTGGTCCAGGCCGAGATGGCCGCCAACCCGCCGCTGCAGGTTTATCGCGACAAGAACTACAAGATGTCGTTCGACCTGGAGCCCCGCGCCGCCGGCTATCCGACCACGGTCATCTACGACAAGCAGGGGCGCGAGCGGGCCCGGATGTCGGGCGAGGCCGACTGGTCCAGCCCCGAAGCCCGGGGCCTGGTCGAGGCCCTTCTCCGCGAGCATTGACGCCCGGGGCTGAAGAGCAGCGAGGCGCGCCCTTAAGGATATCGCTGTTTTTTGAATTGACCCCTCAACGGCCGCGTGTCCACTCTGGCGTGCAATCCTGGATTTGGGCTGCCAACGCTACCCGGACGACTGAGATTGTTACCCGCCCGCTTGTCCGGGCATTGGATCGGCCATCTCTAGGAGACACTCCATGGCGACCGGCGTAGTGAAATGGTTCAACGGCACCAAGGGCTTCGGTTTCATCCAGCCCGATGACGGCGGCAAGGACGTGTTCGTCCACATCAGCGCCGTCGAACGCGCGGGCCTGCGCAGCCTGGACGAAGGCCAGAAGGTCAGCTTCGACACCGCCGAGGAGCGCGGCAAGATCGCGGCGGCCAACCTGAAGCCGCTCTAGGCGGCGAACTTTCGTTCGATAGGCCAGTTTCGCGGGCGCCGGTTCAACGAACCGGCGCCCGCCTGCTATGGAAGGCCCGATGACCGTCGATTCCCGCCTGCTCGAAATCGTCGCCGATCGCGCCTGGCCGGCGCGCCAGAGCGGGGCGCTGGGCGGCTGGCGGCTGAACGCCTCGGACGGCTGGTCGCTGCGGATCAACGCCTGCTGGCCCCTGGGCGAGCCGGACCGGCCGATCGACGAGGCCATCGCCGCGGCCGAGGCCTTCTACGCCGCGCGCGGCCTGCCCGCCCGCTTCAAGCTGTCGGACGGGGCGGTGGTCCCGGCCAACCTGTCCGAGCACCTGCGGGCCCGCGGCTACAGGCCCACCCACGGCACGGTGGTGATGGTGGGGGAGACCTCGGGGATGATCGCGGGCGCGGCGGACGCGGCCGTGACCCTGTCCGGCGCGCCCGACCCGGCCTTCGAGGCGGTGCTGACCGCCAGCGCCGCCGGCAACGCCGCCGACGCCCGCGAGCGCCTGGACGCCCTGGGCCGCATCCCCGCGCCCGCCCGCTTCGCGCGGCTCGAGATCGACGGCGAGGTCGCGGCCCTGGGGGCGGGGGCGGTCGACGGCGAATGGGCGGGGATCTTCGGCATGCGCACCCTGCCGGATCACCGCCGCAAGGGCCTGGCCCGGCGGGTCCTGGCGGCCCTGCTGCACGAGACCCGGGCCCTGGGCGCCCGCCGCGCCTATCTGCAGGTCGAAACCGACAACGCCCCGGCCATCGGCCTCTACAGCGGCCTGGGGTTCGTGCCGGCCTATGGCTACCGGTACTGGGTGGTGGAGTAGGGCGCGGAACGCGGCCGGGGCCGCCGACAAGGCCGGCCGTCGGGGCTGACAGCGGACATGCTCGTCGTCTGTTCGGGGGGGCGGCCGAAGGCGTCGGGCCCAGGATCGGAGGCGGCTCGGTTGGAAGGGGGCGGGCGGGAATTCCGCCCGCCCCGTTTGGGTTCAGGTCGCGGATTTCGGCGTGAAGCGGACCCCCATGTACGTTCTGACAGGATTGCCGCGCTCAAGTTGCTGGTGAAGGCTCCATTGCGATCGGCGGGCCTTGCCGCGTGACGCGCCCCGCTGTTCTTCGAACATCATGGCTAGTTTCAACCGCGCCAACTTGCGGTTGGCGTGCTGCGAGCGCTGTTCCTGCGCGGTGGCGACCAGACCGGTGGGGCGGTGGGTAGCGCGAACGGCGCTATCGGTCTTATTCACATGCTGACCGCCCGGACCGCTGGCGCGCAGGGTCTGGTAGTCGATGTCTTCAGCCTTCAAATCCGGGACGAGGTCCGGCTCCGGCGCAAGGGCGACGCCGATGAACCAGTTTCTGCGATTGTGGCCAGGCCGAAACGGACTGTCGCCGACCCACAGGACCGTGCCGATCCGCCCGGCGACGAAGGCCGGCGCCTGGTCGCCGCTGACACGCATCAGCAGCGATGACGGGGTATCCTCAAAGCCTTTCAGGACCTCGCAGACGACGCCATAGGCCTCGGCTTCGCGGACGTAGGCGGCCGCCACTTGAGCGACGACCCACCGACATTCCTGCGGTCCCTGCCCGGACGTTAGGTGCAAGATGACCTCGCTCATGACGCCGCCCTTGTCTTGTAGCTGAGCAAGGGGCGCAGCCGCGCGATGACGCGCACCAGGCCGGCGTGCTCAAGGTCCGCCACGACCCGCTGGATGTCCTTGTAGGCCTGGGGCGCTTCCTCATAGATCAATCGACGATCCTCGCAGACGACATGGCTGCCGAGCGCCGTCCGTTGAAGATCGGCGATGCGGAAACGCGCGGACAGCCTAGCGTGCGCGTCCGAGCGGCTCCACTTGCGGCCAGCGCCGTGGGCGAGCGAGCTAAGGGCCTGGTCAGCGCCGTCGGCGATGGGTTCGACCAAGTAGCTGAAATCGCCTCGCGATCCTGGGATGGCGACCAGCCCGCGATCGGCCGGGGCTGCGCCCTTGCGGTGCAGCCATCCGCCAAGGTGGGGCGTCACGCAGTTGTGGCAGATGTCGAGCACAGGTCGTCCCTCGGCGCCGATGGCGTCGCAGAAGCGTTGCGCGATGATCCGCCGGTTCAGCACGGCCCAGGCCTGAGCCTGATCATGCTCGGCCAGATAGGCTTGCCCCGCAGGGCTGGCCGCGAGCATCCCGGCGCTGACAGGCTCTGTCTTGTGCGCCTGAAGAACAGCTTGGCCCAATCCCCTCGATCCGCTGTGAACCATCATCCAAACACGATCCACCTGCAGGCCCAGTGTCTCGAAACGCTCGCCGTTGACGACCTCTTCGACCCGCTGGAATTCCACGAAGTGGTTGCCGCCGCCGATCGTGCCCAGCGCCGGGCCGGCCAAGTTCGGCGGTAGACCGAAACCCGCCACGGCGGCCAGGGTGTCGCCCGACCAAGCCTCGTCGAGACCGTGAAGCTTGCGCTCCACGGCCCCCAGCTTGAACTTACGCACGGGGCTGCTCAGTTCCCACAGCCCTATGCCGCAACCGATATCGCCGCCCACAAGATGCGGCCAGATCCGATCGGGCGACCAGAACGCGGCGCCCACCGCGATCCCAGCGCCGACATGCAGATCGGGAAGGCCGACGACGCGCTCGATCCCCTCATAGCGAGCCGACGCCTCAAGCTGGTCGACGGCAGCCGGATCCAGGCGGGAGGGGTCCGCCGAGATCAGCGTGATTTTAGGAGACAGGCTCACAGCGCACCGCCTTTCCCGCCGCAATTGGCTGCGGGCAGGCATTGGGCGAGACCCTTGATGTCCTTGAGGATCCCGTCACGCGGATCGACGAAGAACGCCCGGCGGCGACGCCATCGGTCCTCGCGCCCGAGCACCTCCCCCTCGTGCATCCACTCGCCGCGCCGACCGACCGAGATGCGCGTCAGGACGTAGTCCTCGATGTGCTCGCGCACATGCATCTTGATCGTGCTGCCGGTGTCGAGAGTGGCGCAGATCTCGCTGAACACGCTGTCCCACGGCCGCCCTCTCCGGCTTCGCAAAAATCGCACAAGTGGTGCGAGGTTTTCGTTGAGCGACTTTGAATAGGGCGCCGCGATGCACGCGTGACGCTTCAGACCAATGTATTGGATATGCGGATCGGGGGTCCTTTTCAGTTTCGGTGATGGCGCATGCGCAGCGCCCCACCGCGGTCGCTCGACGATGACTTTGAACATGTCAGCGCGCATGACGTCCCTCCCGAGAAACGGAAGCCGACGGCGTCTGGCTGAACAGCGGATATTTGATGAAACGGCGAGGTGTTTTCACCCCACCGAAAGGGGTCAGGCGAGTGACATCGCCCGACAGCGAATTGCCCATGCAATCTGTTCCTGAAGAGTCTGGATTATGAGGAGATTTTCTTGACGGGCTGAAGTCGCTCGCATGATGTTCTCCTTTCCAGTCTCAGAAACAGGCCGGGCTTGGCTGTGATGCTCACTATGGCATCTTAAGGTCAAATTCAAGAGGCCGGTTTCCGTCGAGGTGAGCTTCCGTCTAGGGGGCGCGTCTCCTATAGGTCGAAGTTCGCCGGGAACGCCGTGCCGGAACCGCCGTCCAGAACGCCCTCGGGAATGAAGCGGGCCGCCGGTCCGCCCGACGGGTCAGCCGCCGAACAGTTTCAGCAGGTAGCTGGGCGCGGAATTGGCGATGCTCAGCGACTTGATGGCCAGTTGCTGCTTGATCTGCAGGGCCTGCAGCCTGGTGGCTTCCTTGGCCATGTCGGCGTCGACCAGCCGGCCGACCGAGGCGTCCAGGGTGTCCTGCAGCTTGTCGATGAAGCCCAGGTGGGTCTCGAGGGCGTAGGACCGGGTGCCAAGGCTGGACAGGGCCGAGGTCACGTTCTCGATCGCCCCGCTCATCGCCTTGATCTCGGCGGCGCTGACCGGCGCGCCCAGCAGGTCGGCGCGCATCCCCGACAGGGCCGCGCCGGTGGTCGACAGGTCCACGTGGTCGACGTCGATGGTGTCGCTGGCGTCGGCGTTGGCCAGGGCCCGCACCTGGCCCGTCGAGCCCGACGAGATCAGATTGATCCCGTTGAAGTCGGCATTGCCCACGGTGCGGTCGATCTGGCGCTTCAGCGACAGATAGTCGTCGTTCAGGGCCTTGCGGCTGGCGGTGTCGAGGCTGGTGTCCGAGGCCGCCAGCATCTTCGCCTTCATCTGGGTCAGGAGATCGGTCACCGTCTCGCCGGCCGCCAGGGCGACGTCGGTGATCGATTGGCCGCGCTGCAGCGAGGCGCGCACGGCGTCCAGGGCGTGGGACTCGGCGCGCTGGTTCTGGGCGATGGCCCAGACGGCGGGATTGTCCTTGGGGCTGGAGATCGCCAGGCCGGTCGAGATGCGGCGCAGGGTGTCGGCCAGGTCGCGGTTTATCGCGTTCAACGATTGCAGGGCGATCATCGCCCCGACATTGGTGTTGATGCTGTTGAACGCCATCGACGCCCCGGTTCCAGGTTCGGCCGCCAAGCCGAAGGCGCGTTTTGCGCCCGGCGGTCACCTTAGGCGGGGCTGGCTTAGGCGTTCGTTAGCGGTCGAGGTTAAGGGCGTCCGGCGCCGCCAGCCGCCGCCGATGTTGCAAGGCTCGGCGCGGGAAGCGGGGTTGCCCAAAGCGTGAGCATCGGTCACCTTCCCGGCCTCTTTGAAAGGCCCTGAAGATGTCGCGTTCCGCGGCCGCGCCGGCTCCCCGCCCTGGGAAGCCGAACGGCGTCATTGTCTCCGACCTGATCGAACTGCTGCGGCTGGCCGGGCCCGTGGTGCTGTCGCGCCTGGGCATCATGGTCATGGGCCTGACCGACGCCATCGTCGTCGGCCACTTCTCGGCCCGGCAACTGGGCTTCCACGCCATGGCCTGGGCCCCGACCTCGATCTTCGTGACCGTGACCGTCGGCCTGCTGGTCGGGACCCAGGTGATGGGCTCGCGCGCCATGGGGGCGGGGCGGCCGCACGAGGCCGGGGCCGTGCTGCGCCGGGGCGTGGTCTACGCCTTCTGGCTGGGCGTGGCGGGTTCGGTGCTGCTGGTCCTGGCCGGGCCGCCGCTGCTGCGCCACGTGGGCATCGAGACCGCCCTGGCCCAGGGCGCGGCCGCGCCGCTGATCGTCTTCTCCCTGTCGCTGACGCCCTACGCGGTCAGCGTGGCCCTGAGCTTCTGGCTGGAGGGACTGGGACGGCCCGGCCTGGTCACGGTCAACATGTGGGTCGCCAACCTGGTGAACCTGGCCGTCAACCTGCTGCTGGTGCCGGGGACCTTCGGCCTGCCGGCCCTGGGGGCGGTCGGCGCGGCCTGGTCGACCTTCGTGGCCCGCACGGTCTTCACCCTGATGCTGGCGGTGGTGATCGTGCGCCTGAAGGACGCCCGGGCCATGGGCGTGTTCGACAAGCCCGCCCGCGACCCCGCCGCCGAGAAGGAGCAGCGCCGGGTCGGCTACGGGGCGGGGACCTCGAACCTGTTCGAGGTCTCGGCCTTCGCCGGCATGAGCCTGGTGGCCGGCTGGCTGGGCGGGCTGAACGTGGCGGCCTGGGCGGTGGTGCTGAACGTGGCGGCGGTGATCTTCATGGTCCCGCTGGGCCTGTCGACCGCCACGGCCGTGCAGGTGGGACGGGCCTATGGCGCGCGGGATTCCAGGGGCATGAGCCGGGCGGGCTGGATCGCCTTCGCCGTCACCGCCGTCTTCGCCCTGCTGGTGGCGGTGCTGCTCTATCCGCTGCGCCACCTGGTGGGCGGGGCCTATACCAGCGACCCGGCCGCCCTGGCCCTGATCGCCCCGGCCCTGGCCCTGACCTGCCTGTTCCTGGCTCCCGACGCCGTGCAGGTGGTCTGCGCCCAGGCCCTGCGGGCGCGCGGCGAGGTCTGGATTCCCGCTGTCACCCACATGATCAGCTACGCCCTGATCATGGGACCCCTGGCCTGGTGGCTGGCCCTGCCGATGAAGCTGGGCGTCAACGGCATCGTGGTGTCGGTGATCGTCACCAGCTTCGTGGCGGCGGCGTTCCTGCTGGGGCGGTACCGGATGCTGGATGTGAGGGAGCGGTGAGCTCCACCTTCTCCCCTTGCGGGAGAAGGTGGCCTCGCGAAGCGAGGTCGGATGAGGGGTTGATAGGCGGATCAGCCGCGGGCGGCGGACAGGGCGGCGCGACCCCTTGTGTGTCCGGGATCTGTCAGAGTTGTGGTCGCCACGGGCCGGGGCATGGCCCGGCCCGTGGCG
>NZ_JBWKPX010000025.1:0-74881 GCF_059418465.1 Caulobacter sp. GW821-FHT09A05
CGACGGCGTCGTCAAGGCCGTCAACGCCAAGCCCGGCGACCCCGTCGCCGCCGACCAGGTCCTGGTGGAGTTCGGCTGATGGACAACACGCCAACGATCGTCGGACCGCAGACCAAGGCCGCCCTGGCCCTGGTCGAGCGGCATCGCCGCCGCGCGCTTCAGCGGGGCCACGGCCAGGCCGCGACCCGGTTCTCGCCGATGGACGCGACGCGATCCCATCCGTCCCGGCCCCTTCGCCACGTCCCGTCGACGCTGTCGACCATCGGAGACGTCAGCCAGCAGCTGGGCCTGACTCCCCGCGCCATCCGCCTCTACGAGGAGATGGGCCTGATCGCCTGCCAACGCGGCGTCAAGAACATGCGAATGCTCGACGAGACCGCCAAGGCCAGGCTCTGCGTCATCGTCGAGCTCAAGAGGCTGGGCCTGACCATCTCCGAGATCGCCAACTTCCTGCCCCAGGCCGAGCCGGCCCCGTCCGCCCTGCGCGAACGCCTGACCCACGCCCTGAGCGCCCTGGACGATCAACGCACCGCGATCATCGCCTATCTCGCGCGCCTTCCGACCGATTAGGGTGCGGACTCAATTGGATCGTTGATTTTCAGTTGTCATCCCGGCCGAAGGTCCGCCTGGCGGACCGTAGAGCCGGGACCCAGGGGCGAGCGCACTGCGCCGACCCCTGGGTCCCGGGATGACAACCAATTAGAGCGCCGATTTCGCTTGGGTATCACCGACACGCAATTGAGGACGGTCCCTAGTCGGCCGGATCCCTGCGCCGTCGGCCGTCACGCCGGGCTTCCCAGCTTCGCCTCGAAGTCCTGGTCGCTCATCGCCTGGCGCGCGACGAGCAGGCTGCAGTCCAGGTTGTCGACGATGTAGGCGCCGGTCGCGCCGGACCACCAGCGTTCCAACAGGTTGCGCTTGCGGTGGCCGACCACCACGAGGTCCGCGCCGACCTGTCGCGCGAAGGTTCCGATCTCGATGGCCGGCTCGCCGCGCACCAGCTTGCCGGTCGGCGAGAAGCCCAGCCGCCTCAGGCGCGCCAGGCCTTCGTCGAGCACGGCCTGGTAGCTTTCCAGATGGGTTTCCGCGGCCCCGACCAGCACGCCCTCGGCGACCAGCACGCTCGACGACTCGACCAGGACGGACAGCAGGAAGACCTCCGCGTCGCAGGCCTTGGCCAGCAGCGCGCCTTCCCGCAGCGCCGCCCGTCCTTCGACGGTGCTGTCGAACGCCAGGACAATCCGCTTGTACATGCCTTCTCCCAGACCCGTTGCGCGGCCGTGCTCGACAGGCGCCAGCCCGCGGAGCCTCGTCCCGGAACGCGCCAGGCGACAACAGCCCCGGGCCGGCGTCAATCCGCCGGCCCCACTCACCGCGGTAGCGATGCGTGGCGCCCGCTCCAGGGCAGGCTCTAGGCTGCGGACTCAATTGGATTGTTGATTTTCAGTTGTCATCCCGGCCGAAGGTCCGCCTGGCGGACCGTAGAGCCGGGACCCAGGACCACCGCATTGCGCCGCCCCCTGGGTCCCGGACAAGCGCTACGCGCTTTCCGGGATGACAACCAATTAGAGCGCTGATCTCGCTTGGGTATCACCGACACGCAATTGAGGGCGGGCTCTAGCGTCGCGCCTCGGCCAGGGCCGACCGGCGGACCTTTCCCGCCGCGTCCCGCAGCGGTTCCGTGGTGATCTCGAAGGCGCGCGGGATCTTGTTCGTCGAGAGGGTTCGGGCCAGGGCGGCGCGCAGTTCGTGTTCCAGCTGTCGCGGCGGCGCGTCGGACTGCACGATCGCGTGGGGACGGGCCCCCAGATCCTCGTCGGGCAGGCCGACGACGACCGCGCAGATCACGGCCGGATGGCGCTCGATCTCCGCCTCGATCTCGGCGGGGTAGAGATTGACCCCGCCGCACAGGATCATGTCGGTCCGCCGGTCGGCGAGATAGAGGTAGCCGTCCGCATCGACCCGCCCCAGGTCGCCGAACGAGTTCCAGCCGTCGCGTTCGCGCCGATCGGCCCCGACATAGGCGTAGGTCGGCCCCTCCTCCGGCGGCGTGCGAAACCAGATCTCGCCGACTTCGCCCGGGGGCAGTTCCTGGCCCTGTTCATCGGCGATCTTCATGCCGACGCCGGGCCGGGGTCGGCCGACCGAGCCGGGATGGTCCAGCCATTCGCGACCGCCGATCACGCACGAGCCCATGCGCTCGGTGCCGCCATAGACCTCCCAGATGGCGTCCGGCCCCAGCCAGTCGATCCAGGCCTGCTTCAGCCAGGCGGGACAGGGCGCGGCCATGTGCAGCACGGTCTCCAGCGCGCTGAGGTCGGCCGCCGCCCGCATCGCCTCGGGCAGGCGCATGATCCGGTGCATCATGGTCGGCACAAGGTAGGCGTAGGTCACGGCGTGGGCCTGCGCCAGGCGCAACCAGGCCTCGGCGTCGAACCGCTCCATCTCGACGGCGTGGCCGCCCTGGGCGACGGTCATCAGGATCTGGGCGAACGGCGCGCTGTGGTGCAGCGGCGCGGGATTGAGGATCACCGCGCCCGGCCGCATGCGCATCGGTCCCATGGCGGAGGTCCAGCGGGCCGGCCGGCGGTCCTGAATCAGCTTGGGCCGGCCGGTGGATCCGCCGCTGGTCGCCACTCGCCACACCCGCGCCGCCAGCGGGGGCAGCGGCGAAGCGTCGAGATCCTCGAAGCCGTCGAAAGGCGCCGCCTCGCCGCGACCGATGACCAGCCGGGGCCGCATCAACGCGACCAGGGCCTCGAACTCGCTGTCCGTCAGCCGATGCGACACGTGGGCCGGAGAGGCTCCCGCCTTCCAGATCGCGAACGCCGTCTCGTAATAGGCGAGGCCGTTGGGCAGGGCGATCATCACCGTGTCGTCGGGCCTCACCCCCAGGGCGACGAGCCGCCGCGCCCGGCGATTGGCCGCCGCGTCGAGCTGGGCGAAGGTCAGGGTTTCCGTCTCGAGGGTCACGGCCGGACGGTCAGGCCGGAGACAGGCCTGGGCCGACAGCAGGGCGCCGAGCGGCGCGCCTTCGCGGGGCGCGCCGTCAGGGGTCACGAACACCGATGGATCAAACACCAAGCTCACCGTCAACGCTCCGCCCAGGCCAAGGCATCCTGCCTCCATTGTCCCGGAGACGCAGGGTCCGCGCGACAACCATCGGCCGACCGATATCGCCCGGCGGCTCAGGCGAGCTTTATCGAGGCGTGCCCCTCCGGGGCGGTGAACAGCGGAGCCCGGTCGCCATAGGCCGGCGGCAGGCCCTGGGTGCTGATCCGCAGCAGGCGGCGGCGCTTGCCCTCGGCCGCCGAATATTCGATCGGCGTGGCGCGATGCAGCGTCGCCAGATTGTCCCAGATCAGGACGTCGCCGACCTCGGCCTTGAAGGCGATGTTGAAGCGCGGCGAGACCGCGTGGCTCTTCAGCGCGTCGAGCAGGGCCTCGCCCTCTTCCGGCTCCAGCCCCTCAACGCCGTAGGGCGTGCCGGCGACCGCGTAGAGGCTGCGCCGTCCGCTGATCGGATGGGTGATGACCAGGGGATGGCGGGGACGCTCGGCGGCCCGCTTCCTGGCCCGCACCCCGCCGTCGCGATCGGCCGCGTCCGGATCCAGCTTGATCGGGGTCTCGTCGGGTCCGCGCTTGCCGCCGACCAGCATGTGCAGGGCGTCGAGCGTGTCGACCCGCTTGCGCAGCGCGTCCGGCAGGGCCTCGTAGGCGGCGGTCAGGTCGGTGAAGCGGGTTTCCCCGCCCTCGAGCGGCGCCTCGATCGCATAGAGCATGGTCGTGAAGGCCGGCACGTATTCGTACGAGCCGTCCGTATGCCAGAACGAGGCGCCGTCGCGCCGCCCCATGTCGTGCTCCGGCGAGTTGGAGATGGTGATCAGGGCCGGATAGTCGGGATCCAGGTCCTTGGTGAAGAAGAAGTCGATCGGCGCTCCGAACAGCCGGCCGAACCGGTCGTACTCACCCTTGGTCAGGTCCTGCCCACGAACGCGCAGGACGTGATGCTCGGCCAGGGCGTCGACGAGGGCCTTGCCGTCCGACGCGGACAGATCGCGCAGGTCGACGCCCGTGACGTCCGCGCCGAACGGCAGATGAGGATGGAGGTTCATGGTCGTTTCCTGCGTTTGCGGGGAAGATCGCGTTCGGGATCGCGTCAGCCCTCGTCGTTGACCCATCGGACGAACCGGTGGAGCGGATAGAAGCCGTCGTGCGGCAGGCCCACCTCGGGCGTGGCGCAGCCCAGCGAGACGATGCGCTGGGCGCCCGCCGAAGCCAGGAGATCGCGCAAGGCCGCCTTGCGCTGGGGCGGGTAGACCCCGACCGTCTGGGTCGCGACATTGACGTGGCGGACGGCGTCCTCCAGCCGCTCGACGGCCACGACGTTGACGACCTTGCCTTCGGGATAGAAGTCCACGGCTTCGTCGGACCGGATCACCAGCCCGCGCCCGTCGTAGCCGCCCCAGACCCGGTAGTAGTCCTCCAGGTCGCGCAGGCCGTCGATCTCGTCGCGCAGCGATCGCGCGATGGGGCGCGGCTCGCCCGAAGCGGACCGGCGGGCCTGGCCCAGCCTGGCCTGCAGGCGCTCGCAATAGCGGTCGATCTGGTCGAGCGAGCCCTCGACGAACTGGAAGCGGCTGGCGGTGCAGGCCTCCTGGTTCATGATCGTGGCGTCGTGGGCCCCGGCCTCGGCCGCCGCCTCCAGCGCCGCCTCCGAGGCGAAGGCCTCGCGGCCGATCAGCGAGATCGAGGTCTTGGGATCGAAGGCGACCAGCTCCAGGCCCGGCCCGACATATTTCAGCGCGCCCTTGATGGTGCTCTCGCCGCCCCAGGCGACGATCTTGTCGAAGTACTGCGGGCGGAACAGCAGGCTCTCCACCGCTTCGTCGCCGCCTCGCCAATAGGCGGCCGAGAACGATCGGGCGACGGGGTGGCCGGGCGCAGCCTCGGACAGGGCCGCCAGGATAGCCGGGGCGCTGAACAGCTCGTTCGACGGCAGTTTCAGCAGGTGCGCGCCCTTGGTCAGCGCCCCGCGGATCACGGTGTTGGCCGCGACGCCGGGCGAATTGCCGGCGATGACGTGCAGCAGCCGGCAAGGAAAGGCCCGAACCCGGGCCGGCCGTCCCGACGGCGTCGCCACCTCGCGCCAGCCGTCCATCAGGTCCTTGCCGCCGATCTCCTGGGCGATCACGAACTCCATGGCGGCGCGGCTGAACATGTGGCCCAGATGGGCGAACGAGGTCTCGACCAGGTCGCGCGGATAGAAGCCGGCGGCGACGCTGCGCTCCATCGCCTGGGCCAAGGCGCCGGACGCGTCCCGCTTCAGCACCTCGCCCGTGGCGACCAGCACGTCGATGATCTCGTCCACCGGCACGTCGGCGGCGGGCGTGGGCGTGGGACGCGGCCAGACCAGCGCGCCGACATCCAGCGGCGGCGTGATGAACCGGTTGGGCTCGCGGCCGTATTCGGGACCGTCGCCCTCGACGATCCGTCCCTTGACGACATGGCGGACCCGGGCGGGTCCGGCGAGCGGCGGAAGGATCGCGTTCATGGCGCCACGGCTCCGCGGATATAGGCGTCGATGGTGCCGGCGCAGCCGATGTGGTCGCTTTCCCCGGCCTGGGCGTAGCGGCTGATGGTGTCGAGGATGGTCGGGCCGGGCCGGCCGCACGGACAGTCCTTGAAGTCGATCGTGACCTTGTCGCCGCTGATCAGACCGCCCCAGCGGCCTTCGTAGAGCAGGTCCAGGAAGGCGAACCGGCCCTCGACGACGCCGTCCTCGCCGTCGTCGGCGGTCAGCAGGCGCTCGCCGTCGCGGTCCAGCAGCAGCCAGATCAGGCCCGGCGGCCGGTGATAGCGGCCGCACTGGCACTTGGGACAGGTCTGGGCCATCTCGGTCATGCCGTAGGCGTTGTTGCGGATCACCTTGCCGTAGAAGCGGTCGACCCGCTCCTTGTAGTCGTCGGGCAGGGTCACGCCCTTCAGCCCGCCGCCGGCGCTGACCAGGCTGTCGGGATGGAAGCCGCCGTCCTCGACGCCCAGGGCCTTGGCGCGGTCGATGATCGCCATGTGCTGCGCCCACAGGGCCGAGACCACGATCGGTTCATGGCGGTGCGACAGGAGCTTTTCCACGAAGTCGTCCAGCGCCGCGCTCATGCGTTCGGCCCGCACCTGGGCCTCGACCCTGGCGAACGCGATCTCGCCCGGCGTCGCCAGGCCCTCGGCCATGCGCTTGTTGAGGGCGGCCGAGGCGCTGATGTCGGCCAGGCGCAGGGGCTCGTCGGTCAGGAAGTGGGCCTCGCCGGGCCGGGCCCAGACGGCGGCCGAGTTCACCGCCGCCTCGATGGCGCTGTTGGGGCCCTTCGAAGGGCTGGTCAGGAACACCACCCGGCTGTTGTCGGCCTTGACGTAGGGCCAGCCGCTCATGCGGCGGTAGTGACGCCGCTTGTTCTCGGAATCGCCCCGGGTGTGGTTGAGGAACGAGACCTTGCCGCTGGAGCCGCTGGTGGCCAGCACCATGTGGCCGGCGGCGCGCAGGCGGTCCATCCAGTCGTCGACATCCCGCACGCCCTCGACGTCGACATCGGTCACCGTCTGGGTCGACAGGGTCTGCATCCACTGCAGCAGCCGGTCCCACCGCCCCTGCTCCACGAAGCTGGCGGGATAGGACTTGTAGGCGGTGTGGGCGAACAGCAGCGGCACGAGGTCGTCCAGGCGGCGGATCTCGCCCACGCCGCTTTCCGTCGCGCGACGGCGCAGGACGGGGATCTGCTCGCGGCGTTCGGCGAACAGCTCGCGCGCGGCTTCCAGCTGGCGCGCCTCGAGGTCGGGATACGACCTGTCGAAGACGTCTTCGTGGACGGCGGCGTCCACCAGCTCCGATCGAACCGACATGCCTGGGGCTCCCTGTTTTTCTTTGACGATGATCCTCCCAGCGCCGACGGTAGAGGGGCGATCCGGACAATCAGGTCGCTGG
Source organism: Caulobacter sp. GW821-FHT09A05 (assembly GCF_059418465.1). Classification (NCBI taxonomy): domain Bacteria; kingdom Pseudomonadati; phylum Pseudomonadota; class Alphaproteobacteria; order Caulobacterales; family Caulobacteraceae; genus Caulobacter; species Caulobacter sp. GW821-FHT09A05. Next base: position 6,980 of record NZ_JBWKPX010000025.1, read on the forward strand.
AACGGACAGGATGGGAGAAGGCCGATGCTGCGCGTCGCCGTCGTCGTCACCGACGGGGTCCTGACCAATGCGGTGTTCGAGCTGGTCGACGCCCTGAGCCTGGCCAACCGCTACACCGAGCAGCAGTACGGGGAGCGCGAGGCCCTGCCGCCCACCCTCGACGTGCGGCTGGTCTCGGCCTCCGGCGAGGCGGTGCGGGCCGAGAACGGACGGCTGCTGTCGGTGGACGAGGGCCTGCACTCGGGCCCGTACGACCTGATCTATGTCGCGCCCTTCGCGATCGGCAAACCCGAGGCGCTGGCCGCCCGGCTGGAACCGCTGCACACCCTCGGCGACTGGCTGGCCGCGGCGCATGACGAGGGCTGCAGGCTCGCGGCGAGCGGCAGCGGCATGGCGGTCCTGGCCCGGGCGGGCGTGCTGGCCGGGGTGGTCGTCCCCCTGCCCTGGTGGCTGGAACGGCCGATGGCGCGGCTCCATCCGCACCTGACGTTCGACGTCGACCGCAAGGTCCAGGTTCATGACGACCTGTTCCTGGCCGGCGCCCATGTCGCCGAGCCGGCCCTGGCCGTGCGGATCATCGAGGCGATCATGTCGCCGGACGTGGCGACCTGGATCGAGCGGATCACCGGCGTCGACCGCTATCCCGACGGGCCCGACCCCGCCCTCGCCTTCTCGCCCACGGTGCTGCGCGAGGACGAGCTGGTGAAGCGCGCCGCTCACTGGCTGCAGTTGCGCTTCGCCCAGAAGCCGCAGATGGCCGACCTGTCGGCGGCGATGGCGGTCCATCCGCGGACCCTCTCGCGCCGGTTCATGGCCAGTCTCGGCATGACGCCGGTCGACTATCTGCAGCGGCTTCGGATCGAGGCGGCCAAGCGCATGCTGGCGCGGTCCGCCCGCAAGGTGGACCGGGTCGGCTATCTGGTCGGCTATTCCGATCCGCGGTTCTTCAAGAGCCTGTTTCGCAAGCACACCGGACTGACGCCGGGCGAGTACCACCGCCGGGCGCGGGCGGGCGAGGTCGCCTAGGGCCCGTACTCGATTGCGTGTCGGTGACACCCAAGCGAAATCGGCGCTCTCATTGGTTGTCATCCCGGAAAGCGCGTAGCGCTTGTCCGGACCCAGGGGCCGGCGCAGTGCGCTCGCCCCTGGGTCCCGGCTCTACGGTCCGCCAGGCGGACCTTCGGCCGGGATGGCAACTGAAAATCAACGATCCAATTGAGTCCGGACCCTAGCGCTGTCGGTCGTCAGCCGACCCAAGGTTCAACTCATAAATCTCGTCATCCCCGCTTTATGCGGGGGACCCAAGCGTCGTCGGACGCGGGTCAGGCTCGGCTTGGGTCCCCCGAAACAAGTCGGGGGATGATTAGCTCCCCACGGCCCTCAAAGCGGCTGGCGCGCCTTGACGCCCGGCTCCGCCGGATAGCGCCCCAGGAACAGGTAGGCGGCGGCGGCCAGCAGGAACAGGACGGCCGCGCCGATCAGGGCCTGGTTGTAGGACTTGAAATGGTCGAAGGCGAAACCGAAGGCGATGCCGCCCAGCCCGGCGAAGGCGGCGATGAACAGGGTGCTGAGGCCGTAGATGGCGGCGAAGGACTTCATGCCGAAATAGCGGGCGATGATGAAGGCGATCACGTCGATCTCCGCGCCCTGGGCCAGGCCGATCAGCACCAGGCCGACGCCCGCCATGACCGGCGTCGGCGTTCCCGGCAGCAGCAGCGCGATCCCGACCACCGGCAGCAGGGTGAAGGCGCAGCCGACCGCCGGGGCCCAGATCCGGTCCACCAGCAGCCCGGTCGTCAGGGTGCCAACCACCACGGAAATGGCCAGCAGGGCGCTGTACTGGGCGGCGACGCCGGCCGGCAGGCCCTTGTCGGTCAGCATGGGTTGCAGCTGGCTGAGGATGCCCACGCAGGGACCATAGGTCAGGGCGGCGGCGGCGCAGACCAGCAGGATCCGCCGATCCGAAATCAGGGCCAGCCACAGGGCCGGATTGAGAACCGAGATCGGCTTGCCCTTGGCGTTCAGCTCCACGGCCTCGCGCCGGTCGCGCACCAGCAGCCAGCTGACCGGCAGCGCCACCAGCAGGGCGGCGGCCGCCAGCAGATAGTAGCCGGCCTGCCAGCCATGGGTCTTGATGACGTGGAAGACGAGGACCGGCATGAAGGCCCCGGCCAGCGAATAGCCGATGCGCGACACCGCCAGCGCGGTCCCCCGCGAGGTGGTGAACCAGCCGGCCACGGCGCGGGTGAAGGCGATCCCCGTCGTGCCCATGCCGGCGAAGACCAGCAGCCCGTAGGCGGCGACGAACAGGGCGTAGTTGCCGCCGCTGTGGGCGATCAGCAGGTAGCTGGCGCCGACCAGGACCAGGCAGGTGCAGAGCACCGGCCGCACCCCCACCCGGTCGATCAGCCGGCCGAACAGCGGCGCGACGAGACCGGCGAACAGGGCAACCTGGAAGGCCACGGCGATCTGCCCCCGGCTCCAGCCGAACGCCGTCTGCAGGGGCTGGACGAACTGGCTCTGGGTGAACGACCAGCCGCCATAGCCCAGGCCCATGGCGATGAAGGTGCCGAGCACCACCTTCCAATGGGCGCGCCACTCGTCTCGGGCTGTCTGGTCGATCATCGGCGCCTCGTCAAAAGTTACCATCGGTGTCGCCTTTCGGCGCCTCAAGCGGCGCGTTCGAGCCTGACGTTGAAGTCGCGGATGTAGCCGCCCATGACGCTGTCGATGCTGGCGTAGTCCAGGTCGAACGCCTCCATCGCATAGGAATGGCGCGGTCCCCGGGCGTGGGCCTCGCGATCGGCGGCCATCCAGGCCGCGACCGCCGCGGCGCGCCCGGGCGTGAAGGCCACGCCGAACCGCGCGTAGCAGCGGCCCAGCTCGCGGAGCGGATCGGCCTGGACGTCCAGATAGTGCGCGTCGAAGAACCGGTCGGGATGGTCGTCGCGCACCTGGGCCGCGCGCCGCATCGACTGCGACTGGCGCTCCAGCATGCCGAACGAGCCGGCCGGCGTGACGTCCGAGAACAGGCCGTGATTGACCGCCAGGTTGTTCGACAGCGACGCCAGGACCTTGGCCGGATCGCGGTGGCACAGCACCACGCCGGCGTCGGGAAAGACCTCGACCAGGTCGCGCATCCACCAGTCATGGGCCGGGGTCTTGAGCACCCAGCGATCGCGCTTGAACCGGTGCTGAAGGTGCTGGAGCGCCCGCTTCTGCTCCTCGTAGACCGGCCTCATGTCGATGGAATACAGGAGCTTGGCGTAGTTGGGGACGTTCCACCAGGCGGGGTAGTTGACGGTCAGCAGCGACATCTCCCACAGGAAATTGCACTCCTCCGGACGCTCGGCGCCGTAGGGATGGATGCCCTGCATGGCCGGCGACAGGAAGCCCTCGAAATCCAGCGCCGCGCGGCAGGCCTCGATGCGGGGGTCGCTGGCGTAGGTCGCCTCCCGCGGCGGCGGCGAGGGGAACATGATCTCCCACATGCGGGGCGAGCGGTTGGCCGGATCGGCGGCCAGGAGATTGTGAAAGAAGGTCGAGCCGGCGCGCGGCAGGCCGGCGACGAAGATCGGCCTGACGATGGCCTCGTCGGCGACGCCCGGGAACCGCTTGCGGTCCTCGGCCAGCGAGAGCCGCCCCTTCAGATTGTCGACCAGGCGCCGCCGGGCGCGCTCGACCCCGCGGGCGTTGAGATCGGCGTGCACAATCAGGTCGTGGGAGAGGACCTCCAGCGGTTCGCGAAAAAGTTCGCCGCCCCAGTCGGCGAGGCCGGTCGCATCCTGGGCGGCGCGCATCAGGTCGTGAGCGTCCAGCGGATGCGTCATGAGCCGTTCCTCCTCGCGCCGACCGTTCCACGGCTTGCGTCCAGCCTAGGCCTCGCGGGCGGGCGCCGTCACCCAAGCGGCCCCAAGGCATCGTCTCCGCGATAACCCTGCCCCGGGCGCGCCGGAAGGTTTCCCGGACGAGGCGGCGGGGGTCATGCTGCGGCCATGGATGCTCCAACGCCGTTCGAAATCGCCGTACCCGAGGCGCGCCTACAGCACATCCGCGCGGGGCTGCGCGCGGCGGACATCACCTATGCGCCGCCCGGATCGGGCTGGGCCTATGGCGTGGACGCGGCCTATTTGCGCCAGCTCGTGGACTATTGGCTCGACGGCTACGACTGGCGGCGCTGGGAAGCCCACCTCAACCGCTTTCCCCAGTTCAGCGTTCGCATCGACGATGTCGACGTGCGCTTCCAGCACATCAAGGGCTCGGGCGGGCGCGGTCCGATCCTGATGACCCACGGCTGGCCGGGCTCGATCCTGGAGTTCGACCAGGCGGCCGAGCGGCTGGCGTTCCCGGAGCGGTTCGGCGGACGGGCCGAGGACGGCTTCGACCTGGTCATCCCTTCCCTGCCCGGCTTCGGCTTTTCCTCGCGACCGACCAGGCCGATCGGGCCACGCCGAGTGTCGGAGATGTGGCGCGCCCTGATGGTCGAGCATCTTGGCCGCGACCGCTTCTTCCTGCAGGGCGGCGACTTCGGCAGCGCGGTCTCCAGCTGGTTGGCCCACGACGCGCCGCGGCACGTGGCGGGCCTGCACCTGAACCTGTGCATCCCCCAGCCCGTCCCCGCCAGCGAGGCCGTCGAGGGCGAGGTCGAATGGCGCGCGGCCTATGAGGCGGTGCAGCGGCGCGAGTCCGCCTACATGCTCGAGCACATGACCAAGCCCCAGACGATCGGCGCGGCCCTGTCGGCCAGTCCTGTCGCCTTCGCCGCCTGGGTGATCGAGAAGTTCCACGGCTGGGCCGACACCGGCGGCGACATCGAAAGCCGGTTCAGCAAGGACCAGCTGATCACCAACCTGATGACCTATCTGGTCAATGACGCGGTTTCCTCGTCGATCTGGATGTACGCCGGGACGGCGGCCGAGGCCGCGGCCGGGCGATTGTCCGGCCTGAAGGTGACGGTTCCGACCGGGGTCGGCCTCTATCCGGCCGAGTTCCTGCCCGCCGCGCCGCGCGAGGCCATGGCCCGCAACTGGAACCTGGTCCGCCTGACGCGGATGCCGGCCGGCGGCCATTTCGCGGCCTTCGAGGAGCCGGCCGCCTTCGCCGACGACGTCCGACAGTTCTTCCTGAGCCTATGAACCTGGCAGGAGCCACGCCATGAAGGTCCGCTATCCCAAGTGGGACTACGCCCAGACCAAGCCGCACTGGTCGCCCTACATCGAGTACGTGCAGGCCCGCAACGCCGCCTCGACCATCCCGTCCTATGTCGAGCCCTTCCTGGTCAAGATCATGCTCCAAGCCCGCCAGGCCCTGGACCAGAAGGACACGCCGCTGGACCGCGACCTGGTGGTGTTCATCAAGCAGGAGGCCCAGCATTGCAAACAGCATGACGCCTTCAACCAGCAGCTTCACGCCGCCGGCTATGACGGGCTCAAGGCGTTCGAGGCGGAGCTGGAGGCCACCTACGAAGACTTCCTGGCCAACCGGTCGCTGAAGTTCAACTGCGCCTATGCGGAGGGTTTCGAGGCCCTGGGATCGGGCATGGCCCAGATCGTGTTCGACGGCAAGCTGGCGCGGTTCGAGGCCGACGAGCCCAATCCGGGGTCGGAACTGTGGCGCTGGCACCTGGCCGAGGAGTTCGAGCACCGCAGCGTCGCCTTCGACGTCTACCAGACCCTGTTCGCACGCAAGAACCCGGTCGCCGGCTACTTCTACCGACTCTACGGCTTCTTCTTCGCCCTCAAGCACCTGGGCGGCTATTCGCGGCGGGTGACCGACTATCTGCTGTCGGTCGATCGCGCGGCGATGACCCCGGAGGAACGCGCGCGGTCCGTGGCCCGCGAGGCCCATTTCAAGAAGACCTACGCCCGACTGATGATCCCCAAGCTGCTGATGGTGCTCTCGCCCTTCTACAATCCCGGAAAGAAGAAGGTCCCGCCCGCCCTGGCGCGCTATCTGGAGGGGTTCGAGGCGCGGACGGCCTGATACCCCTGAGCTTCACGCGTCGCTCCCCATCTCCCCGGCCTTGCGCCTACCGGACCCGACAAGAGCTGGCAGTGACGATCTGAACGTCCGCTCGCCGGCAGGATGCCAATGACGAATTTCGACCATTGCGGACCTTGAGCATGAGCGTAGGCTTAAGCCACCCCGGGTGGCACTACCGGATGGAGAGAATGAGCGCTTTCAGAAAAGTCTTCGGCATTGCCTGCTTCATATTTGCAGCCATCGCAATACTGAGTTATTTTAGAATAATAAACCTCGACATAAATACTATTCTTGTAAGCTTACTCGCAATAGCCGCGATTTCGCTTATCGTCGACATCCTTGTTGCGAGAAATGAAAATACTGCAACAAAGAAAAGACGTGCGCAGGACTGAAATTTCGCCCTTTTTGTTAAGCGTGCATCGGACACGTCCGCTCACCACTCATCGCAGACTCTCAAAGCATCCGCCTGGCGCAAGCCCGCATCCGCCCCGGATGCGGCTGCGCCTTGAACCCTTGGTGGATCGAGGAAGGGAACTCAGCCCCTTCCCTTATTTTGCTCGTCATTCCCGCCCTTGTGACGGGACCCCCTGGGTCAGCTGGCGGTGAGGCGCCGTGGCGCGCCATCCCTCCGCACCTGCGGCGGACAAATGGGTCCCGGACACGAGGCCCGGGATGACGGGCTTTTATCGGGCGACGGGTTCAGGCGGACAGCGCCTTCGGCATGCCGATGCCGAACAGCTCCTCGAACGCCCCGAGGGTGACGCGCCGGCGAACCTCCGGCGACACGTGGTCGAACAGGTGGTGCAGCACTTCCTGGGTGCGCGGATAGGTGCCCTCCAGGTGCGGATAGTCCGAGCCCCACAGCGCGTTGCGGTAGTCGTGAGCGATCACCGCCGGCAGGGCCGTCACGTCGTGCTGGAACGACGAATAGACCTGCTGCTTGATGATCTCGCTGGGCAGGCGCGACAGCTTGGGGTGGGCGTACTGGTTGTGCTGGCGATAGGCCTCGTCGAGGCGGTCGCCCATGGCCGGCACCCAGGCCACGCCGGCTTCGGCGGTCATGATCTTCAGCTTGGGGAACCGGTCCAGGGCGCCGCCCGAGATCATGTGCACGACGCAGCGCTGCACCGGCACGGTCGTTTCCCAGTAGTTGATCAGCGCGCCGCCGGCCCCTCGCGTGACGATCAGCTTGGAGGTGCCCGTGCCGACGTGGAAGCAGACCACCATCCCCGCCTCCTCGCAGACCTGCCAGATCCGGTCGAACTCGGCCATGTTGTATTCGAGGTGGTCGGGCAGGGTCGCCGGCAGGCAGATCGACTTGAAGCCCAGCGCCGCGACCCGCTTGGTCTCCTCGACCGCGTCGTCGAAGTCGAGCACCGAGATCAGGGCCGTGGCCAGCAGGCGCTCGGAGCGCTTGAGCATGTCGGCATGCGCCCAGTCGTTATAGACCTTCACCGACTCGTGCATCAGCTGGCGGTCCTTCATCACCGACAGCCAGATGCCGACCGACGGGAATACGATCTCGGCCCAGATGCCCTGCTCGTCCAGGTCGGCCAGGCGCAGGTCCAAGTTCTCGGAACCCGGCGGCGTGATGGCGTCGATCATCGAGGCGGCGGCGAAGAAGACCTTCTCGTCGTCCACCACATAGATGTCGTGCTTGCCGTCGCGGACCATGTGCGGGCCGCGCGCCTTCAGCGACGGCGGCAGGTTCTCGGTCCAGAGGGTCTTGGGCTCCCAGACGTGGCTGTCGCCCGAATTCACCCAGATCTTGTCGCTCGCGGTCGTGGCGCCGGTGCTCATCGTGATCGTCTCCTACCTGCCGCGACTATCCGCCCGGGCGCCCAATAGGTCAATAATATATATAATTGACCACAAGCGCGATGCAGGCCACGTTGACGCACGCTTCGAGGACGAACGTTTGAGCCGGCAAGACCCCAGATCCGCCCAGCGTTGGTCGCCCGACGCCCGCGCCGAAGGCAGCGCGCTGCGCGTCCCCAAGACCTCGGAGCTGATCGCCCGCTGGCTCCGGCGGGAGCTGCTGCGCTCGCGTCCGAGCCCGGGCGACGCCCTGCCCTCGGAAACCGAGCTGCGCGAACGGTTCGGCGTGTCGCGCCCGACGATCCGCGAGGCCGTCCGGATCCTGGAGACCCAGCACCTGGTCAAGGTGGCCCGCGGCGCGTTCGGCGGCGCGCGGTTCACCCTGCCGGAGGCGCGGATGGTGTCGGAATCGACCGGCGTCTACCTGCAGGCGCATGGCACCACCCAGGCGGAGCTGAACGAGGCGCGCATCACCCTGGAGCCGCGACTGATCGGCTTCCTGGCCGGCAAGCTGACGCCCGACGCGATCGCCCGGCTCAGGGACGAGGTCCAGCGGCAGGGCGAGGCGATCGACGACGTGCGGGCCTTCGGCCGGGCCCACGAGGACTTCTACGCCGTCCTGTCCGAGGTCTGCCCCAACCGGCTGATCGCCCTGGAGCTGCTGACGCTGCGCGACCTGATCCAGGCCCAGACCGAACTGGTCGGGGACGCCTGGGTCCAGCACGCGCCCCGCTCTCGCGCCGGCATGGCGCGCCACGTCGAGGTCAAGCGGGAGATCGTCGACCATCTCGAGGCCGGCCGGGCGGCGCAGGCCGAGGCCCTGTGGACCCGGATGCTGGAAGCCCAGCAGCGCCTGACCGCCGCGATCGGGGTCGGCGACGATCCGATCGAAGCCCTATGATCACGCCGCGCGAACATGTCGAACGCACCCCGGTCGGCGACGGCGTCCGGCTGTGCGCCAGCTGCATCCCGCACGGCCGCTGCCGCCTGGGCATCAGCGGCCAGGGCCTGGACGCCGAGGGTGTGGCCCGCTTCCGCCTCGTCTGCGACGCCGGGCACGAAGGCGGCCCGGGCGTGGCGCACGGCGGCTGGACCGCCTCGGTGCTGGACGAGATGCTGGGCAGCGTCGCCCTGCTGCACAAGCGCCTGACGGTGACCAAGAGCCTGGCCGTCGAATTCCTCCGGCCCGTCCCCATCGACCAGCCGCTGCTGGGCCGGTCGTGGAACGACCGGATCGAGGGCCGCCATTGGCACAATGTCGGCGAGATCACCCTGGCCGCGACCGGAGCCGTGCTCGGCCGGGCCACCGGCGTGTTCTCCGAACGCGACCCCGACCACTTCCAGCGCCACCGCGACTGGCTGGCCGCGGAGCTCGGCCGGACGGCCGGATAGGCCTCAGTACTTGTAGTCCTTGCCGCCCGGATAGCCGCCGCCGCCATAGGCCGCGTCGAGGGCGGCGTAGTCGGTCGGCCCGGCCGGCGTGCGCGGAATGGCGTCGGCGAACTCGACCCAGCGCGGTTTCTTGTACGAGGCGATCCGCGCCCGGCAGTGCTCGATCAGCTCGCCCTCGGCGACGTCAACGCCGGGCTTGCGGACGATGATCGCCTTGACGCTCTGGATCCAGCGCGGGTCGGGCACGCCGATCACGGCGGCGTCGGCCACGGCCGGGTGGCTCTTCAGGCAGCCCTCGACCTCGGCCGGATAGATGTTCTCGACGCCCGACTTGATCATCTGGACCTTGGGGCCGACGAAGTTGATCGAGCCGTCCGGTTCGCGCTTGCCCAGGTCGTTGGTCAGCCACCAGCCAAAGCGCGTGCGACGGGCGTTGATCTCCGGACGGTTCCAGTAGCCCAGGCCGACGGTCGGGCCGCGGGCGCCCAGCTCGCCGACCTCGCCGTCGGGGACCTCGTTACCGTCCTCGTCGAACACCCGCACCACCGCGATCGGGCTGGTCCGGCCGAAGATGCTGGCGGCCTTGCGATCGTAGTGGGCCCAGGTCACCAGCCCGCCGACCTCGGTCTGGCCGTAGCCCATCATCGAATAGTCCTCGGTTGGCAGGGCGGCCGAGCGGAAGTGGGTCAGGTCGTAGCGGCCGTCGGCGTTGAAGGCGTGCAGCTCGTCGATCGTCTTGGGCACCAGGAAGGCCAGGCTGCACTTCTCGGCGTGCAGGGCCTCGGCGATGACGGCGACCTCGGTCCGGCGGATCATGACGTTGGCGCCGCCGGCGTGGAACACGCCCAGCGTCACCATCAGGGTCCCGATATGGAAATGCGGCCCGGAGTTCAGGAAGATCGTCCCCGAGGTCAGGGCCTGGACCAGCATGATGTTGACGTTCTGCGCCATCACCCCGGCCTGGCTGAGGATCGCCCCGTTGGGACGCCCCCCGAACGCGGCGGTATAGATGATCACGCAGCCGGCGTGGACGTCGATCGGCCGCTCCCGCCGCGCCGGGTCCGCCGCCTGCAGCCGCCCCTCGTAGCCGTCGGGCCCCGGTTCGTCGAAGTGGATCCAGGTCCCCTGCTTCCACTGAGCCAGATCACGCGCGGCCCGCACCGCCTCGCCGATCTCGCCCTCGTGCCACAGCAGCAGGCGCGGCTGGAGGTCGTCGATGACGAAGGCGATCTCCTCCGGCGACTGGCGCCAGTTGAGCGGGCAGAACATGGCGCCCAGGACCGAACAGGCCAGGATGCCCTCCAGCACGGCCAGCGAGTTCTGCCCCAGCCACAGCACCCGCTCGCCGGGTCCGACGCCCAGCGACTCCCACAGGTTGGCCAGCCGGTTCACGCGGTCTTCCAGGTCGGCGTAGGTGTAGCGGCGGCCTTCCTGCACGAGGGCGGTGCGGTTCGGATACGACCGGCGATGCTCCTGCAGCACGTCCAGCAGGGTCAGGGTATGCAGCGGGTCGGACATGGGGGTCTCTACATCAGACGCTGGGTTGGCGGGGCTTGAACACGGGCGCGATCCGCCCGTCGTGAAGCGGTCGGAAATCGACCTCGACCGGAAGGCCGCAGGCCAGGGCCTCGGGCGGGCAATCGACCAGATGCGCGAACATGGCGAAGCCTTCCGGCAGCTCGACGGCGGCCAGCACATAGGGCGTGGCCATGCCCGGAACCGGCGCGCGATGGATGGTCGTGTAGCTGTAGACCTCGCCCTCGCCCGCCGTTTCGACCCAGGCCCAGTCGGTGGAGAAGCAGTGGGTGCAGGCCACCTCGGGCGCGAAGAAGAAGCGCTTGCAGGCGTTGCAGCGCGGCGCGATCAGCCGCCCCTGCGCCGCCGCCTCCCAGTAGGGCCGGGACAGCGGGGTGACGGGAAAGTCGAACGCGGCGTCGGCCATGGCTCAGCTCCCGGTCAGGATCAGGGTTTCGAGATGCTGGGCGCCGGAGCCGGCGTTGGTGACCAGCGCCACCTCGGCGTCGGCGACCTGGCGAGGCCCCAGCCCGCCGCGGATCTGGCGCACGCCCTCGATCACCTTGCCGGTCAGCTGGCTGGTGCCGGTCCAGCTGCCGGCCAGCATGCCGCCGTCCAGGTTGGTCGGGCAGTCGCCGGCCAGGGTCAGCCGGTCTCCGGCGACGAAATCGCCGCCCTCCCCCTCGCCGCACAGGCTCAGCATCTCGAACTGGCGCAGCACCTCGAACGAGCAGGGATCGTAGACGCAGAACACGTCGACGTCGGTCACGCTCAGCCCGGCCTGGCCGAAGGCCCGCCTGACCGCCGCCTGGCCCAGGGTTCTGACGTCGCGATAGAGCGGCGGGTTGATGTAGTTGCCCTGAGCGAACTCCATGGCGCCGCCGGCCACCCGCACGCCCTTGACGGCCAGGTCCTTGGCGCGCTCGGCGGTGGTCATGATCAGCGCCGCGCCGCCTTCGTTCATCAGGCAGCAGTCCAGCCGGTGCAGCGGGTCGGCGATCATCGGCGAGGCCAGGATGTCGTCGATCGTCACCGGATCGCAGCCGTACAGCGCCGCCTCCGGATTGGTCCGGCCGTGGTTGCGGATCACCGCCGCCACATGGGCCATCTGCTCGGGCGTGGTGCCGAACTGGTGCATGTGCCGGCGGGCCACCAGGGCGAAATAGGCCATGGTCGAGGCGCCATAGGCGTCGATCCATTCCAGCCCCATGCCGGAGCCGACGGCCGCGCCCGTCGTGTTGAAGGGGCCCGCCCGGGCGCTGCCGATCACCACCGTGTCGCACAGGCCCGCCGAAATGGCCGCGCCGGCCTTGAGCACGCCGCGCACGCCCGTGGTGTCCATGAAGTGGCTGTCGACCCACTTCAGCGGCGCGCCGAAATAGGGCGCCCAGCTGGCGGAATCGCCGGGCGCCCCGCCGGGACCGGGCCAGTCCAGCGCCACGCCGTCGATGTCGCGCCGGTCAATCCCCGCGTCGGCGATCGCCCCCTTCACCGCCTCGATCAGCAGCTCGTGCGACGTCCGTCCCGGCAAGGTCCGCGCCTGCCGGGTCAGATAGACCCCCACCACAACCGGATCGCGCGCCGAAGCCATCGTCAGTCCTGATCGAACGGGCGCCGAGCGGACGCCATCGCGAGGTTTGTCCGTTCGACGCCGGCCCGGGTCAATGCGCCGCCGCCTTCCGGGGTTACAGGATCAAGCATGCGATGAGGCGTGCAGCGCCCTCAACGCCACCTTGTTGACCTTGCCGCTGGGCAGGGTCGGGAAGGCGTCCAGGAACAGCACCTGCTTGGGCTTCTTGTAGCTGGCGATCAGGCCGGCCGTATGGGTGATCAGGTCGGCGGCGCTGGCCCGCGCGCCCGGGTGCAGGATGACGGCCGCGACCACCGCCTCGCCCCACTTCTCGTCGGGCGCCCCGATCACCGCCACCTGGGCCACCGCCGGATGCTCGGCGATCGCCCGCTCCACCTCCTGCGAGTAGATGTTCTCGCCGCCGGAGATGATCATGTCCTTCTTGCGATCGACCAGGAACACGCGCTCGCAGGCGTCGAACCGGCCCATGTCGCCGGTCTTGAGCCAGCCGTCGTGGAAGACCTCCAGCGTCGCCGCGGTGTTGTTCCAATAACCGGTCATCACCGCTTCGCCCCGGATCCACAGCTCGCCGACCTCGCCGGCCGCGCAGTCCCGGCCATCGTCGCCGACGATCCGCACCTCCGTCAGCGGATAGGCGTTGCCGATCGAGCCCAGCAGTTCGACCATGGGGCCGTCGACGGCGTGCAGGTGCTTGGGCAGGGCCGTGCCCGTGCCCTCGGTCTGGCCCCAGGCGTTGACGAACACCGGCCCGAAGCGGGCCAGAGCGCGCCGCAGCACCGGTACGGGCATCGGGGCGGCGGCGTAGAGGATGGTCTCCACGCTGGAAACGTCGTGGTCGTCGAAGGCCGGATGGTCGACCAGGGCCTGGACCATCAGCGGCACCAGGTGCAGGTGGGTGATCTTCTCGGTCTCGATCGCCTTGAGCACCGCCTCCGGATCGAAGGCCCGGTGCATATGGATCTCTCCGCCACGCCACATCTGGGCCAGCATGCTGGACTGGGCGCCGGCATGGAACATCGGCATCACCTCCAGCATCCGGCCGCGCGGGCGCACGTCCATGGCCAGGCAGACGCATTCGCCCATCGCCAGCTCGGCGCGGTGCGAGCGCATGACGCCCTTGGCTCGGCCCGTGGTGCCGGAGGTGTAGATGATGTGGGCGATGTCGTCGGGCCGGGCTTCCAGCGGCGCCCCCGCCGGATCGCCGCTCCGCAGGAAGTCCTCGTAGGCGACGGCCCAGTCCGGGGCCTCGCCGATGCAGACGAAGATCTCGATCGACGGCAGGGCGTCCTTCAGGCCCGCCACCACCTCGGCGTACTGGGCCTCGAACACCAGGGCGCGCGGCGCGGTGTCGCCCAGGACCCAGGCGATCTCCGGCGGGGCCAGACGGAAGTTCACAGTGTTCAGGATATAGCCCGACAGCCAGGCCGCGCTGAAGGCTTCGGCGTATTCGGTGCAGTTCATCGCCAGGACCGCGACCCGGTCCTGGCGGGCGCAGCCGGCGCGATGCAGGGCCGAGGCCAGGCGTCGCGCCCGCTCCAGATGCTGGCCATGGGTGAAGCGCCGATCGCCCTGGACCAGGGCGACGTCGTCGGGCGAGAACCGCGCCGCGCGGGTGATCAGGTCGCCCAGGGTCCTCATGCGACGGCCTTTCGCGACCAGGCGGCGAAGCGTTCCAGGTGCAGGTCGATCGATCCGAACAGGCCGCGGGCCAGGACGGCGCGCTTGTAGAAGTGGCCGACCACATATTCCTCCGTCACGCCGATGCCGCCGTGCATCTGGATGGCCTCGCCCGTGACCTTCACGGCCGCCTCGGCGATCTGGACCTTGGCGGCGGAGACCCCGGCGCGACGCGCCTCGGGATCGGGGTCCGACAGGGCCGCGATCCCACGCAGCAGCATCGACCGCGCCAGCTCGGTCTCGACCAGCATGTCGGCCATCCGGTGCTGCAGGGCCTGGAAGGTGTTCAAGGTCACGCCGAACTGCTTGCGCGTCGACAGATAGTCGCGGGTCAGCCACAGGGCCGCGTCCATCGCGCCGACGCATTCGGCCATCAGGGCGATGACCCCGTGGTCGACGGCCAGCTCGATCCCGGCCAGGGCTCCGCCCTCCGCGCCGATCCGCGCCGGATCCCCCAGCGCCACGTCCGTCAGCGCGAGGTCGGCGACCCGTCGCCCGTCGACGGCGTGATAGGCGATCACCTCCAAGCCCGGCGCGTCGGCCGGAACCTCGAACAGGGTGACGCCGCCGGGGGTCCTGGCCGAGACCAGCAGGATGTCGGCGCTGGAGCCGCCCAGCACGAAGGCCTTGCGGCCGTTCAGCCGCCAGCCGTCCGCCGTCCGCGTCGCCTGCGTCTTCACGGCCGCGTCGTCGCCGCGCATGGCCGCTTCGTTATGGGCCAGGGCGATCAGCTTCTCGCCCCCGACCAGCGGCGCCAGCAGGGCTTCCTTCCGGACCGGATCGGCCAGGGCGACGATGGCTCGCGCGGCGATGATCGCGCAGGACAGATAAGGCTCGACCAGCAGGACGCGGCCGAACTCTTCCTGCAGAAGCGCGGTCTCGACCGGGCCGCCCCCGTAGCCGAAATCGTCCTCCGCCAGGCCCGCCCCCAGCCAGCCCAGATCGGCGAAGGTCTTCCACAGGTCGCGCGAAAAGCCCTCGGCGCCACGCAGCAGGTGGCGACGGCGCTCGAAGCCATAGTCCCGCTCGCACAGCCGCCGCGCGCTCTCCTTCAGCGCGGCCTGTTCCTGGGTGAGGGAGAAGTCCATCGTCCTATCCTCTCAAAGACCCAGCACCGACTTGGCGATGATGGTGCGCTGGATCTCGTTGGCGCCGCCGTAGATGGTGGTGGCGCGGCGGAACATGGCGCGCGACAGCCAGCCGGCGGCATGGTCGGGCGCCGGCGGAACGGGGGCCAGGACGTCCATGTTGTCCTGCCCCTCCACGTCCGGGAACACCGCCAGCCCATGGTCGCCCAGGGCCTCGACGGCCAGGTCGGCGATCCTCTGGCGCAATTCGGAGCCGCGCAGCTTCAGCACCGAGGCGGTGGCGTTCAGCGCCGGGTCGCCCTCGCTCATGTGCAGCACGCGCAGGACGGCGGTTTCCAGCGCGCGAAGCTCGATCTCGAAGCGAGCCAGCCGGGCCGAGAACAGCGGATCCTCGATCAGCGGCCGCCCGCCCCGCGGTTCGACCGCGGCGATCTGCTTGACCATGGCCAGGTCGAAGGCCGTGTGCGGGGTTTCGGCGCTCATGGTGCGCTCGTTGGTGAGCAGGAACTTGGCGTAGCCCCAGCCCCGGTTCTCGTCGCCCACCAGGTTCTCGACCGGAACCCGGACCTCGTCGAAGAAGACCTCGTTGACGCTGAGGCCCTCGTTGATCGTGTAGATCGGCCGCACCGAGACGCCGGGGCTCTTCATGTCGATCAGCAGGAACGAGATGCCCGCCTGCGGCCTGGCCTCGGCGTCGGTGCGGACCAGCGCGAACATCATGTCGGCCTTGTGGGCCTCGGACGTCCAGGTCTTCTGGCCGTTGACGACATAGTGGTCGCCATCGCGCACGGCGCTGGTCTTCAGCGACGCCAGGTCCGAACCCGCGTTCGGCTCGGAAAAGCCCTGGCACCAGAAGGTGTCGGCGTTGAGGATGGCCGGCAGGTATCGGGCCTTCTGGACCTCGTCGCCGAACGTGTAGAGCACCGGTCCGACCAGCTCGAGCGCCGCCTGGTCCGGCACCGGAGCGCCCGCCGCCCTCAGCTCGACCTGGAACAGGTGCCGCCGCAACGGCGACCAGTCCGTGCCGCCGTACTGCTCGGGCCAATGCACGGCGGCCAGGCCCCGCGCGTTCAGGATACGCATCCACGTCTGGACGTCGTCATGGGTGGCGTGGAAGCCCTGGCGGCCGCGTCGCGCGATGTCCGCCGGCAGCGCCTGGCGGATGAAGGCCCGCATCTCCGCCTGGAACGCCGCGTCGGCCGGATCGAGATCGAAATTCATGATCTGACCTTACCCCACTCGCGATCGATGCAAGCCTTCCCCGCCTCGCCAATCGCATGGGCGATCCGACGACCGCCGGCGAGCGTTCAAAGCTCCCCCACGCGAGGGGCGGCGTGCATCTCGCCCGGGAACAGGTAGATCTCCTGGGCCACCGACGCGACCAGCTGGCCGGCGCGGTCGTAGATGCGCCCCTGGGCCAGGCCGCGGGCCGATCCGGCCCACGAACTGTCCATCTCGTACAGCAGCCAGTCCGAGGGATCGGCGGACTGATGGAACCACATGGCGTGATCCAGGCTGGCGATGCGCTGCCGCATCGCCTCGGGATGGGGAACCTTGGCGACGCCGCCCAGCCAGAAGTCCGACAGATAGGCCAGGCCGCAGGCGCGCAGCTCGGCGTCGGCCAGCTCCGGCGGGCGCGCCCGCATCCACAGCTGGCGCTCGGCCTCCCCGGGCGTCGCCCTGGCCGGGACCAGGCGTCGCTCCACCAGCGGCAGCAGGGTGAGCGGCGGGGGCGCGTCGGCGTCGCGCGCGGCGAGCACCGCCCGTTCGAACGGGTCCTCGGCGGAGACCTCGTCCGGTCCCGGCGTAGCGGGGGCTGGCCGCGCGTGGGAGACGCCCTCGCCGCCGCCATGGAACGAGGCCTCCATATGGAAGATCGGCACGCCCTTCTGCCGGGCGATGACCCGCCGGGTCGTGAAGTTGCGGCCGTCCCGCGTGCGTTCGACCTGGTAGACGACCGGCTCGGCCTCGGCGCCGGGGCGAATGAAGTAGCCGTGCAGCGAATGGACCGGCCGTCCCTGCACCGTGAACTGGCCGGCCCTCAACGCCTGGGCCAGGACCTGCCCGCCGTAGAGGGCGCCGCTGAGGTTCGGCTCGGTCCGGCGCGAGCGGAAATAGTCCGAGCCGACGTCCTCCAGGTCGAGGAGGTCCAGCAGGGTCAGCGGCTCGGCCATCAGCCCGTCGCGCCGGTCTTGGCCTGGATCATGCGCCAGTAGTCGGTCGCATCGACCGGCGTGGTCAGGCTGGAGAGGTCGCGGATGGCGTCCCATTGGGCGGCGACGCCCTCGGGCGAGAAGTCGTCCAGCAGCACCCCTTCGTTTATGGCGACGACGGCGCGGCTGATCCAGCCGCAGCCGGCGTTGAAGATCTCGCCCGAAGCCGGGCAGCTGGCATGGGCCAGGGCCAGCACCAGCGGCGAGACCCGCGCGGTCGACATCGGATCCTCCTCCGGCGGCCTCGGCGCCGCGGCTTCCCCCGACATGCCGGCGGTGGCGGTCAGGCGGGTGGCGGCCGTCGGGGCCAGGGCGTTGACCTTGATCCCGGCCTTGGCGCCCTCGATGGCCATGACCCGCATCATGCCGACGATGCCCAGCTTGGCCGCGCAATAATTGGCCTGGCCGAAGGCCCCGAACAGGCCCGACGGCGAGGCGGTCATCACGATGTTGCCGCCGCCGTTCTCGCGCATCCAGTTGAAGGCCGGCTGCACCGTGAACATCGTCCCGCGCAGGTGGACGTCGAGAATGATGTCCAGCTCCTCCTGGCTGAGCTTGGAGAAGCTGCGGTCGCGCAGGATGCCGGCGTTGGCGATCACCGCATCGACCCGGCCATAGGCGTCCAGCGCCGTCTGGATGATATTGGCGCCGCCCGCCTGGGTGGCCACGCTGTCGAAATTGGCGGTCGCCTCGCCGCCGGCCGCGCGGATTTCCTCCACGACGCGCGAGGCGGCCGACTGGTCGTCGCCCCGGCCGTCGGTCGAGCCGCCCAGGTCGTTGACCACGACCTTGGCGCCGCGTTCAGCCAGTTGCAGCGCATAGGTGCGGCCCAGGCCGTTGCCGGCCCCCGTGACGACGACGACCTTGTCGTCGAAGCGGATGGTGTCAGCCATAGAGGTTTCCTCGCTTGCGGCCGTGGTCCGGCGCGTCAGGTGTGCTTGAACTTGGGACGGCGCTTCTCGACGGCGGAGGCGCGCTTTTCGGCCGCGTCCTCGGTCGCCTGGCTGGCCAGCACCGCGCGGTTCTCCAGCTCGATGGCCGCTTCCAGGCTGCCGGCCCCCTGGTTGAACCAGAGCGACTGCTTGGTCAGCCAGATGCCGACCGGGCTGTTGACCGCGATGGCGTCGGCCAGGACCAGGGCCTCGTCCATCAGGGCGGCGTCCTCGACCGCGCGCAGCACCAGGCCGATGCGCTCGGCCTCGTCCGATTGCACCGCCCGCGCGGTCAGCAGCAGCTCGGCCGCCCGCTGGGCCCCGATGGCGCGCGGCAGCAGGTAGCTCATGCCCAGCTCGGCGCCGGTGGCGGCGTTGTGGATGACGTTGACGAACTTGGCCGACCGCGCGGCGAGGGTCAGGTCGGAGGCCAGGGCCAGGGCGTAGCCGATGCCCGCCGCCGTCCCGTTGACCGCGCAGATGATCGGCTGGGGCATGGCCCGCATCAGGACCGGGATCTGGCCCAGCACCCGCATGGTGTACTTGCCCGCCTGGATGCGGCCCAGCCCCGGCCGGACCCAGGCCGGCTTGCCGCCGACTCGCACGTCGTGCCCCGCGCAGAACGCCCGTCCGGCGCCGGTCAGGATGATCACCCGCGTGTCGGGATCGTCGCGCAGGCTTTCGAAGGCCGCGATCAGCGCCTCGTACATGTCGAAGGTGAAGGCGTTCAGCGCCTCGGGCCGGTTCAGCGTGATGCGGGCGACGCCCTCGGCGGGCGTATCGACCAGGACCGCGGCGGCTTCGGTGTCGGTCATCGGCGATCCTCAGCGCGGCAGGCCGAGCGCGCGCTCGGCGATCATGGTCTTCAGGATTTCGTTGGCGCCGCCCGAGATCGTCCAGGCGTAGCTCAGCAGGAAGTCGTGCATGGCGTTGCCGGTCTGGTGCCCGCCGCCCAGGACGATCGGCTGGCGAAGCTGGCCCGCCAACCCGCCCAGCTTCAGCCGAAACTCGGTGTAGCGCCGCAGCAGCTCGGAGAAATGCACCTTGATGTAGGTGGGCATCGTGGTCGAACCCATGTGCGGATCGGTCTCGATCTCCTGCATCAGGGCCCGGATCATCAGCCGCAGGGCGACCATGTCGTTGTAGGCGCGGGTGAAGGCGCGGCGCGCCTCGTCGTCCTTCAGCCAGTCCGCGTCGGTCCGCTTGGCCTCGGCCAGGTCGGCGTCCAAGGTCCGCGCCATGCGCTCGGACAGTTCGAAGATGATCAGGCCGCGCTCGGCCGACAGGGTCGACTGGGCGATCGCCCAGCCGGCGTTCTCCTCGCCGATCAGGTCGGCGACCGGGATCTCGACATTGTCGAGGAAGATCTCGCAGAACTCGGCTTGGCCCGTCGCCTGGCGGATCGGCCGCACGGTGACGCCGGGCGCCTTCATGTTCAGGATGAAGTACGAGATGCCGGCCTGCTTCTTGGGCGCGTTCGGGTCGGTGCGAGCCAGCAGCAGGCAGTAGTCGGCGAAGGCGCCGTACGAGGACCAGACCTTCTGGCCGTTGATCACATAGACGTCGCCCTTGCGCTCGGCCCGGGTGCGCAGCGACGCCAGGTCCGAGCCCGAGCCCGGCTCGGAGAAGCCTTGGCACCAGACCTCGCCGCGCTCCTGGACCCCCGTCAGGTAGCGATCCCGCTGCGCCTTCGAACCATGCCCGAACAGCGTGGCCGGCAGGTGGTAGAGCGAGATCACGAACATGTCGGGATTGGGCGCCTGGGCCCGGGCGATCTCCTCGAAGATGATGACCTGGTGGCGGATGCCGATGTCGGCGCCGCCCCAGTCCCGCGGCCAGTGCGGGGTGGCCAGGCCGACCTTGCCCATCTCGGCGAACCACCAGCGCTGGAAGGCGACATAGTCGGCCTCGCTCGCGCCGGTCATCCGCGCATGCCAGTCGGGCGGCACCACCGCCTCCAGCCAGGCCCGCACCTCGGCGCGGAAGGCGTCGAGGTCGTCCTTGCGGGCCAGGGGATCGAAGCGGCGGGTCGTCGGGCTGGTCGCGGTCTGGACGGACATGGTCATGCTTCCTCAGGCCGCCGCCAGCAGCAGGTCGGTCACCCGGTCGAGATAGGCCGCCGGCCCGCCGAACAGCTGCTCGTTCAGCTTGGCGCGCTTCAGATAGAGATGGCAGGGATGCTCCCAGGTGTAGCCGATGCCGCCATGCAGCTGCACGGCGTCCTGGGCCACGCGGGCGTAGACCTCGGTCGCCAGCGCCTTGGCGACCAGGGCGTAGCGTCCCGCGGCCGGATCGCCGCTCGCCATCCTGGCCACCGCCTCGGCCACCAGGGCGCCCGAGGCGACCAGGGCGATCTTGTGGTCGGCGCAGCGGTGCTTCAGGGCCTGGAACGAGCCGATCGGCTTGCCGAACTGCTCACGGGTCTTCAGGTAGTCCAGCGTGATCTCGAACACCGCGTTGGCGCCGCCCCGGGCGTCGCTAGCCAGGGCCAGGGCCGCGTGGTGCAGCAGGGCGTCCGCGATCTCGGTGGCGTCTCCGGCCAGGACCCGTTCCGCCGGCAGGGCCAGGCGCGCGAACCGCGCCACGCCCAGGTGCCGGGTGCGGTCGACCGTGGCCGCCTTCTCGACCGAGACGCCGTCGACGGCGGGCTCGACCAGCACCCACCGCAGAGCCTCGCCCTCGCGAGCCAGCAGCAGCAGGACGTCGGCCGCCGCGCCGTCCAGCAGGGTCTCGGCCGCGCCGTCCAGCACCACCCCGCCGTCCGCCCCCGCCGACAGTGTCAGGGTCGTCGCCAGGGCGCCCGGCGTCAGCATCGACACGGTCCCGGCCAGTTCGCCGGCCGCCAGCCGCGGCGTCCAGGCCGCCTGCTGCGCCGCGTCGCCGCCGCGCGCCAGGGCCTCGACGACCAGCATGGTTCCCAGCACCGGCAGGGGCGCAACGGCCCGTCCCAGTTCCTCGTAGACGACGGCCAGCTCGGACGGCCCCAGGCCCAGGCCGCCCTGGGCCTCGTCCGCGGACAGGGCCAGCCAGCCCAGTTCGGCGGCCTGCGACCACAGCGGCCGGTCGCGCACGCCCTCGGCGTTGGTGAAGGTCGCCACCTTCTCGTGCGAGGCCTGTTCCGACAGCACCGCCCTCACGCCGTCGCGCAGCGCCTCCAGGTCCATGCCGTCGCCGGAATTTGCGTCGCTCATCGCGGGCCTCTCAGAACAGCACGTCGGAGGTGAAGTCGGGCGGGCGCTTTTCCTCCATGGCCTTCAGCGCCTCCTTGGCTTCCGCGCCGGAGAAGTTGACCATCTCGAACGCCGCCGACAGGTCGAAGATCGCCTCGTTCTGGCGCAGCCAATGGTTCAGCACGTACTTGGTCATCCGCACCGCCGTGGGCGCGGCGGCGGCCAGCTCGAGCGCGACCTCGATCGATGTCGCCTCCAGCGCCTCGGCGTCCACGGCCAGGGCCACCAGGTTGTTGCGCTCGGCCTCCTCGCCGGTCATCGGGCGGTTGGTCAGCAGGTAGTACTTGGCCTTGGCCATGCCGCACAGCAGCGGCCAG
Source organism: Caulobacter sp. GW821-FHT09A05 (assembly GCF_059418465.1). Classification (NCBI taxonomy): domain Bacteria; kingdom Pseudomonadati; phylum Pseudomonadota; class Alphaproteobacteria; order Caulobacterales; family Caulobacteraceae; genus Caulobacter; species Caulobacter sp. GW821-FHT09A05. Next base: position 28,735 of record NZ_JBWKPX010000025.1, read on the forward strand.
ACGATCGCGGCGTGGTCGCCCGCCGCCACGCCGATCCGCACGTGCCCGTCCAGCAGCTTGGCCGTCCTGGCCGCGATCGGCACGTCGGCCAACAGGGCCAGGGCCAGGCCGGCCCCCACGGCCGCGCCGTTGATGGCCGAGACGATCGGCTTGCGCGAGGCGATCAGGTTGCGCACCAGCCGGGTGGCGTTGTTGAAGTCCTGCGAGAACTGCTGGTTGGCGTCCAGGGCGCCGGCCACCGGCATGTCGTCCAGCGCGCCACCGGCGCAGAACGCGCGGCCCTCGCCCGTGATGATCGTCACCCGCGTCTCGGGATCGGCGTCGATCGCCGCCCAGACCTCCTCCAGCTGACGATGCATGGTCGGCGTCACCGCATTGGCCTTGCCCGGATTGCTCAGGGTCAGGCGCAGCACACGCGGCGCGGGCCGGTCGAACTTCAGGCGGTCGAAGGCGGCGTAGCGGTCGGTCATTGGTCGATCTCGAACAGACCGGCGGCGCCCATGCCTCCGCCGATGCACATCGTGACGATGACACGCCTGGCGCCGCGCCGCCTCCCTTCGATTAGGGCGTGTCCGGTCAGGCGCGAGCCGCTCATGCCGTAGGGGTGGCCGATCGCGATCGCCCCGCCGTCGACATTGATCCGCTCCGGGTCGATCCCGAGCACGTCACGGCAATGGACGACCTGCACCGCGAAGGCCTCGTTCAGCTCCCACAGGTCGATGTCGTCGACGCCCAGCCCATGCCGGGCCAGCAGCTTGGGCACGGCGTGGACGGGGCCGACGCCCATCTCGTCCGGCTCGCAGCCGGCGACCGCGAAGCCCTTGAACCGGCCCAGGGGCCGCAAGCCCCGCCGGGCCGCGTTGTCCGCCGACATCACCACGCAGACGCTGGCCCCATCCGAGAGCTGGGACGAGTTGCCCGCCGTGATGAAGGCGTCCTCGCCATTGATCGGCTTGAGCCCGGCCAGGCCCTCCAGGGTCGTCTCCGGCCGGTTGCCCTCGTCCTTCGTCAGCAGGACCTCTTCCTCGCCGACCACCTGGCCCTGCTTGTCGGTCAGTTGCTTGAGGCTCTTCAGCGGCGCGATCTCGGCGTCGAAGCGCCCGGCGGCCTGGGCGGCGGCGGTGCGCCGCTGGCTTTCCAGCGCATAGGCGTCCTGGACGTCGCGGCGGATCCCGTAGCGGCGCGCGACCGTGTCGGCCGTGGCGATCATCGGCAGGTAGATGTCGGCCTTGTGCTCCGCCAGCCAGTCGCTGCGATTGCGGTGACGGTTGATGTGATGGTGGGTCAGCGAGATGCTTTCGAGCCCGCCCGCGACGAAGACCTCGCCCTCGCCAGCCAGGACGCGTTGGGCGGCCAGGGCGATGGCCTGCAGGCCGGACGAGCATTTGCGGTCGAGGGTGAAGCCCGGCACGGTCACCGGACAGCCGGCGCGGATCGCCGACTGGCGGGCGATATTGTTGCCGGTGGGCCCCTCCGGCGTGGCGCAGCCCAGGATGACGTCCTCGACATCGCCCGGCGCGACGCCCGCCCGCTCCAGCGCGGCGGCGACCACATGGCCGCCGAGATCGGCGCCGTGGGTGTTGTTGAACGCGCCACGGAAAGCCCGGCCGATCGGCGTTCGGGCGGTCGAGACGATCACGGCTTCGGGCATGCGCCCTCCCTTGCAAATCCGGTCATGCGGCGTCGGACCGCCGGGTGAGTTCGGGCCACAGTCCTTCAGGACCCAGGTCCGCGACGCGACGGCCCAGCCGCTGCGCCCAGAACCGGTCGCCGCCGAACTCCGACCGCCAGCCGACCAGGCGGCGGGTCAGGCGGTGCAGCGGATGCTCCTGGGTGAAGCCGATGGCGCCGTGCACCTGATGGGCCAGGGCCGCGCCCTGCCCGGCCGCGGCGTTGGCCCGCAGCTTGGCGGCCGCGAACTCGAAGCTGGCGTCGCCCGCGTCGGCGGCCCGGGCGGCCGCCTGGCCCGCCGAGTTCACCGCCGCCGCCTCGGTCGCGAAGATCGCGAGGTTCTGCTGGACCGTCTGGAACTTGCTGATCGGCTTGCCGAACTGCACCCGGTCGTTGGCGTAGGCGATCGAGGCGGCCAGGGCCGCGTCCAGCGCGCCGGCGATCTGCGCGGTCCGCAGGAAGGCGCCGCAGGCGAAGAGGTCGATGTCGCTGGGCGCGGTCTCCACCGGCGCCGCCTCGAAGGTCAGGACGTCGCGCGGCTCGCCCATCGGGCTATGGCCCTGTTCGATCCGAGCGTCGGCGGTTCGCAGCCGCAGCAGGGATCCGGCGCGTGTGGCGACGACCGTCTCGGCGGCCCTTCCCCAGGGCGTCCCCCGCAAACCGCCCGTGAAGCGGCCGTTCTCCAACCGCCCCTCGACCACCGGCGCGATCGTCGCCAGCCCTTCCGATGCCGCCAGGCCGGCTCGGGCCAGCGCCCAGGCCGCCACCGCCGCCTCGCCCACCGGCGCCGGCAGGGCGTGCGCTCCCGCCAGCCGCGCGACCGCGAACAGGTCGCCCCAGTCGCCGCCGAAGCCGCCCTCTTCCTCGTCCAGCAACAGACTTTCGAACCCCGCCTCCGCGATCGCGGGCCAGACCTCGGCGAACAGGGCGTCCGGATCGGCCGCGATGGTGGCGAACAGGCGATCGGCGGTGTCGGTCAGCAGGGTCCGCGTCTCGCTCATCTCAGGCCCAGCCCCCTGGCGATGATGCCGCGCAGGATCTCGCGCGTGCCGCCCCTCAGCGAGAACGACGGCGAAACCTGCAGCAACAGGGCCAGGACCCGCATCAGGTCGGCGGCCGCGGACAGATCCTCGGCCCCGTCCAGCGCGGCCTGGATGGCGCGCGGCAACTCCTGCTCGAAACTGTTGCCCAGATCCTTGACGATCGCCGCCTCCAGGGCCGGATCCTCGCCGGCGGCCAGCTTGGCGGCGGTGGATTGCGACATCTGCCGCAGGGTCCACAGCTCGGCGGTCAGGCGCCCGATCAGGACGGCCAGCACGGGCTCGGGGTCCGACCCGGCGAAACGGATCAGTTCGACCAGGGCCGCGTAGCTGGACAGATAGCGCTCGGGGCCCGACCGTTCCAGCGACAGCTCGGCCGTCACCTGCTTCCAGCCATTGCCCTCGTGGCCGACCCGGGCCGAGTCCGGCACAAGGACGTTGTCGAGGAAGACCTCATTGAAGTCGTGCCCGCCGACCAGGTCGACGATCGGTCGAACCGTCACGCCGGGCGTGTCGAGCGGGATCAGGAACTGGGTCAGGCCCTCGTTGCGCTGCGAGCCCTCGACCGTCCGGACCAGGGCGATCATCAGCTGGGCGTTGTGGGCGTTGGTGGTCCAGACCTTCTGGCCGCTGATGCGCCAGCCGTCGCCGTCGCGCACGCCCTGGGTGCGGATCGACGCCAGGTCCGATCCCGCCCCCGGCTCGCTCATGCCGATGCAGACATAGGTCTCGCCGGCGGCGATGCCCGGCAGGTGGGTCCGCCGCTGTTCCTCGGTCCCGTAGCGCAGCAGCAGCGGCCCGCTCTGGCGGTCGGCGATCCAGTGCATCCCGACCGGCGCGCCGGCGGCCAGCAGCTCTTCAAGCACCACGTAGCGATGCAGCGGATGGCGGGCGTGGCCGCCGTATTCGACAGGCCAGGTCATGCCGACATAGCCGGCCCGGCCCATCGCCTTGCTGAACGCCGCGTCGCAGACGGCCCAGCAGTTCGCACGGCTGGCCGCGTCCGATTTGGGCGCCTCGCGAGCGATGAAATCGCGGACCTCCCGGCGTAGCGTCTCAACGCCGGCCGGCGGATCGAAGGGATGGGCGTCGAAGGTTTGCACGCCGCCAATTTGCGCGCCGGGCCGCACGTCGCAAGGACGGCCCGGCCCCTATCGCAGCCGCGATATGGCGGAGAATGCCCCCCCTGTGCGGGTCGTCACCGCCTCCGGCCCGGTGCTATGCCTTGAAGCCAGGGTTTAGGAGACCAACCGACATGGCGATCGATCTGAGCATCGAAAACGGCGTCGCGACCGTGACCATCAATCGTCCCGAGCGCAAGAACGCCATCCTCCTGGCCATGCGCACCGAGATCGAGAACGCGTTCCTGAAGTGCCAGGACGACGACGCCGTGCGCGTCATCATCCTGACGGGCGCGGGCTCGGACTTCAGCGCCGGGGCCGATGTCGGCGAAATGGGCGGCGGCGGGATCAGCGGCTCGCTCTATCGCATGCGCCACCTGCACCGGATGGCGCGGGCGGTGGCCAACACCAACAAGCCGGTGATCGCCGCCGTCGAGGGCGTGTGCATCGGCATGTCCTGGGCCCTGGCCCTGGCGGCCGACATCACCATCGCGGCCGAGAACGCCCGGTTCCAGTTCGCCTTCCGCCACATCGGCCTGGCGCCGGATGGCGGCGCGGCCTTCCTGCTGACCCGCTACGTGCCGATCCAGCGAGCCAAGGAGATCATGTATTCCGGCCGCTTCGTCAGCGGGAGCGAGGCGCACCAGCTGGGCCTGGCCCTGCACGCCACGCCGCCCGGCGAGGCCCTGGCCAAGGCGCGCGAGGTCGCCGCCAGCTTCGTCAACGCCCCGACCATCGCCCTGGCCATGGCCAAGCGCCAGTTCGACGCCGCCCCGGCCCAGACCTATGACCAGGCCCTGGATTTCGAGGCCAACATCCAGCCGCTGATGGTCCAGACCGAGGACTTCCGGGAGGGAACCAACTCCTTCAAGGAAAAGCGCAAAGCCCAGTTCGTCGGCAACTGAGCGATGGACGTCACCCATCCGGACGCCGAGTTCCGCGCCTTCCTCGCCGAGGGCCGGTTCATGATCCAGCGCTCGAAGAGCAGCGGCGCCCATGTCTTCTACCCGCGCGTCGTGGCGCCCGGGACCGGCGCGCGGGACCTGGAGTGGGTCCAGGCCTCGGGCCGTGGCGTGGTCTACTCGACCACCGTGGTGCGCAAGAAGCCGCCCGAGCCCAGCTACAACGTCGTCCTGGTCGACCTGGCCGAGGGGCCCCGCATGATGAGCCGGGTCGAGGGCGTCGATCCCGACGCCGTGACCATCGGCATGGCCGTCCAGGCGCGCATCGTCGACCAGGACGGCGAGCCGGTCGTGGTCTTCGACGTGGCGGAGGCCTCGGCATGAGCGACTTTCCCCGCGGCCGCACGGCCATCGTGGGCGCGGCCACCTTCGGCCAGGGCAAGGCTCCGGGCTATGAGGCCTCCGACCTCGCCGCGATCGCCAGTTCGATGGCGCTGGAAGACGCCGGGCTCTCGCTGGCCGACGTCGACGGCCTGTTCTTCTGCCATCCCACCGACACCATGGGCGGGCTGTCGTTCGCTCAGTACCTGGGGATCCGGCCCAAGGTCACCGACAACAACCGCACCGGCGGCTCGGCCTTCCAGACCTATGTCGAGCACGCCGCCTATCTGCTGGACGCGGGCGCCATCGACTGCGCCCTGATCGCCTATGGCTCCAACCAGGCGACGGCGACGGGCAAGCTGGTCTCGACCGTGCAGCCGATGCGCTACGAGGCCCCCTATCGGCCGCTCAATCCGGTCAGTTCCTACGCCCTGGCCGCCGCCCGCTACATGCACCAGTACGGCGCCACGCGGGAGCAGCTGGGCGAGGTGGCCCTGGCGGCGCGGAAATGGGCGGCTCTCAATCCGGAGGCCTTCAAGCGCGACGCCCTGACCATGGACGACTACCTGGCCTCGCGGATGGTCTCGGACCCGCTGTCGGTGCTCGACTGCTGCCTGGTGACCGACGGCGCCGCCGCGGTGGTGATGACCCGGGCCGACCGGGCCCGCGACCTGAGGCGGTCGCCGATCAAGGTGATGGGCGCCGCCGCCGAGACCCACCATCGCGAGATCGGCTGGCTGGAGGACCTGACCGTCACCGCCGCCGCCCGATCGGGCGCCCGGGCCTACCGCCGCGCCGGCCTGGAACCCGCCGACATCGACGTCGTCCAGGTCTACGACGCCTTCACCATCAACACGATCCTGTTCCTGGAGGACCTCGGCTTCTGCCCCAAGGGCGAAGGCGCCCGGTTTGTCCAGGACGGCCGGATCGCCCCCGGCGGGGCCCTGCCGGTCAACACCAACGGCGGCGGCCTGTCCTGCTGCCATCCGGGCATGTATGGCCTGTTCCCGATTGTCGAGGCCGTGCGTCAGCTGCGCGGCGAGGCCGGAGACCGGCAGGTCGCGGAAGCGAGGTTCGCCATCGCCCACGGCAACGGCGGCGTCCTGTCCAGTCAGGCGACGGTCATCCTGGGCGCGGGCGACGCCTGACGACACGCAAAAGCGGCCGCGCCCCGGGGGCGCGACCGCTGTCGCCGACACGAGAGACCGTTGATCAGGCGAAACGACGCTCGGGCTGGGCGACCTCGGCTTCCAGCGAGCGTCCCAGGGCCGGATTGGTCAGGCGGGCGATGGCGCCGCGCATCATCTGCAGCAGCCAGTCCCTGTTGGCTTCGAAGAACGCGCTGTCGCCGTGGATGTTCAGCGCCAGGGCGTGAGCATCGCGCAGTTGCGAGACCAGCATCGACAGGCTGGCCCGGTCGCCGTCCACGTGCTGGGCGTAGCCCTGAATCCGCACCGTACGCAGCGCCTCGCCGAACTCGACGGCGCAGATGCGCTCGGTCCCCTCCGGCGCCTCGGCGTTGATCCGGTGGACCAGCTTTCGCACCAGGACGGGGTCGAACGTCGCCAGCAGCACCTTGCCGGCGGACGACGCCGCCAGTCCGGTGCTGGCGTCGATGTCGACGGACGCTTCGCCGCCGCGGACGACGTGGATGTGCTGGACCGACATGCCCACCTTGTGGGCCAGGGTGACGGTGACGCCGGCCTCTTCGGCCAGATGGTCGAGGATGGCCAGCAACCGCCCCTTGCGGAACAGCTCGGGCTGGACGGAGGAGCCGATCACCGCCACCCGCGCCGTCGGCCGATAGGTGCGCTGGTCGCGATCCCGATTGAGATAGCCCAAGGAAACCAGGCAGTTGAGAAGCTCTGACGTGCTCGACTGCGGATAGCCCATGGACCGGGCGATATCCATGACGGTGGCCGTCGGCCGGGCGTCGGAAAAATACTCAAGCACTTCGAGCGCGCGTTGGGCCGACTTGATCTTCTTCGGATCCAATGACTTCACCACGGCAACCTCCCTTCGTTTTCTTATGACGTTATGTTGTCATAACAAGTGAGGAGTCGCAACGTCGTTTTTCGTTTTTTTGAACGGCGTTCAATTTTGCGAACGCCTCGTTGTGCGGCGAAGACCGCTCAACCGGCGCGGCCGTCGGCGTTGAATTCGATGACGTAGCTGTAGCGACCAGGGTGGTAGCGCACGAACACCACCTCGATCGGCTGGCCGCTGGCCAGATGGTAGACGCGCGTGACCAGCAGCACGGGGTCGGCGGGCCGCAGGCCCAGATGGGCGGCGGCGACCTTGCCGGCCATGCCGGACTCGATCTTCTGCTGGGCGCGGCTGACGCGAACGTTCAGGCGACGCTCGACGGCGCGGATGATCGGCACGCCCGCCGTCAGGAAGTCATGCCGCTGCAGTTCCCTGCCGACCTCGGGGGGGAAATAGATCTCGAGATAGGCCGCCGGCTCGCCGTCTATGCGGCTGATCAGCTCCAGACGCGTCATGCGGGCGTCGTCCGGCAGGTTGAGGATCCCCGCCGCTTCGGGGTTGCGCGCGTCATGCTCGAGCGACAGCCGGTCCGGCTCCATCACGCCCGCGCCCGCCAGGAACTCGTCCAGCGATCCCTTCAAGGCGATGGACCGCGAGCCGACCCGGCGTTCGGCCACGAACGAGCCCACGCCGCGACGCCGGACGATCAGGCCCTGGGCGATCAGGGCGTCCAGCGCCCGCCGCACGGTGATGCGGCTGACGCCGTACTGTTCGCACAGGCGCTCTTCGGACGGCAGAGGATCGCCAGGCCCGAACTCGCCGCCATGCAGGCGCGAGCGCAGGTCCTGTTCCATCTGGTGATAGAGCGGAAGGGGGCCGGCCTGGAGCTGCATTGGGTCTCCGTGCTTCGCGCTGGACGCGATGACATCGAGCACGTTAGCGGGGCCCGGGCTCCCGGCAAAATGATGATCGCCGCCTGCCCGCGATCATCGCCCGGCCGATCAAGCGGTCAGTCTTCCCGCAATCGGATGACGCCGTCGCCGAACGGCGCGTCGCGGTTGGTCAGGGCCGTCTTCAGCCCGTGCTCGGCCATGTCCGCCTTGAACTGGGTGCGCCGCGGTCCCTTGGACAGGTGAGCCCTGGCGTCGTTCTCGGCCGCCAGCCGCTGGATCGTCCGCGCGCCCATGCCCTCCAGGGCCAGGTTGACGATGCGCTTGTGGGCCGAGAGCAGCTCGTTGTCGACGAACGACAGGCGGCGGGCCAGTTCATCGACCACCGCGTCCAGCTGGTCCGCCGGGGCCGATTCCAGCGCCAGCCCGATCGTCACCGCGTCCCGCCCCCGGATGCTGTCGCCGGTCATCAGGATGCGCTTCGCCCACTGCGGCCCGCAGTGATAGATCCACATGTGGTTGGGCGGCGAGCCGTTGGCGCGGGCCGCCGGAAAACCGATCCTGGCCTCGTCGGAACAGAGGACGAAGTCGCACATCAGCGCCAGGTCGGTGCCGCCCGCCAGGCAGTTGCCCTGCACCCGCGCGATGACCGGCTTGTGCAGGTCGAAGATCACCGTGGTCAGGGCCTGCTGGCGCTCCATGAACCAGGCGTCGTCGTCATAGCTGCCGGACGAGCTGCGATAGAGGGGCGCGTCCTTCGCCGCCGCCTCCCCTTCGGCCTTGCGCCCGGCATAGACCCCGCCCAGGTCGTAGCCGGCGCAGAAGTCCTTGCCCGCGCCCTGCAGGATCACGACGTTGACGTCGAGGCGATCGTCCGCCTCCAGCAGGGCGTCGTGCAGCTCCTGCAGGGTCCGGGGCGACAGGGCGTTGCGCTTGTCGGGCTTGTTCAGGGTGATGCGCGCGACCCGCTCGGACACCTCGAACAGGATGTCCTCGGGCTGGGCCAGCCACTTGCCGCTGTAGGTCATGCGTCAGCTCCAATGACCGCCGGTCCCGATGGCCCCATCATACGCGGCCGACGACCGGCAGCAGGGTTCCGGTCACCGCGCTGGCCTCGCTGGAGGCCAGGAACAGGATCACCGCGGCCAGTTCCTCCGGCTTCACCCAGGTCGCGAAATCGGCGTCCGGCATGTCGGCGCGGTTGGCCGGCGTGTCGATGATCGAGGGCAGGACCGCGTTGACCGTCACCCGTCCTTTGTATTCCTCGGCCAGGGCCTCGGTCAGCCGGTGCACCCCGGCCTTGGAGGCGGCGTAGGCGCCCATGCCGGCCGCGGCCTTGACCGCGCCGTTGGCCCCGACATTGACGATCCGCCCCGCACCGCCGGCGACCAGGTGCGGCAGGGCCGCCTTCGAGGCGTTCAGCGTCGTCATCAGGTTGAGGCGGTGCAGGCGGTTCCAGGTGGCGGCCTCGCCGTCCGCGACCGTTTCCCAGGCGAAGCCGCCGGCGACATTGATCAGGGCGTCGATCCGCCCCAGGACCTCGGCGATGTCGGCGATCGCCGCGTTCGCCGCCGCCGCGTCCGCCAGGTCGACGCCGCCCTTGAAGAGAAGGGCCTCGCCCGGCGCCGAAGCCAGGTCGCCGGGCGGCGTCGCGGCGTAGTCCAGCGCGACGACCTTCGCGCCCCGCGCCCTGGCGCCCAGGACGACCGCCCGCCCCAGGGCGCCGAACGCGCCGGTGACCACCACGACCCTGTCCTTCATGGTTCCGTCCTTCCGTCAAACCCCGCGCCGGTCAGGCGCCGGTGAACTGCGGCTTACGCTTCTCGGCGAAGGCGCGGATGCCTTCCTTGTAGTCCGTCGAAGCATAACAGGTCTGGAACATCTCCTCGCACCTGGCCAGATCCCGGTCGGCCGGGTCCTTCAGGATCGTGGCCAGGGTGTACTTGACCTGCTTGGCGGTCAGGGGCGCGCCGCCGGCGATCTGGGCGGCGGTCTTGGCGATGAAGGTGTCGAACGCCTCGCCCTCGGGCAGGACCCGGCCGACCAGCCCCTTGGCGAAGGCTTCCTCGGCGGTGAACTGCAGGCCGCCCAGCAGCATGTCCTTCGACGCCGGGACGCCGATGATGTCGACCAGCCGCGACAGGCTCTTGTAGCGGTAGCCGATGCCGTAGCGCATGGCCGGCTGGCCGAACTTCGACTTGGACGAGCAGTAGCGCAGGTCGCACGACACGGCGACCGAGATGCCCCCGCCGATGCACCAGCCGTCGATGGCCGCGATCGTGACCTTCTCGCTGTTGTAGATGGCCGACAGCCCCCGTTCGCCGGTCTGGGCGTAGTGTTCCTGGGCGTTCTCGCCCATGCGCTCTTCCTCGTATTTCGAGACGTCGGCGCCGGCGATGAACGACACGCCGCCCGCCCCCGAAACGACGATCACCCGGATGTCCGGATCGGAGTCGAAATCGGCCATGATCGTCGACATGCCCTCCCACATCTCCAGCGAGATGGCGTTCAGCTTGTCGGGATTGTTGAAGATCATGTGGCCGATCGCGCCGTCCTTGCGGCTGAGGATCTTGTCGGTCATGACGGGTCTTCCTTTTGAAAAGTCGCGGCGCCAACCAGCGCCTCGAGGGACGGGTGTTCAGACGACGCCGGCCTGCCGCAGGGTCGCGATGTCTTCGGGCGCATAGCCGGCGGCCGCCAGGATCTGGTCCGTATGCTGGCCGACCAGCGGAGGGGCGGCGTAGTCGGTGATCGGGGTTTCCGACAGCCGGATCGGGTTCCTCAGGATCCTGAGGCCGCCGGCGGCCGGGTGCTCGATCTCCTGGATCATCTGGCGGTGGACGACCTGGGGGTTGGCCAGGGCGTCGGCGATGTCGTTGACGGGACTGGACGGCACGTCGGCGAGGTCCAGGCGCTCCAGCCACTCGCCGGCCGGCCGGGTGGCGAAGATGGCGTCCAGCAGCTCCAACAGAGTGTCGCGATTGCGGATGCGCCCGGCGGTGTTGTCGAAACGGGGGTCCTTGGCGATATCCGGCCGGTCCAGGGCCTGGCACAGCCGGGCGAACTGGACGTTGTTGCCGGCCGTGAGGAAGATGTCGCGATCCGCGCAGCGGAAGGTCTGGGAGGGCACGCCGCCGTATCCGCCGTTGCCGCGGCGCGCGGGGATCTGGCCCGACACCAGGTAGTTCATGGCGAAGTGGCTGAGCGAGGCGATCCCGCAGTCCAGCAGCGCCAGGTCGATGTGCTGGCCCGAGCCGCCGCCCGCGTCGCGATGATGCAGGGCCGCCAGGATGGCGCTGGACGCGTAGAGGCTGGTCAGGATGTCGACGATCGAGATGCCGACCTTCATCGGGCCGCCGCCGGGCGCGTCGTCGGGCAGGCCCGACACGCTCATCATCCCGCCCATGGCCTGGAACACACCGTCATAGCCGGGCTTGTGGGCCAGGGGACCCGTCTGGCCGAAGCCGGTGATCGAGCAATAGATCAGCCGGGGATTGACGGCCTTCAGGCTCTCGTAGTCCAGGCCGTACTTCTTCAGCGCGCCGGTCTTGAAGTTCTCCAGGACCACGTCGCTGTCGGCGGCCAGCCGGCGCACGATCTCCTGGCCGCGCGGCGAGGCCAGGTCGACGGTCACCGATCGCTTGTTGCGGTTGCAGCTCAGGTAGAAGGCCGCGTCGGAGGTCGGACAGCCGTCACGATCCTTCAGGAACGGCGGGCCATATTCGCGGGATTCGTCGCCCGCGCCGGGACGCTCGACCTTGATCACGTCCGCGCCGAGATCGGCCAGCATCTGGCTGGCCAGGGGCGCCGCCAGCACGCGGCTCAAATCCAGGATCCTGACACCTTCCAGGGTCTTGGATGACATAGGACAACTCCGCTCCCCACGCCGCCGGCGGCGCACGTCTCTTAGAGTGTCATCGTCGCGATGCGCCCCCGCGTGACAAGGCGACGGTCCGGGTCATCGTGTGGGTGATATGTCGCCCCTGAAACCGTCATGATGCTTGTCGCGGCCTGCGTTTGGGAATGGTTTGCCTCCAATCCGCAGATGGAAACCGTCAGTTCATGCGCGAACCCTTTGTCCTCTACGAAACCCGCGGCCGGGTCGCGATCCTGACCCTGAACCGGCCCGATACGCGCAACGCGATCGGCGAGCACGACGACTGCGCCGAACTGGTCGAGGCGGTCGAGCGGGCCAATGCGAATCGTTCGATCTCGGCGCTGGTCCTGACGGGGGCGGGCGCGTCGTTCTCGGCCGGCGGCAACCTGAAAGGGATGCGCGACCGCAACGGCATCGGGCCGCTGGCGACGCCCGCCGACACCCGGGACAACTACAGAAGGGGCGTGCAGAAGATCGCCCTGGCCTTCGCCGGCCTGGAGATCGCCAGCATCGCCGCCGTCAACGGCCACGCCATCGGCCTGGGCTGCGACATCGCCTGCCTGTGCGACATGCGCGTCGCCTCGGACGCCGCCAAGTTCGCCGCCAGCTTCGTCAAGATGGGCATCGTGCCCGGAGACGGGGGCGCCTGGATCCTGCCGCGGGCCATCGGCTACGCCCGCGCCGCCGAGATGATCCTGACCGGCGACACCTACACCGCCGCCGAGGCCCGCGAGATGGGGCTGGTCAACAAGGTCGTCCCCGCCGACCAGGTGATGGACGAGGCCCTCAAGCTGGCCGACCGGGTCGCCGCCAACCCGCCGCGCGCCGTGCGCCTGGCCAAGCGCCTGCTGCGCGAAGGCCAGCATTCCAGGCTCCCCGACGTGCTGGAGCTGTCGGCCGCCTTCCAGGCCCTGGCCCACGAGACCGCCGATCACAAGGAGGCCGTCGAGGCCTTCCTCGACAAACGCCCGCCCGTGTTCACGGGCGCCTGAGGGCCCATCCATGACCCAAGTCGACGCCGTCGCGCCCCGCCCCGCCCTGCCCTGGATCCGACTGGACGGTCCCGAGCCCTTCGTCGAGGGGCGCCTGTGCCGCGTCTGCGGCGCCCGCACGGCGGCGACGCACCTGGCCTGCCCGGCCTGCGGCGCCCGCGACTCGATCGAGACCTACCGCGCCCCGATGACCGGCAGGCTGCACGCCTATTCGATCGTCCGGCGCTCGTATCCCGGCGTCCCCGTTCCCTTCGTCTCGGCCATCGTCGACCTGGACGACGGCCTGACGCTGAAGGGCAACCTGGTCAACGTCGCGCCCGAGCCCGACGCCCTGCGGATCGGCATGCCGGTCAGGATGGTGTTCGGCGACGCCCTGGGCCGCACCGACAAGGACGGCGCGTCCTATGTCGCCTTCTTCTTCGAACCTTCGGCCTGAGGTCCGCCATGAGCGAGAACGTCTACATCCTCGGCATCGACATGCTGAAGTTCGGCAAATATCCGGACCGGACCTTCGCCCAGCTGGGCGGCGAGGCGGCGCTGCTGGCGCTGGACGACGCCGGCCTGGGCGTCCACGACGTCCAGGCCCTGTACTGCGGGTCGGTGTTCGGCGCCTATGACATGACCGGCCAGGCGATCATGCGCGAGATCGGCCAGACGGGCATCCCGGTCACCAACATCTCCAACGCCTGCGCCACCGGCGCCTCGGCCTTCCGCGAGGCCTGGATCGCCGTGAAGTCGGGCCTCTATGACGTCGTCCTGGCGGTCGGCGTCGAGAAGATGCCGCGCGGCATGCTCGGCGCGGGCCACGAGACCGGGATCCCGTTGGAAGGCCTGTTCGGCTCGGCCTCCATGCCCGCCGTCTTCGCCGAGTCCGGCATGGAGCACGCCGGCCAGTACGGCACCACCTTCGAGCAGTTCGCCAAGGTGTCGGTGAAGAACCACCACCATTCGACCATGAACCCCAAGGCCGTCTACCAGAAGGAGACGCCGCTGGAGGAGGTGATGGGCTCGGAGATGATCGCCTATCCCAACACCAAGCTGATGTGCTCGGTGAACGTCGACGGTTCCGCCGCGGCCGTGGTGGTGTCCGAGAAGAAGGCCCGGGAGATGGGCCTGACGCGGGCGATCCGCGTGCTGGCCTCGGCCCTGGCGTCCGATCCCTGGAACCCGCGCAACCCGATCATGCCCGACGTCAACGGCTGCACCCGGCTGGCGGCGAGCTCGGCCTACGAGCAAGCCGGGATCGACCCGCGCGACGTCGGCCTGGTCGAGCTGCACGACTGCTTCGCCACCGCCGAACTGCTGCACTACGAGAACCTCCAGCTGTGCGGGCTGGGCGAGGCCGGGCGGATGATCGACGACGGCGTCACCGCCCTGGGCGGCCGCGTGCCGGTCAACGTCTCCGGCGGGCTGCTCTCCAAGGGCCATCCCCTGGGCGCGACGGGCATCGCCAACATGTACGAGGTCGCGCTGCATCTGCGCGGCGAGGCCGGCGCGCGCCAGGTCCCCGGCGCCCGGGTCGGCCTGACCCACGTCGTGGGCCTGGGAACGGCGGCGGCGGTTCATCTGTTCGAGAAGGCATGAGCATCCGACCATGAGCAAACCCCGTCCGACCCAGGCCGACGCCGAGGCCGCCGTGCGCGTGTTGCTGGAATGGGCCGGCGACGATCCTTCGCGCGAAGGCCTGCTGGACACGCCCGAACGGGTGGCCAAGTCCTACCGCGAGCTGTTCTCCGGCTATGAAACCGACCCGCACGGCTATCTGGAGCGGACGTTCCAGGAGGTCGCCGGCTACGACCAGCTGGTCGTGCTGAGCAACATCCGCGTGGTCAGTTTCTGCGAGCACCACATGCTGCCGGTCACGGGCGTCGCCCATGTCGGCTACCTGCCCACCAACAAGGTGGTCGGCATCTCGAAGCTGGCGCGGGTGGTCAACGGCTTCGCCCGGCGCCTGCAGATCCAGGAGAAGCTGACCGCCGAGATCGCCCAGGCCATCGAAGACGTCCTGCAGCCGCACGGCGTCGGGGTAGTGATCGAGGCCGAGCACAGCTGCATGACCCTCCGCGGGGTCAACACGCCGGGCTCGCGGCTGACCACCAGCAGCCTGCGCGGCGTGGTCCGCGACGATCCGCGGACCCGGGCCGAATTCCTGCGCCTCGTCCGGCAGGGCGCGGCCGCATGACCGACGCCCGCAAGCCCCAGGACGAACGCCGCGAGCACTACGGCGGGTGGACGGACATTCCCACCCGCTGGGCGGACGGCGACCCCTACGGCCACGCCAACAACGTCGTCTACTACAGCTGGTTTGACACCGCCGTGACCCGGATGCTGTTCGAGCGACGGGTCATCTGGCTGCCCGACTCGCCGTCGATCGGCCTGTGCGTCGAAAGCCACTGCAGCTTCCTGGCCCCGGTCGAATTCCCGCAGACCGTCCAGGCCGGCGTGCGGATCGGCAAGCTGGGCGACAAGAGCATCCGGTTCGAGATCGGCCTGTTCGTCGAGGGGCGCGAAGCGCCGGTGGCCGCCGGCTATTTCGTCCATGTCTATGTGGATCGCGCCAGCCGGCGGCCGTTGGCGCTGACGGAGGCGCAGAAGGCTTCCGTCGCTGATCTGGTCCTCGCCTGAGGGCGCGCGCATCGCATGGGCGATCCCCCGCGACCGCCCGGCGCCTTGACTTTCCGACCGCGCGAACAGAAAATTGAACGATATTCAGTTTTCTGCAATTTAGCCGAACGCCGGCGAGGAGACGCCATGACCGACACCGCCATTGCCCCGGATCACGCGACTGGCTGGCGCTACAAGGGGCCGATCTTCGACGCCGACACCCACCTCTACGAGACGCCCGAGGCCTTCGACGTCTACGTGCCGGCCAAGTACAAGGAAGACTGGGGCCTGAACTACAAGGTCGCCGACGACGGCCAGTTCGCCCTGCATGTCGGCAAGCGCAAGGTCGAGATCAGCGCCGACTACATGACCGAGGACTTCAAGATCCCGCCGCCCGGCAAGCTGCACGAGTGGCTGCGGGCCCAGAAGGAGGGCAAGGCCGAGGTCGACATGCGGGTGCCGATCACCCCGACCATGACCGACCCGGCCGAGCGCGAGAAGATCCTGGACAAATGGGACGTCCGCTCCTCGATGCTCTATTGCGGCAATTTCGTCAGCGCGATCAGCTATCTGGACGAGCCCGACCCGGCCTACGCGATCCTCAACGCCTATAACCGCTGGATGCTCGACCAGTGGAAGTTCAACTACAAGAACAAGATCTTCAGCTGTCCCGTCCTGACCCTGGCCGACCTGCCCCAGGCGATCGAGCAGGCCAGGTGGGCGGTGGCCAACGGCGCCAAGTTCGTGCTGATGCCCATGGGCCCCTACAACGGCAAGGCCCCGGCCCATCCCGACCACGACCCGTTCTGGGCCATCCTCAACGAGGCCGGCGTTGGCGTGGTCTTCCACGTCTCCGAGGCGATCTATCTGAAGGACCACATGGCCGTGTGGGGCGAGCCGATGCAGAAGTCCCGGCTGCGCCAGACCGCCTTCATGTGGATGCACGGCTATTCGGAACGGCCGGTGATCGAGACCCTGTCCAGCTTCGTCCTGCTGAACTTCTTCGAGCGCTTCCCCAACATCACCCTGATTTCGGCCGAGAACGGGGCCGAGTGGGTGCCGTCGATGCTGGTCAAGATGGACAAGGTGCGGGGCATGGCCAAGAACGGCTACTGGCCCGGCGGCCAGCTGAAGGAACGCCCCAGCAAGATCTTCAAGCGCCACGTCAAGATCGTCGCCTATCCCGAGGACAACATCAAAGCCATCGTCGACCAGACGGGCGACGCCGACTGGCTGCTGATGGGTTCGGACTACCCGCACTCCGAGGGCGTCGAACAGCCCCGCATCTTCGCCGACGAGGCCTGCAAGGACCTGAGCGACGCCGATACGGCCAAGGTGATGTACGAGAACGGCATGAAGCTGGCCGGCCTGCCCCTCTAGGCGAGAGACCCCGCCGCTTCACGACAGCTCCCCGCAAGAGGGAGCGTCAGACGGCCGCCATGCCTCCCGAGGCATGCGCGGCCGTTTTCACGACCGCGGCGACCAGCGCGTCCTGGTTGGCCAGCAGCCGGTCCGAGGGCGCGCCCAGGGAAATCGCGGCGAGGATGGCGCCGTCCGGGCCGAACACCGGCGCGGCCACCGCCGCCGAATCCTCGACCGACTCCCCCAGGCTGACCCAGAAGCCCTTGCGGCGCACCTCTTCCAGCTGGGCGCGCAGAACATCGCGATCGGTATTGGTCCGGGCGGTCAGCGGGGCCAGCTTGGCCTTGGCGATGTAGTCGTTCTGGTAGTCGGGCGACTGATAGGCCAACAGCACCCGGCCCGCCGCCGTCGAATAGAGGGGCCCGCTCATGCCCAGCCGCACCATGTAGCGCACGGGACGCGGGCTCTCCAGGACGTCGATATAGACGAAGCGGTGGGTCTGGTGATCCAGCACGGCGAGATTGACCGACTCCTGGGTCTCGTCGGCCAGGGCGCGCAGATAGCCTCTCGCCAGGCGGGGCAGGTCATAGGCCGAGCCGATCGTGGCCGCCAGCCGGAAGGCGCGCGGCCCCAGCCGGTAGAGCGCGCCCTCGACGACCAGGAAATCGTCGCTGACCAGGGGGCGAAGGCTGTTGAGCAGCGTGCTCTTGGGTACGCCCAGGGCCACGGAGATGTCGGCCAGCGGCAGGCCCACCGGCGCGCCGGCCAGCAGCTCCAGCAGGGCCAGCACCCGTCCCATGGCGCGCGGCCCGCCGCTGTCGCGTTCCAGGATTTCAGAATCGCCGGTCATGTCATCTCCGTCCAAGGCCAGACTAGGAGACCCGCTCTCCGAAAAACACCCCATCCGAGGCCCGGCTGATCGCGTCCGCGATCCCAACGGAGCCTGACTTTAACCCGTGGCGGCGGCGTGTTTACGCTGGCCCATGGATACAGTCGAATGCGTGGTGATCGGCGCCGGCGTCGTCGGTCTTGCGGCGGCGCGCGCGCTGGCCCTGGCCGGCCGCGAGGTGGTGATCCTGGAGGCCGAGGATCACATCGGCTCGGGCGTCAGCTCGCGCAACAGCGAAGTCATTCACGCCGGCATCTACTATCCCAAGGACTCGCTGAAGGCGCGGCTGTGCGTGCGCGGCAAGGCCCAGCTCTACGCCTATTGCGAAAGCCGCCAGATCCCGCACCAGCGCTGCGGCAAGCTGATCGTCGCCAGCCATCCCGACCAGGTCCAGGACCTCGAACGCCTCCAGCAGGCCGCCCGGGCCAACGGCGTCGGCGACCTGACCTGGCTCGACGCCGACGCCGCGCGCGCGCTGGAACCGGCCCTGGCCTGCGTCGCCGCCCTGCTCTCGCCTTCGACCGGCATCATCGATTCCCATGCCTACATGCTGTCGCTCCAGGGCGAGGCCGAGGCCCACGGCGCGATGGCGGCGTTTCTCACCTCCGTGACCGGCCTGCGCCTCGAGCCCGACGGCGTCGCCCTGGTCATCGGCGAGGATCCCGCACCGGCCTTGAAGGCGCGGCTGGTGGTCAACAGCGCCGGCCTCGGCGCGCCCGGCCTGGCCGACACGGCCGAGGGACTGCCGGCCCCCGCGAAGGCGACGGCATTCTACGCCAAGGGCAGCTATTTCACCCTGTCGGGGCGATCACCCTTCAGCCGCCTGATCTATCCGACGCCCGAGCCGGGCGGCCTGGGCGTCCATCTGACGCTGGACATGGGCGGCCAGGCCAAGTTCGGACCCGACGTGGAATGGGTCGAGGGACCCGACTACGCCGTCGATCCCCGCCGCGCCGAGCGCTTCTACGGCGCGGTGCGACGCTATTGGCCCGGCCTCCCCGACGGCGCCCTGGCCCCGGGGTACGCCGGCGTCCGTCCGAAGATCTCCGGCCCCGGAGCCCCCGCCGCCGACTTCCGCATCGAGGCCAATCCCACCGGTCCGGGCGCGGGCCTGATCAACCTGTTCGGCATCGAAAGCCCCGGCCTGACGGCCTCCCTGGCCATAGCCGACGAGGTCGCCCGGCTGGCCCGCGAGGTGCTGCATGCGTGAACTCGGCGCCTTCGACTACATCATCGTCGGCGCGGGCTCGGCCGGCTGCGTCCTGGCCAATCGGCTCAGCGCCGACGGCCGGTACAAGGTCCTGCTGCTGGAAGCGGGCGGCGAGGACACCAATCCCTGGATCCACATCCCGCTCGGCTACGGCAAGCTGTTCGTCGACCCCAAGGTCAACTGGATGTTCCAGACCACGCCCCAGCCCGGCCTCAACGACCGCAGGATCAACCAGCCGCGCGGCAAGGTCCTGGGCGGCTCCAGCTCGATCAACGGCCTGGTCTATGTTCGCGGCCAGAGGGAGGATTTCGACGCCTGGCGGCAGCTGGGCAATGTCGGCTGGTCCTATGACGACGTCCTGCCCTATTTCCGCAAGGCCGAGGACCAGGCGCGCGGCGCCGACGCCTTCCATGGCCAGGGCGGCCCCCTGCCCGTCTCGGACCAGGCCGAACCCCATCCCCTGTGCGACGCCTTCATCGCGGCGGCGGAGCAGGCCGGGCACCCGCGCAACGACGACTTCAACGGCGCGACCCAGGAGGGCGCCGGCTACTACCAGACCACCTCGCGGCGCGGCCTTCGCGTCAGCTCCGCCGTGGCCTATCTGCGGCCGGCCCGCCGACGGTCCAACCTGACCGTCGTGACCCGCGCCCACGCCACCCGGCTCCTGTTCCAGGGGCGCCGGGCGGTGGGGGTCGAGTGGCGCCGCGACCGCGAGCTGGCGCGCGCCACCGCCGGCGGCGAGGTCATCCTGGCCGCCGGGGCGATCGGTTCGCCCCAGCTGCTGCAGCTGTCCGGCGTCGGGCCGGGCGACCTGCTCAACACGCTCGGTGTTCCCGTGGTCCACGACCTCAAGGGCGTGGGCGCCGATCTGCAGGACCACCTGCAGGTGCGCATGGTCCTGCGCTGCGCCCAGGCCGTCACCTTCAACGACGACATGCGCAGTCCGTGGCGCATGGCGGGCGTGGGCCTGAGGTTCGCCCTTCAGCGCCGAGGGCCATTGACCGTCAGCGCGGGCTACGCCGGGGCCTTCCTGAAGACCGACCCGGCCCTGGCCCTGCCCGACACCCAGATCCACTTCATCAACTTCTCGACCACCAAGATGGGCGACAAGCTGCACGCCTTTTCGGGGTTCACGGCCTCGTCCTGCCAGCTTCGGCCCGAGAGCCGGGGCGCGTTGAGGATCGTCAGCCCCGACCCGTTCACCCCGCCCGCGATCGACCCGAACTACCTGGCGACCGAAACCGACCGCCGCGTCACGATCGGCGGCCTGAAGGTGCTGCGCGACATCATGCGCCAGCCGGCCATCGCCCCCTTCGTCGAAAGCGAATCCGAGCCGGGCCTGGAGTGCGCCTCGGACGACCAGCTCCTGGCCTACTGCCGCGAGCGGGGCAGCACGATCTATCACCCGACCTGTACGGCGCGGATGGGCAGCGATCCCGGCGCCGTCGTGGACAAGCGGCTGAAGGTCCATGGGATCGCGGGCCTGCGGGTCGTCGACGGCTCGATCATGCCCTCGGTCCTGTCGGGCAACACTCACGCCGGCATCGTCATGATCGCGGAGAAAGCCGCGGACATGATCCTGGAAGACGCGCGCGCCGTCTGACGGCGGCCAGAACGAAGGCAATTCCGATGACGACCTACACCGCGCTCGAACTGTTCATCGACGGCCGGTTCCTGTCCGGAGAGGGCCGCGTGACCGAGCCGGTGTTCGACCCCGCCACGGCGCGGCCGATCGCCGACCTGCCGCACGCCTCGACGGCCGACCTGGACGCGGCCCTGGACGCCGCCGCGCGAGCGTTTCCGGCCTGGTCGGCGACCCCGGCCAGTGAACGGGCCAAGGTGCTGCGCCGGGCCGCCGACCTGATCCGCGCGCGCATCGAGGCGATCGCCGCGGTGATGACCCTGGAACAGGGCAAGCCCCTGGCGGAATCGCGCGGCGAGATCGCCTACGCCGCCGACGTCATCGAATGGTACGCCGAGGAAGGCCGCCGCACCTATGGCCGCGTGGTCCCCAGCCGGGTCCCCGGCGTGGTCATGACCGTCACCCTCGAAGCGGTCGGCCCCGTGGCCGCCTTCACCCCGTGGAACTTCCCCGCCCTGACGCCGTGCCGCAAGATCGGCGGCGCCCTGGCGGCCGGCTGCACCCTGATCCTCAAGGCGGCCGAGGAAGTGCCCGGCACGGCGGTCGAGATCGCCCGCGCCTTCGCCGACGCCGGCCTGCCGGCCGGCGTCCTGAACCTGGTCTTCGGCAAGCCGGCCGAGGTTTCGGCCCACCTGATCGCCTCGCCCGCGATCCGCAAGGTGTCGTTCACGGGCTCGACCGCCATCGGCAAGCATCTGATGGGGCTGTGCGCCCGCGACCTCAAGCGCACCACCATGGAGCTGGGCGGGCACGGACCGGTCGTGGTGTTCGACGACGTCGATGTCGAGGCGACGGCCGAGCTGGCGGCGACCGCGAAATACCGCAACGCGGGCCAGGTCTGCATCTCGCCCACCCGCTTCTTCGTGCAGGAGGCGGCCTATGACCGCTTCGTCGCCCGGTTCACCGCGGTGGCGAAGGGACTGAAGCTGGGCTCCGGCCTGGAGGCCGGCGTGCAGATGGGCCCGCTGGCCAATCCGCGCCGGATCCAGGCGATGGAGGCGATCGTGCAGGATGTCCGCGACCGCGGCGGCCGGGTCGAGACCGGCGGCGCCCGCCGCGGCAACGACGGCTGGTTCTATGAACCGACGGTCGTGACGGGGATCGGCGACGACGCCCTGGTCATGACCGAGGAGCCGTTCGGCCCGGTCGCGCCGATCGTGCCCTTCGCCGACTTCGACGAGGTGGTGCGACGCGCCAACAGCCTGCCCTACGGCCTGGCCACCTACGCCTTCTCGACCTCGGCCCGCCGGATCGCCGACATCGGGGCGGCGCTGAAGGCCGGCATGGTCGGGCTCAACACCCTCGCCGTCTCCAATCCCGAGACCCCGTTCGGCGGCGTCCGCGATTCCGGCCACGGCCAGGAAGGCGGCGTCGAGGGGCTGCAGGCCTATCTGGACGTCAAGTTCACCGCCTCGGCTTGACCGGGCGGCGCGCTACAGGGCCGTGTAGTACCCGCCGTCGACATTGACGGTCTGGCCCGTCACGTAGCGCCACAGGTCGCTGCACATGGCGACGGCGGCCGGCCCGATGTCGTCGCGCATGTCGCCCATCCGGCCCAGCGGAAAGCTCTTCATCGCCTCGCGCGTGCGTTCGGGGTCGGCCTCGAGATAGGCCCTGGCCGCGTCGGTCAGGGCGGCCGGGGCCAGGGCGTTGACGACGATGTCGTGGGGCCCCCACTCGCGGGCCAGCGCCTTGACGAATCCGCGTTGCGCCGCCTTCAGGGCGGTATAGGCGGGGTTCATCGCCCCGCCGTGCTGGCCCTGGGCCGAGGACAGCACCAGGAAGCGGCCCCGGCCGGTGTCGCGCAGGTGAGGCAGCGCGGCGTGGGCCAGGTGATGCAAGGCGTCCAGCGACACGCCGGCCTGCTCGGCCCAGAGCGCGTCGTCGATGTCTTCCAGCGGCGTCGGCTTGGCCAGAGTGCTGGCGGCGTTGTGCACGACGATGTCGAGGCCGCCGAACGCCTGAACGCTGGCCTCGACCGTGTGGCGCACCGCGCCGGCGTCACAGACGTCGGTGGCGACGAACAGGGCCTGTCCGCCCTCGGCCTCGATCTGGGCGACGGTTTCCGCACCGCCGACCGGGCTCCGCGCCGCCACGACGACCCGGGTGCCGGCCAGGGCCAGGGCGCGGGCCAGTCCCCGGCCGACGCCGCCGCTGGCCCCGGTGACGATCGCGACGCGTCCCGCCAGCAGGCCCGCCGTCGAAGTCCAGTCCATGGCCGTCATGGCACCATCCACTCGCCGCCGTCGATCATCAGGGTCGCGCCCGTCAAGCCGCGTCCGGCCGGCCCGGCCAGCCAGGCGGCCAATCCCGCGATCTCGGCGCGGGCGTCGGGACGCCGGCCCAGGGCGACGGGAACCGCATCGCCCTTGGCCGCCAGGTCGGCCGCGTCGAAATGCGGCGACAGGGCTCGCGGCGCGGCCGCGGCCCAGTTCACGGTCACCCCGCTGGCGCCCCACTGGCGCGCGACCGATTTCATCAGGCCCCGTTGTCCCTCCAGGGCGGTGCTCAAAGCCACCATGCCGGCGCCGCCGACCAGGGACAGGGAGGGAGCCAGGAACAGGATCGCCCCTCGCCCCGCCGGCTTCATCCGCGCCCCCAGCGCCGTCAGCACACGCATCGCGATTCGGATCGGATCCGCGGCCCCGGCGCGCCAGGCCTGGAGGTCGACGCCCTCCAGCGGCCCAAGCGCCGTCGTCGCCTCGCCCAGCAGGCTCAGCACCACCAGGGCCGGCGCGCGGCTTGGCCCCAGGGCGGTCGCGAGGGCGGCCTCGACCTCGTCGCTCGAACCCGCCAGGCGCGGATCGCGCAGCACGACGACCTCGGCGCCGGCGTCCCCCAGTCCCTCGGCCACGCCGGACATCACCGGCAGGCCCAGCTCGACGATCAGGGCCAGCGCGTCGTCCAAGGCTCCAGGCGGTGAGGTCGACAGGGTCATCCCCGCTCCATCTCCAGGTCAATCAGGGTCAGCTGGCGAAAGCCGCGACCGACGGGGTGCTCCTCGGTGACGCCGACGCCGCCATGAAGCTGCACGGCCGCCTGGCCGACCAGCTTGCAGGCCTTTCCGACCACCGCCCGCACCTGCGCGATCGTCCTGCGCCGCGCCACACCGTCGGGGTCCTCGACCGACAGGGCCGCGAGCATGGCCATCGACCGCGCCTGCTCCAACGCCACCAGCATGTCGGCCGCCCTGTGCCGTAGCGCCTGGAACGCGGACAGCGGCTCGCCGAACTGGCGGCGGGTCTTCAGGTGTTCGAGCGTGGCGTCCAGCAGGGCTTGCATCAAGCCGACGGCCTCCGCGGCCCGGAAGGCGACCAGATGCTCGCGGGCCCGTTCCGTCAAGGTCTCGGCCTCGGGGCCCCGGGCCAGCGCCGCCGTCGCGTCCACCGCCACCTCGTAGAAGCTGACCTCCGAGGCGGGCGTCCCGTCGAACAGGTGGTGGTCGCGGCGCGACACCCCTTGGGCGTCCAGCGGGACGATCAGCACGATCGGCTCGCCCTCGGCGGCGGCCGTCACGACCAGCCGCGCGTCCTCGGCGACATGGGTCAAGTTGATCTTGCGCCCCGACACGATCCAGCCCTCGCCGGACGATCGCGCCCGCGTTCGCCTGGCCTCGCCGCTGGCCATGCCCAGCTCGTCATGGGCCCAGGCGAACGGAACCTCGCCGGCGGCCAGGCTGGCGATCGACGCCGAGGGTGGAACGGGCGCGAGCCGCAAGGCCGTTCCCGCCGCGGCGATCGCCCCGGCATAGGCCGTGAGGACCTGGGCCCGTCCCGCCGCCTCGGCCAGGATCATCGTCTCGACGGGTCCAAGGCCCAGCCCGCCATCGTCCTCGGCGAACGGCGCGGCCAGCAGGCCCAGCTCGGCCATCCTGGCCCACAGGTCGCCGGATGGATTGCCGGCCGCCTGGGCGAACAGGCGCTCGGCCGTGTCCTTCAGCATCGCCTGGTCTTCCGAAAGATCGAAGTTCATCCCGCCCTCACAAGCCCAGCACGCTCGAGGCGATGATGTTCTTCTGCACCTCGCTGGCCCCGCCGTAGATCGAGGCCGCGCGCAGCGTGAAATAGTTCGACGCCGCCTCGGACGGCGCTTCGTCCTGGCCCTCGTAGGCGAAGGCGTAGCCGACCGGCCCGACCACCCGCAGCAACAGTTCCGAAGCCGCCTGCCGCAATTCGACGCCCTTGATCTTCAGGATCGACGAGCGCGGATCGGTCTGTCCGGCCTGCTGCGCCGCCAGGACCCGGAGCTGGGTGATCTCCAGCGCCCGGAGTTCGGCCTCGATCGCGGTCGCCTCCGCGGCGTGGCGCGCGCGCTCGGCCTCGGTCAGGCCTGCCTCGACGCTGGACAGGGCCTCGGCGACCCGCGCCAGGATCCTCCGGGTCATGCCGATCCGGGCGATGCCGGTCCGCTCGTTGGACAGCAGGTACTTGGCGTAGGTCCAGCCCTGGTTCTCCTCGCCGACCCGATCGCCGACCGGCACGCGGACGTCGTCCAGGAACACCTCGTTGACCTCGTGACGGCCGTCGATGGTGATGATGGGCCGGATGGTGACGCCCGGCGTCTTCAGGTCGATCAGCAGGAAGCTGATCCCGCCCTGCTTCTTGGCCGCGTTCGGATCGGTGCGCACCAGGGTGAACATCCAGTCGGCCCGGTGCGCCATGCCCTGCCAGAGCTTCTGGCCGTTGACGACATAGTGGTCGCCGTCGCGCACGGCCGTGGCGCTGAGCGCCGCCAGATCGGATCCGGCGCCCGGCTCGGAGAAGCCCTGGGCCCACCAGATGTCCAGATTGGCCGTCGCCTTGAGAAAGCGCGCCTTATGCTCGTCGCTGCCATAGGCGATCAGCACCGGCCCGATCATCGAAACATTGAACGACAGGGGCTCGGGCGCGCAGGCCGCGTACAGCTCGTCCATGAAGATGTAGCGCTGGACCGCGCTCCACCCGGGACCGCCCGCCGAGGCCGGCCAGCTGGGCGTGGCCCAACCGACGCGGTTCAGCGTCCTTTGCCAGTCGACCACGTCGGCCTTGTCCAGCGCCCGGCCCTGCTCGACCTTGCGGCGGGTCTCCGGCGACAGGTTTTCGACCACGAAGGCCCGGACCTGGTCCCGAAACGCGATGTCCTCCTGGGAAAACCTCAGGTCCATGGTTCAGCCGATCCGCACCAGGGCTTCGCCGACCAGGGTCATGGGGCCGTCGACCACCGCCGCCTGCAGCGCCAGCTTCGCCAGCCGCTCGCCGTCGCGCTCGACGATCGCCTCGACCCGGCCGGTGCAGGCGACCGAGGCGCCCAGCGGGGTGATCGCCGCGAAGCGGACGCCGAACTGGCGGACCGCGGTTGGCCCCGCCCAGTCGGTCAGCGCCCGTCCCAGATAGGCCATCGACAGCATGCCGTGAGCGAAGACGTCGGGAAATCCGGCCGACGCGGCGAACGCCTTGTCCACGTGGATCGGGTTGTGGTCGCCCGATCCGCCCGCGAACAGCGCCAGGGTCAGGGGCGTGATCGGTCCCGCCGTCAGGGTCGGCAAGGCGTCGCCGGCTTCCAGCATCGATAGGTCGTGCGCGCTCATGCCGGCCTCAGTTCCTGATCACCGCGACGCTTTTCAGCGTGGCGCAGACGATGTCGTCCTGGTTGCGGGCGAGCGTTTCCAGCACGATGAACTCCAGGGCCCCGCCCTTCTTGTCATAGATGTCGGCCACGCTCTGGCGCATGCGAATGGTGTCGCCGACCCGGATCGGGTGGTGGTGCTCGAACACCTGCTCGCCATGGAGCATCCGGGCCAGGTCGGCCTGGATGACGTCGAGCACCAGGTTCTTCTTGAACGGGCTGAGGTTCAGCAGGGTCTGGGGATAGGTGGGCGGCGTCGGGATCGTCTCATGCCCCGCCGCCCGCGCCGCGTCCGCGTCGAAGAAGACCGGGTCGGTCTCGCCGGTCGCCTGGCAGAACAGGCGCAGCTGGCTGAGCTCGACCTCGATCGAGACCTCCTCCGTCGCGGCGCCGATATGCTTGCGGTCGATCATGGGACTCCTCACGGACACGACTATCCGTTTGAATCCCATGGTCGCGGGGCGGGCGCGAGTCCGGGCCGGAGCCTATCGCTGTTGCGATCAAGCGCCCTGGACCACGCGACGTCCCGGCGACCATCGCCTAGACCAGAGGCATCGGAACAGGATCGACATCATGACGCGACTGGCAGGCCTGGTCTCCCTCATCACCGGCGCGGCGTCGGGCATCG
The DNA here is from genome assembly GCF_059418465.1 of Caulobacter sp. GW821-FHT09A05. Taxonomy (NCBI): domain Bacteria; kingdom Pseudomonadati; phylum Pseudomonadota; class Alphaproteobacteria; order Caulobacterales; family Caulobacteraceae; genus Caulobacter; species Caulobacter sp. GW821-FHT09A05. The sequence goes on from NZ_JBWKPX010000025.1 coordinate 55,534, forward strand.
GCGCGGCCACCGCGGAGCTGTTCGCCGCGCAGGGCGCCCGGGTGGTCATCGCCGACATCGCCCTGGACAAGGCGCAGGCCCTGGCCGAGCGACTGCGCGCCGCCGGCGGCGAGGCGATCGCGGTGGCGTGCGACATCGGCTCGGAGGAGTCGATCAAGGCCGCGGTCGCCGACACCGTCGCGGCCTTCGGCAGGATCGACGTGGTGGTCAACAACGCCGCCGCCACCGTCCTGTCGGCCACCCAGGACGGCCCACTGCTCAAGCAGACGGTGGAGCTGTGGGACACCCTGATGGCGATCAACCTGCGCGGCCCGATGCTGATGTGCCGCGAGGTCGTTCCGCACATGGCGCGCCAGGGCGGCGGCGCGATCATCAACATCTGCTCCAACTCGATGTTCCTGGGCGACCTGGGCAACACGGCCTATGCCTGCTCGAAGGCCGGCCTGGCGACCCTGACCCGCTATGTCGCCGCCCAGCACGGGATCGACGGCGTGCGCTGCAACGCCATCTCGCCCGGCTACATCCCCACCAAACCCGTCACGGACGAGCGCCGCGCCAAGCTGGAAAAGGCCCTGTTGCGCCAGAACACCGTCGCCCGCGGCGGCCTGCCCGAGGATATCGGCTGGATGGCGGTCTATCTGGCGTCCCCGGAATCGGCGTTCGTGAACGGCCAGGTCTACAGCGTCGACGGCGGCGCCCAGTCCCACCAACCGCACATGCCCGACCTGCGGGACTTCCTGGCGGGCTGACGGCCTGGGACCGGTCGGCGCCAGCCGAAGACCACCAAACCTTTCGTCATTCCCGCCCTTGTGGCGGGAGCCCCTGGTTTAGCTGACACGTGAGACGCAAGCGACGTGCCGAGCACGTCGCCCCCTATTGCACCTGCGGCCGACAGAGGGGTTCCCGCCACAAGGGCGGGAATGACGGAGTTATAATATCTGAAGGTCGTACCGCCCCTAAGGCGGCCCCGGACGCCGCGTGATCGGCGAGAGGTCCGCCTCCCCCCAGAAGCTCTTCCACGTGGAAAAACGCGGCAGCATCATCGGCGGGGCGTGCTTGGGCGTCGGCCCGGGCCACCGCGCGAAGTCCGCGTCCTGCGGCCGCTCCAGCATGTCGCAGCTATAGAAGAAATCCTCGATCCGCCGGGCGAAATACCACACGCCGTCCCGCCGTTCGTAGGTGTCGAAATAGCAGATGGCCTGGACGATCCACTGGTCGCCGAACTCGTGCTCGGCCCGGCAGTAGACGCGTCCCTCGGCGACGTCGCCGTCGATGCGGTCGATGGCGTGGCCGGTGATCGTGTGGACCGTCCGGTAGAAGTCCCGCACGGCCGGTTCGATGAAGCCGCGCAGGGCTTCTCGCCCCTTGCCCCGCCGGCCGCAGTCGATGTCCTCGACGAACATGCCGAGCCATTCGTCGATGTCGCGCCGGTCGACGGCCATGGCGTAGCGGACGGCCAGTTGCTGGATCGCCAGGTGGGATTCGATGCGGTCCAGCCGCTGCAGGACGCTCGCCTCGGTCATTCCCCGTCCTCGAGGCCGACACGGCCGTCGGCGACGCGCCCTCGAAAGCCCGTGTCCAGGCGCTGATAGCGGGCGGCCCGGCCGGCGCCCGAGGTCACCAGGATACGCCCGTCCTCGTCGGTCTCCAGGGTCCATTCGGCCGTGTCATAGGCCGCGTCCTCGCCGGGCGCGGCGATCAGGATCAGGGGGCCCAGCAGGGTCATGCGGTGCGGGCGCAGGTTCAGGGCCTCCAGCGTCGCCGCCGCGCGCCCGCGCGCGCCGACGACCGCCAGGTCGCCGAACACCTGGCCCGCGTCGAAGCCGAACATCGCCAGGCCCTCGAGCGTCTGCGGGCCGACCCCGAGCACTGCGTGCAGCGGGAAGCGCCGGACGTACATCTCCACGCGCCCCGCGTCCCAGGGCGTGGCCATGCCGTTCATCACCTGCGCGCCAAGCCGCATCGCGGCGAGGTAATAGGGCCAGAACTGGCCGCACTCGCTGTAGTTATGCACCAGGTCGATCAGCGAGCCCGCCCCGACGCCGAGGGCGCGAAGCCGTTGTTCGGCCCAGTCGACGTCGGCCATGACGTCCCGGTTCGACAGCGGATAGTGAACCAGGCCGCCGGCCATGGGCGCGCTCCCGACGCCCCAGATCGCGTCCGGCGCGTCGAAGGTCAGGGCGGCCGAGGTGACGGGCGGGGCATCCAGCAGGGCGACGGTCATCCTCAGGCCTTTGCGACGCGGGGGATCTTGTGGGGCGGACCCAGCTTGATCAGTTCACTGTTGGGGGTCAGCTCGACGCGCGGACGGACCTTGATGCGCGCCTCGACCTGGTCGGCCACGCGGCGGGCGACGTCGTCCAGGTCCGGCTGGCCGTCATAGCCGACGCGCAGCTTCAGCTCGGTCAGCTCGCGCCGCGGACGAATGATCTGGAACAGGGCGGCGGCGGTTTCCGGCACCTCCTCGACCGCGGTCCAGATATCGCGCGGCAGGATGGAGACGCCGTCGACGACGACCTCGTCGCCCAGCCGGCCCGCCAGCCACAGGCGCACGTGCTCGCGACCGCAGGCGCAGGGCGCCTTGGTGTAGCGGACGAAATCGCCGGACCGATAGCGGATCAGCGGGTCGGTCTTGTTGTGGATGGCCGTCACCACCAGCTCGCCGCCCTCGCCGTCGGCGACATGGCGGTCGCCGCCGGGTTCGAGAACCTCGACGATGGCGATATCTTCCCAGGCGTGGAACCCGTCCTTGGCCTGGCATTCCCAGATCGTGCCGGAGTCCCCCAGGCTGGAAAACTCGAACACCTTGACGCCCCAGCGGTCCATCGTCCGCTGCATGCGCGGTCCGATGGGCTCGCCGCCGTAGATGCAGGCCTTGAAGCTGGAAAACAGGTCGACCATGTCGATCCCCTTCTCCCGCTCCAGCCGCTCCAGGCCGTAGATGACCGGCGAGGACAGCATGAAGAAGATGGTCGGCCGGTACTTCAGGATCCACTCGACGGCCTGCTCGACCTCGTTGGGATCGTGGTTCAGCATCAGCGGGATGGCCCCGGCGGCGCGGGTGATGCGATGGGCCACGCCGCGCAGCACCGTGCTCAGCTCCAGCACGTAGTCGCCGGGACGCAGGCCCAGATGCCAGTATTCCCGGGGGGTGAAGGGGCCTTCATAGGGCCTGTTCCAGCGCTCGGCGAACAGGGTCGGATCGCCGGTCGTGCCCGAGCTGGACCCGATGTTGTGGATCTCGGTCCGATCGACGCAGAGCACCCCGCCGAAGGGGTCGTCGTGACGGTCGCGGAAGTCCCGGAGCGTGTCCTTGTCCATGAACGGCGCGCGGGCCTTGAAGTCCTCCAGGGAGGTGATGCTCAGCGGGTCCACGCCGGCGGCGCGCCACACGTCGCGCACGACCGCCGACCGCTCCGCCACCCAGGCCAGCTGCTCCAGCAGCTTCTTTTCCTGCAGGGCCTCGATCTCGGCCCGCGAGGCGGTTTCCACGGCGTCGAGGAACGGCTTGTCGCTCCACTTGGCGACGTTCTCCCGCTGGTAGGCGACGCTGTTTCCCGACGGGTTCAGAACCATGGCGTCGGAAGGATCGGCGGCGGCGTCGTCGAGCATGCTCGGTGTTCCCTAAGGCCCGCGGGCGCGCCGTCTGATGCGGCGTTGTCGCAGAGCTATATAGTGCCCCCGCCCCCCGGTCGAAGCCAGCGGCCCGGTTGATCGGGCATGCGATAATGGGCCCGACGGGGTGGCGACCCCAGGCCGTCGACGTCACGATCCGCATCCGAGTTTCGCCCGAGGAAGACGACATGACGGCCGGTTCCGGCGACGACCAAAGCCCGCTGTTCCGGCCGTTCACCGCGGGTCCGCTGACGCTGAAGAACCGCGTCGTGATGGCGCCGATGTCGCGCTATTTCTGCCCGGACGAGATCCCGCACGACGACATGGTCCAGTACTATGCCCGCCGGGCCCGCGGCGGCGTCGGCCTGATCATCACCGAGGCCACCTATATCGGCCACCCTTCGGCGCACAGCTACGAGAACGTGCCGCGCTTCTACGGCGAGGCCTCGCTGGCGGGCTGGAAGCGCGTCGTCGAGGCCGTGCACGCCGAGGGCGGCAGGATCATGCCGCAGCTGTGGCACACCGGCAGCTTCCGCGAGATCGGCATGGCGCCCGATCGCGACGTCCCGGGCTTCGGCCCCTCGGAGAACCTCAACGCCTTCGAGAACACCACCCACCTGACCAAGCCGATGAGCGAGACCGACATCGCCGACGTCATCGACGCCTACGCCGTCGCGGCGGCCAACGCCCAGGCGCTGGGCTTCGACGGCGTCGAACTGCACGCCGCCCACGGCTACCTGATCGACACCTTCTTCTGGCACGAGACCAACCGCCGCAACGACCCCTGGGGCGGCCCCACCCTGGCGGCCCGCGCCCGCTTCGGCATCGAGGTGGTCAAGGCGATCCGGCGTCGGGTCGGGCCCGACTTTCCGCTGTCGTTCCGCTGGTCGCAGTTCAAGCAGCAAGACTATCGCGCCAAGCTGGCCCAGACCCCGCGGGAACTGGAGACGCTCCTGGGTCCGCTGTCGGACGCCGGCGTCACGCTCTTCCACGCCTCGACCCGGCGCTTCTGGGAAGCCGGCTTCCGGGACCTGTCGGAGAAGACCCTGGCCGGCTGGACGCGGGAGATCACGGGCAAGCCCGTCATCGCCGTCGGCAGCGTCGGCCTGGCCGGCGTCGCCTCGACGGCCAAGACCGCGCCGGGCCAGGTCAACAGCGCGACGGTCAGCTTCGCCGACGCCGGCCTCGACGGCGTGGAGCGGGTGGAGGCGCTGATGGCGGCTGGGGAGTTCGACCTGATCGCCGTCGGCCGCGCCCTGCTGGCCGATCCCGACTGGACGGACAAGGTCCGCGAGGGCCGGCTGGACGAGCGCATCCCCTTCGAGAAGGCGCTGCTGGCCAGCCTCTACTGATCGTCGACCGCCCCGGCGGCATCGCGCATCCGATACCTTCGGTCCGCCGCTCGCCGGGTGTAAGGCGGATCGCTATCGCCTTGACGAAACAGGAGCTTCCCATGAGTTCGCCCTTCGACCTGACCGGCCGCGTCGCCCTGGTGACCGGCGCCTCCTCGGGACTGGGGACGAGGTTCGCCCAGATGCTCGCCGCCCAAGGCGTGCGGGTGGTCGCCGGCGCCCGCCGCCTGGACCGCCTGCGATCGCTGGCCGAGGCGATCCGCGCCGAGGGCGGCCAGGTCGAACCCGTCGAGATGGACGTGGAGGACGAAGCCTCGATCAAGGCCGCCTACGACCACGCGGAAGCCACCTTCGGCACGCCCGACATCGTCATCGCCAACGCCGGAATGAACGCCCAGGGCCCCGCCACCGACCTGCCGGCCGACGACCTGGGCCAGCTTCTGCGGATCAACGTCCAGGGCGTCTACCTGACGGCGCGGGAGGGCGCGCGCCGGCTGATCGCCTCGCCGGATCCGTCGCGGGGCCGCATCATCCTGCTGGGTTCGGTGGGCTCTCTGCGGCCGCTGGCGGGCCTGACCGCCTATTCCGCCTCCAAGGCGGGCGTCGCCATGCTGGGCAAGGGCCTGGCCCGCGAATGGGCGCGGCACGGGATCAACGTCAACACCATCTGCCCCGGCTGGATCGTCACCGAGCTTAACGCCGAATGGCTGGCGGGCGAAGGCGGGCAGAAACTGATCAAGAGCTTCCCGCGCCGCCGGGTGATGACGCCCGACCACCTGGACGGCCTGGTCAGCTTCCTGAGCTCCGACGCCTCCGACGCCATCACCGGCGGTGTCTTCGCGGCCGACGACGGACAGTCCCTGGCCTAGGACGGCGGCGCTCGATCCAGACCATCGTAAGCGCGATCAGAGCCCCCGTCCGCCAGCGTTTTGTTGAGGCCGCCTTCCCGCGACGCGTAAGACAGACCGTCAGCTTCGGGAGCCTCCATGTCCGCCGTCGAATACGCCATCGAGAACGAGGTCGCGGTCCTCACCGTCGCCTACCCGCCCGTCAACGCCCTCAGCCTGGCCGTCCGCACGGGACTGGCCGAGGGGGTGGCGCGCGCCCTGGCCGACGACGGCGTCAAGGCGATCGTGGTCCTCGGCGGCGGCGCGACCTTCATCGCCGGGGCCGACATCAGCGAATTCGGCACGCCCAACAGCGCGGCCGAGCCCCGCCTGCAGGCCCTGCAGGCCCAGTTCGAGGCCAGTCCGAAACCGATCGTCGCGGCCATCCATGGCACGGCCCTGGGCGGCGGGCTGGAGCTGGCGCTGACGGCCCACGCCCGGGTCGCCGTCGCCTCGGCCAAGGTCGGCCTGCCGGAGGTCAAGCTGGGCCTGCTGCCTGGCGCCGGCGGCACGATCCGCCTGCCACGCCTGACCGGCGTCGAGGTCGCCCTGGAGGCGGTCACCACCGGCCGCCACATCGGCGCCGTCGAGGCCGAACGGCTGGGCGTCGTGGACGCCATTGTCGGCGAGCTTCGAAGCGACGCCGTCGCCTACGCCCTGAAGCTGGCGGCCGAGGGGACGCCTCCGCCGGTGCGCGACCGCGACGACAAGGTCAATGGCGTCGATCCCAAGGTCTTCGAGGACTTCCGCGCCAAGAACCGCAAGAAGTGGCGCGGCCAGGTCGCTCCCGCCCGTATCGTCGACGTGATCGAGGCGGCGACCAACCGGAGCTTCGACGAAGCCAAGGCCTACGAGAACCAGGCCTTCGCCGAGCTGATGGCCAGCGACCAGCGCAAGGCGCTGATCCACTACTTCTTCGCCGAGCGCGAGGCTCGCAAGATCCCCGACGTCCCCGCCGAGGTGAAGCCCCTGCCCGTCCGCAAGGTGGTGGTGATCGGCTCGGGCCTGATGGGCGGCGGCATCGCCATGTCGTTCGCCAACGCCGGCGTCGCGGTCAAGTTGCTGGACGTCAACGCCGAGGCGCTGGAGCGCGGCATGGCGACGGTGCGCAAGACCTACGAGACCTCGCTGGGCCGCGGCTCGATCACCCAGGCCCAGATGGACGAGCGGCTGGACCGCATCCAGCCGATCGGCGGCTACGACGACCTGGGCGACGTGGACATGGCTGTCGAGGCGGTGTTCGAGGACATGGCCCTGAAGCAGGAGATTTTCGCCCTGCTCGACAAGGCGACGCCGCCGCACGCCATCCTGGGCACCAACACCTCGTCGCTGGACATCGACCAGGTCGCCTCGGCCACCGGCCGGCCCGACAAGGTGATCGGGGCGCACTTCTTCAGCCCGGCCAACGTCATGAAGCTGCTGGAAGCCGTGCGCGGTTCGAAGACCAGCCCCGAGACCATCGCCACGGTCATGGCCCTGGGCAAGCAGATCGGCAAGGCGCCGGTGCTGGCCGGCAACTGCGACGGCTTCATCGGCAACCGCATGCTGCAGTACTATACGGTCAACGCCGAATACATGCTGGAGCGCGGCGCGACGCCGGAGCAGATCGACCGGGTGGCCGAGGCGTTCGGCATGGCCATGGGTCCGCTGGCCATGCGCGACCTGGCCGGCATGGCCCAGGCGGTCAACGTCCGGGCCGTGCGCAAGAAGACCCTGCCCGCGGACGAGCGCATGCCGGAGCTGGTCGAGCGGATGGTCGAGGCCGGCCGCATCGGCCAGCGCTCGGGGTCGGGGTTCTATCGCTACGAGGGCCGCGACCGGCTGCCGGACCCGGAAGCCATCGCCATCATCACCGCCGAAGCCCGGCGCCAGGGCATCGCGCAACGGACCTTCACCGACGAGGAGATCCTGGCCCGCCTGTTCCACCCCCTGGTCAACGAAGGCGCCAAGGAACTGGAGGAAGGCATAGCGATCCGCGCCAGCGACATCGACGTCGCCTGGGTCAATGGCTACGGCTTTCCCATCCACACCGGCGGCCCGATGTTCTGGGGCGAGCAGATCGGCCTGGACAAGGTGCTGGAGACCGCGCGCGCCCTGGGGGCCGAGAACGGCCAGACCCGTTGGGGCCCGTCCAAGCTGCTGGAACGGCTGGTCGCCGAGGGCAAGGGCTGGAAGGACGCCCCGGCCCTGATCGCGCAAGGCCTGTAGGTCCGCCCATGGCCTTCCTGCTCGACGACGACCATCGCCAGATCATCCGGGAGGCCGAACGCCGGCTGGCCGACGGTTTCTCGCCCGATCGGCTGCGCGGTCTCCTCGAGCGGACCGGAAGCCACGACGAGGTCTTCTGGACCGCATGCCGGGAGATGGGCTGGACCGCCGTCACCATCGCCGAAGAGCACGGCGGCCTGGGCCTGGGTCCTGTCGAGCTCTGCCTGGTCACCCAGCTGACGGGGCGCTTCGCCGCCGGCGCGCCGTTCCTGTCGACGAGCTACGGCGTCAGCGAGGCCCTGCGCCGGCACGGCGCGCCCGAGGTTCAGGCCAGGCATCTGCCAGGCCTGGCGGCGGGCGAGACGATCGGCGCGATCCACCTGACCGCCGCCCTCGACGGCGGCGACAGGCCTGAGGTTCGCAACGGCGCCCTGCACGGCGTCCTGGGACCGGTCGCGGCCGGCCTGCAGGCGGCCACGCTCGTCACCCTGGCGCGCGACGCCGCGACCGGGTCCGACGTCCTGGCGCTGGTCGAGCTCGACGCGCGGACCCGCCGCGCTCCGGTCCAGACCTTCGACAACAGCCGCGGATATGCCGACCTGACCTTCGAAGGCGCGCCCGCGACGGTCCTGGTCGTGACGGACGCCCGCCAGGCCGCGCTCGACCTGCTGGCCCGTGTCGCCGTCGTCGTCGCCTTCGAGCAGCTGGGGGTCGCCGAGGCCTGCCTGGAACGCGCCCGCGCCTTCGCCAACGAGCGCCAGGCCTTCGGCCAGCCGATCGGCAAGTTCCAGGCGATCAAGCACCGCATCGCCGAGATCTATGTCGCGACGGAACTGGCGCGGGGGGCCGCCCTGCGCGCGGTCCTGGCCCTGCGCGACGCCGCCGCCGACCTGGTGGTCCAGGCCGGCGCCGCGCGGCTGTGCGCGATCGAGGCCAGCGAACTGGCGGCGCGCGAGGCGATCCAGACCCATGGCGCCATCGGCGTGACCTGGGAGCACGACCTGCACCTCTACTATCGTCGAAGCCGGGCCCTGGCCCTCGAGCTGGGCGCCGCCGGGCGCTGGGAGGATGTCGTGGCTGAACGCCTCGTCGCCCGTCAGGCCCAGGGCCGGGCCGCATGACCGCCCTGTCGCCCGAACTGGAAGCCTTCCGCGCCCGCGCGGTCGCCTTCATGGATCCGCATGTCGCCGAGTTCGGCCAGGCCGCGCGCCTGGGCCTGTCCCTGGACGACGACGTGGCGCTGGCCCGGCGCTGGCAGGCGACCAAGGCGGCGGCGGGATTCGCCGGCCTGACCTTCCCGACCGCCTATGGCGGCGCGGGCCTCAGCCAGATCGAGCAGGTCCTGTTTGTCGAGGAAGAAGCCGCGCGCGGCTTTCCCTCGGCCTATTTCGTCATCAGTCTGTCGATGCCGATCCCGATGATGCTGCGCTACGCCACGCCCGAGCAGAAGGCCCGCTTCGTGCCGCCGGCCCTGCGCGGCGAGGAGATGTGGTCGCAGCTGTTCTCCGAACCCTCGACGGGGTCGGACCTGGCGGCCGTGCGCACGCGCGCCGTCCGGGATGGCGACGACTGGATCCTCTCCGGCCAGAAGGTCTGGACGACCTTCGCCCAGTACTCGGACTACGGCGTGATCGTCGCCCGCTCCGACCCGGACGCGCCCAAGCATCGCGGCCTGACCTATTTCTTCGTCGACCTGAAGGCCCCGGGCGTCACGGTCCGGCCGATCCGGCAGTTGCACGGCGCCGAGGAGTTCAACGAGGTCTTCTTCGACGACGTCCGCATCCCGGACGCCTGGCGCCTGGGCGAGATCGGGGCGGGCTTCCGCCTGGCGGTCGAGACCCTGATGATCGAGCGCTATACGGCGGCGGCCGACGAGGCCGGGTTCGGACCGCCCCTGGACGCCCTGATCGCCCTGGCCCAGGGAACCCAGTTGAACGGTCGGCCGGCCAGCGAGGACCACCGCGTCCGTGGCGTCATCGCCCGGGCCTTCGCGACGCAACAGGCCCTGTCGGCGATCCACGAGAAGTCCGTGCTGGAACTGGCCGCCGGTCGCGAACCCGGACCGGAAGGCTCGATCCACAAGCTGGTCGGCGCGCGCGGCCGGCGCGAGGTCGCGGTCTGCGCGCTGGACCTGATGGGCGCGGACGGCCTGCGGTTCGACGCCGGCGCGCATCCCCGGCCCAAGACCGACTTCGCCATGTCGTGGATGGACCAGCCGACCCTGCGCATCGCCGGCGGCACCGACGAGATGCTGCTCAACACCGTGGCCGAACGGATCCTGGGCCTGCCGCAGGACTATCGCCCGGACAAGGCGTCCACCTGAGGCGACGGTCGAGGCCGCTTCGCGGACAAAGGAAAGGGGCGGAGATCCTGTCGATCTGCGCCCCTTCTTCTTGGCTGAGACGGGTGGGGCCTGGAGGAGATCCCCCAAGTCCCTTCGCCGACCTAGAACTCGTACTTCAGGCGCACGCCGTAGGTTCGCGGATCCCCCGGGGTCCGGGCGCTGAAGCCCAGCGAGGAGAACACGTCCAGCATGGCGAAGTCGTACTTCTCGTTCAGGGCATTGTTGACGTAGAGGCCGATCGAGGCGTTCGTCCCGCCCACATTGCGCAGCTCGGCGGTCAGGTTGACCAGCTCGTAGGCGTAGGTCACCTGGGTCGGCGCGGCGCCGTCGTTGTCGACGAAGCCGTCGCTGTGGAAATAGCTGACGCCGAACGACAGCTCGCTGCCGATCTTGTCCGGGATCGTCGGCATGAAGCGGGCCGACACGCTGTAGACGTTCTTGGGCGTGCGCGAGAAGGCCGTGGCCGAAAGGTCCACGCCGTTGGGATCGATGAACTTCTTGAACTTCCCGTCGGCATAGGCCCAGAAGCCCGACAGCTCGATCGACGACACCGGCCGGAACAGGAACTCGAACTCTCCGCCCTGGACCTCGGCCTTCTGGGCGTTGGCCGTCACGGTCGTGATCGGGATCACGGTGTTGTCCTGCAGCAGCCGCTGGATGTTCTTGTACTGGCTGCTGTAGACGGCCAGGTTGGTGCGCAGGAAGGCGCCGTTGAACCGCCAGTCGGCCTTCACGCCGATTTCGACGTCGTCGACGATCTCGGGCTCGAAGGTCCGGCGCAGGCCCGCCTCGGTCGAGGCCCGGGCGCCGAAGCCGCCCGTGCGGTAGCCGTGGCGATGGGCGACATAGACCAGCTTGTTATCGCCGAACTTGTAGTCGAGGCTGACGTTGTAGGTCGGCTCGCTGTACTTGACCGACAGCGGCAGGTCGCAGTTGGCCAGGGTCGGCCGTGTTTCGGCCGTGGCCGGATTGTGGTCCTCGTCCATGGTGAAGCGGCAGGCCGTCGCCGTCCGGCTCAGGATGTCGGCCTCGCGCTTGTCCCAGTTGCCGCGCACGCCGGCGGTCAGCGACAGGCCCTCCACGCTCGGGAAGGCGTAGGTGCCCTGGGCGAACACCGCGTAGCTGGTGTTCTTCGCCTTGATCCAGGTGTTGGCCCAGCCGGGATAGGCGAAGACGCTGGTGGGCTGCACGTCGCCGAAATCGACCGCGCCGGTGACGCTGGCGCCCTGGTCCGAACCCTTTTCACGGAAGTAATAGGCGCCGGCGATCCAGTTCAGGTTGCCGCTCTGGCCGAGGATCTGGAATTCGTCGGAAAACTGGTGCTGGGCGAAGATCCGCTCGATCTCCAGCAGCGGGATCGGCAGGCCGTCGGTGTCTTCGTAGCTGTGCGATTTCACGTCGCGGTAGCCCACGATGTTCTTGATCGAGATGTGGTCGCCCAGGTCGTAGACGGTCGAGTTGGCGATGGTCAGGGTTTCGACCTTGGAGAACGACGGCGTGCCGCTGGCGGTCTTGAGCGTGCCCCGCGCCTGCTGGTCGGCCAGCATCTGCTGCAGCGTCGGATAGTTCCGCGGCGTGCGGGCCGGCGCCGAGTTGAACACGCCGTTCGGATTGATCGCGCGAACATACGAGCCCGCGCCGCCTTCGTTGGAATGATAGGCGTCGACGACCAGGGTGTTGGTCAGGGCGTCGTTCGGATCCCACTTCAGCGAGAACCGCAGCGCCTGATTGTCGGTGAAGTTGACGTTGCGGCCCAGCAGGACGTCGTACAGGTAGCCGTCGTCCTTGTTGCTCACCACGGCCAGGCGCGCCGCCAGCTTGTCGCCCAGCGGCATGTTGACGACGGCCTCGGTGTTCAGGGTCCCGAAATTGCCGATCGTGACGCCGACCGAGCCGCCGGCTTCATGGGTGGGCGCGTTGGGGATCAGCTGGACGATGCCGCCCGTCGAGTTGCGCCCGAACAGGGTGCCCTGCGGTCCCTTGAGAACCTGGACGGACGCCAGGTCGAACAGGCCGCCATTGGCGCCCTGCGAGCGCGGCGCGACGATGTCGCCGATGTAGAGCGAGACCGAGGGGTCGGCCAGGATCGTCAGTTCCTGCTGGCTCTGGCCACGGATGGCGAAGGTCGGGGTGCTCTTGTTGGCGCCCGCGCCTGGAACGATGATCAGCGCCGGCGCCTGGGTCCGAAGGCCCGACACGTTGGTGATGTTGGCGCGCTCCAGGGCCTTGGGCGGGATCGCGGTGACGGCCAGGGGAACGTCCTGGAGGCGTTCCTCGCGGCGCCGGGCCGTGACGATGATGTCGTCGACCGTGGTCACGGTCTGCTCGGCCGGTTGCGCGGCCGGCGCCGTCTGGGCGGGCGCGGCCGGCGCGGCCTGCGCGAAGGCAATGGCCGGCGCGCCGCACAAGGCGGTCGTCGCGCAGGCTAGTACACGCCAATTCCGTCGAATGCCCATCGGGCTCCCCTTCTGCGTTTCTGTCCCTGGCCGCCAGTCGTCCGGCGACGCGAGGCCCGTTCTCTTTCGGCGGGCTCTCAGCCACCCACCTTATCCCTGGCGTTGGCCTTGCCTATGTGACCCCCTGTCCTGATCGCGTCAGCGATATGCCCGGCGCGGGGGGCGCGGCGACTGGACGCGGCCGGCGCGGCGGAGAAGGCTGGAGCGGACGCCGATCCGGCGCCGCCAACGAGGCTTCCGATGGTTTCTCCCAAGGCATGGCTGATCACCGGCGTGTCCAGCGGGCTGGGGCGGGCGATCGCCGAGGCGGCCCTCGCGGCCGGCCACGTGGTCGTCGGGACGCTGCGCAAGCCCGAGCAGTTCGCCGCGTTCGAGGCCCTCGCGCCGGGGCGCGCCCATGCGCTGGCCCTCGACGTCACCGACGCCCAGGCCGTCGGGCCGGCGGTCGACGCGGCGGCCGCCCTCGCCGGCGGGCTCGACGTGGTGGTCAACAATGCGGGCTACGGGCTGGTGGGCGCGGTCGAGGAACTGACCGAGGCCGAGGCCGCCCGGGAGATGGACACCAATTTCTTCGGCGTGTTCCGGGTGGTGAAGGCGGCGATCCCGCATCTCAAGGCGCGCGGCGGCGGCGCCATCATCAACATCGGCTCGGTGGCGGGCGCGCGGGGCTTTCCGGGGATGGGGCTCTATTGCGCCTCCAAGTTCGCCGTCGCGGGGCTGAGCCAGGCCCTGGCCAAGGAACTCGCCCCGTTCGACATCCGCGTGACCGTGGTCGAGCCGGGCGGCTTCCGGACCAATTTCGGCGCCGCCAGCATGGCCTGGGCGCAGGCTCCCCTGCCCGACTATGCGCCGATGACCGCGCGCCTGCGGGAGTCGATGGAGCGCCCAGCCGTCCCCGCCCCCAACGACCCGGCCCGCGGCGCGGCGGTCGTCCTAACCCTGGCGGCGATGGAAAAGCCGCCGGTCCACATGGCGCTGGGCGCCGACGGGCGCAAATACATCCGCGACGCGCTCGACGCGCGCCTGGCCGACTACGACCTGCACGTCGACCTCGTCGAGTCGACCGCCTATCCGGCCTAGGGTCAGAGCGGCCGGGCGACCAGCGGCGGCGGGGAATAGGTCTTGTCCAGCAGGGCCGCATGCGGCCCGTACAGCCGCCCCACCACCTGGAACCGTCCCGCCGGCACGGGCAGCCAGTCCCCCAGACGGTCGGCCGGCGGCGGCGCGTTCTGGAGCAGCAGGGTGAAGCCGCCCGCGGCGTTGCGGCGGATGTCGGCGTCGCGATCGCCACGCTTGTAGCGACCCGAAGGATGCGGAACGAGCAACCGCGTGGCCGCGTCATAGACCGTGTAGGACCAGAAGCCGTCGACGGGCGGGGCCGTGTCGAAGGTCAGTTCGTAGGCCGCGACCGCCCCGTCCAGCGGCGCGCCGGCGGCGTCCGTCTCGGCGACCATGTAGACCACCTCCGAGGCGCCGGGCCCCCAGATAGCGTATCGCGCGGCGACCGCCCGGGCCAGATAGGCCTTGGGATCGCCGGTCAGGCGATCGCGCCCGCCGCGCAGGTCCAGCGGATAGACCCAGCCATTGACCGGCGTGTCGAGATTGGCCAGCCGATGCTCGATCCGGGCCAGACCGGCGGCGATCCCGGCCTGGATCGCCGCCGCCTGTCCGGGCGTCAGCGCCGAGGCGTCGAACGCCGCGCCGGGTGCCGCGCCGATCGTCGCGAAGCGCCTGAAAAGCGCCGCCTCGTCCGGATGGACGGCGGCCTGGGTCATCAGGGTGTTGAAGGTCCCGATGAACTCGGGCGACGGCTGCTCGAAGAAACCGCGCCCCCGCAGACCCGACGGGGGCGGGGCCGGAAACTCGGCCGCCGGCCGGGCCGGCGGCGGGGCGCGCCCCAGGAATTGGCTGAGCGGGATCAGGGCGTACTGGTCCTGCAGCCCATGGATGGCCGCCTCGTCGCCCGGCCCCTCGACGATGATCCGCGTGAACAGCTTGATGATCCAGCTGTCGGCCGTCACCACCTCGTCGACGCCAGGCGGCGAAGGGCCGCTCCAGTCGGGTCCGGCCAGCAGGTAGGTCCGCGCCGCGTTGCCCACGTCCAGCGTGCCGCGCGTGAAGAAGTTCATCGTGTACCAGTCGGCGGCCTGGACGTTCTGGAACCGGTGGCCCTCGAACCGCGGAACCTTCAGCACCACCGGCTCGCGGCGCAGGTCCAGCCAGGCGGCGGAGTAGAGCGTGTCGGTGTTGATCCACGGAATGACGTTGTTGAACGTCGGGCTGCCCAGGGTGCGGAAATGGGTGAACCGGCCGATCGCCTGCTTCTCCGGCGTATCGGGCCCCATGGTCTGCCGGTGGAAGAAGCCGTAGGCGATCATCATCGGGAAGGCGTAGACGTAAGCCTCCTCGGCGATGGCCGCGATCTGGTCGGACGACAGGGCGGGATCGATCGGCGAGGTCATCGGCGCGTCCTCAGCCCGCGAACCGGCGGTCGACCGGAATGGAAAAGCGCTCCTGGTAGAAGCCCAGGCGACGGCGCAGGTCGGCGACGTCCAAGCCGAAGTCCTCGGCGGCGTAGTCGTGCCCCCCATGCTTGCCCTGGCGATTGTCGTCGATCCAGGCCTGCATCGCGGCCTCGGCCTCGGGGCCCAGCGTGTCGCCGGAGGCCGCATAGATGCGCCGCACGCAGCCCAGCGGGTCGGCGATCAGGTCGGTGAACTGGATGTCGACGAAGCGCCGGTCGTCCTCGGGCCTGTCCTCGACGCCCCGGCGCAGCAGGCGCTCGACGATCGACGCCATGTCGGCCCCGACCGCATGGGGATTGGGATGGTCGTAGTAGCGCCGCCCGCCATAGGTCGTCAGGCTGGCCAGGGAGATGACGGCCGGCACGGGATCGCGGTGGGTCTGCACCAGGATGGCGTCCGGGAAGACGCTCAGCAGCGGCCTGAGCTGCTCCAGGTGCTGCGGCGCCTTCAGCACCCAGCGATCGCCGCCGCGCAGCCACTGCAGGGTCTGCAGCACGCGGCGGAAATAGCGATAGCCCTCGGTGTGGTCGAACGCCCGGTGCCAGCGGCTGTAGCGGGGCACCCTGTAGCTCCATTCGAACTGCAGCGAGGCGAAGGCGAAGATCAGCAGGCTGATGTCCTCGTCCGGCTGATCGGCCGTCAGCTCGTGCATCAGCTTCAGGTCGGGCACGACCTTGTCCAGCATGTCCAGGGACTGGCGCATGCGGACCAGGCGCGGGTCGGGATCGGGCTGCGGCGCCGTCGGATCGCCGTCGGGCAGCGGCGCCACCTGCTCCCAGAACGGCGACGAGCGCTTGGCCGGATCGCGCGACAGCAGACGATGCAGGATGGTGGTGCCGCTGCGGGGCAGGCCGATGACGATGATCGGACGCTCGACCGGCTGATCCAGGATCTCCGGATGGCGGCGCCAGAGGTCCTCGAACCGCAACCGCAGGGCCAGGAGGCCCGCCAGCTGGTTGAAGACCTGCATCCGCCCCAGGGCGTGGAGCTCGATTTCGTCGTTCAGCGAGCCGCACAGGACGGCCAGGGGCTCGTCCAGCGGGGCAGGCCCGAAATCGACGAGGCCGTCCGCCCTTCGGATCGCCTCGGCCTTCAGGGCGTCCGGTGTCAGGACAAGCGCCTCCGCCAGCGGGATCGCGGCCTCCAGGGCCGCCAGGCCCGCGGCCGTGTGCTCGGGATAGGCCAGGGCTCGGGCGCGCGCCGTCAGGGCGGCCTCCGGCGGCAGGGGCGCGGACCTCAGCATGCGATCAGCTCCAGGCCACGTCGAGGCCGGTATGGCCCCAGTACATCCAGGTGCGCACCCGCCCGCCGACGCCCAGCAGGCGCAGGTTGGGCAGGCGCTCGATCAGCCGCTCCAGGGCGATCCTGGCCTCCAGCCGCGCGACCGGCGCGCCGAGGCAGAGATGGACGCCGGAGCCGAACGACAGGTGCTGGCGCGCCTCGGGCACCGGCCGGTCGATGCGGAACTCGTCCGGAGCCTCGAACACCGCCGGATCGCGGTTGGCCCCGCAGATCGAGAACATCAGCTTGGCCCGCTCGGGAATGTCGTGGCCATGCATCCGCGTCTCGCCCAGGCTGGTGCGGAAATGGGCCAGCACCGGCGGGTCGAAGCGCAGCGACTCTTCCACCGCGTTGTCGATCAGCGACGGATCGGCCTTCAGCTGTTCCCACCGCTCGGGCGCCTCCAGCAGCCGCCGCAGCAGGTGGCCGATCAGGTTGGTGGTCGTCTCCTGGCCACCGGTCAGGAAGGCCAGGCAGATGTTCAGCATCTCCTCGTGCGTCAGCCGCCGTCCCTCGACCCGCGAGACCAGGGCGCGCGACATGAAGTCGTCCGGCAGCACCGCGCCCAGATGCGACAGGTCCGGCTCGTCGATTCCCGCCGCGGCCAGCAGGGCCTGGCGCTGCTCGATCAGCATCGTGAAGTGCGGATAGATCTCCCGCAGCACCGTCTCGTAGGAGCCGGGCTCGGGATCCTCGAAGGTCAGGAACTGCAGCGTGTCGCTCCAGCGCTTGTAGTTCTGGTAGTCGGCCTCGGGCGCGCCCAGCATCCGGCACATCATCCGGGCCGGCAGCGGCAGGGCGAACAGGCTGTAGAAGTCGCCGCGCCCCTCGGGGATCGCCAGCATCGCGTCGACCAGCTCGTCGACGATGGCCTCGATCTTCGGGCGCCAGGCCTTGACCATCGGCGGGGTCAGGCCGCGCTGCACCACCATGCGGAACGCGGCGTGAAAGGCGCCGTCGGTCTTGAAGCCGACGTCGCTGATCGAGTCCTTCATCGCGTTGCCGAACCGGAACGACCAGATCGGATTTCCCTGCAGGATGTCGGTCTTGATCTCGGCGTGGTCGCTCAGGACATAGAAGTCCGGCCGGCCGTCCTGCGCCGGCTGGTGATGGAAGGGACAGGCGGCGCGCAGGGCGCCATAGGCCGCGCCGGGATCGGCCAGCGCGTCTTCCTCGAACGGATCGAAATGGATGTCAGACGCCATGGTGTCCTCCTGAGATCAGTCCAGCCGCCGCGCCAGTCCGGCGGCGCGTTGCGCCAATTGTTGCCTGCGTTCCGCCGGCGTGACCCGGCGCATGTCGGTCGGCAGGACGCTGGCCAGCTGGTCCAGCCTCACGACGCGCGACCCTCGCACCGAACGCTCGGAATCGAACCCGCCGTCCGGCAGGCCCTGCCAGCGATGCAGCATGGTCCCCTGCTCCAGCCCCGCCGGATCCAGCCAGTTGTGGACCCCGGGGTCGGACAGCGAGACGACATAGGTGATCGTCCCGTCGGCCGAGCGATGGGCCTGGCGCCGGTTCAGGCTGCTGGTATGGGCGCCGTAGTCCATCGACGCGCCCCAGGGATCGGCCAGCTGGACGCCCAGGTACCTGGCTCCGCACGGATCGATCGTCACGACCAGGGCCTCGTCGACGGCCAGGCGGAAGCGGGCCTCGCTGGTGGCTTGCTGCACATAGGAGAAGTTCTTGGCGCGGCCCTTGGCGACGGCGTTGAACGGCGTCCCGAACCATTGGGGCATCAGGCGAAGC
This sequence comes from Caulobacter sp. GW821-FHT09A05, assembly GCF_059418465.1. Classification (NCBI taxonomy): domain Bacteria; kingdom Pseudomonadati; phylum Pseudomonadota; class Alphaproteobacteria; order Caulobacterales; family Caulobacteraceae; genus Caulobacter; species Caulobacter sp. GW821-FHT09A05. Next base: position 73,951 of record NZ_JBWKPX010000025.1, read on the forward strand.
CAGTAGTCGATGGATGCGCCGACGGCTTCGATCGCCTTGGCGACCAGCTCGTCCTCCGTAGGCGCCGTCACCTCGGGTCCGGCCGTGCGGGTGACGGCCAGGGAGACCGGCGTCTCCACCGCCCAGTCCTGCAGCGAGTCCCGCACGAAGATCAGGCGGGCGGCGCCGGGCCGGGTCTGGAGGTGGTTGGCGCGATCGCCGGCCGCGTCCGGACCGACGGTGAAGCTGAACCGGCCGTCCGCGTCCTTGTCCAGCTGGTCGAGGAGCAGCACGCCTTGCGACTGGCTGTCGACGCCCGCGCCCGGATAGGCGTTGAACAGGGTGAAGCTGACATCGGCGCCGGGACGGTCGTTGACCTGGCCATCGACGCGAAAGCCGCTGACGTCGTCCACGGCGATGACCCGGTAGACGTTGTCGGGATTGTCCACCCCGTGCCGCGTTCCCGGCACGCGCAGCCCGCCCCGATCATGCGGCAGGTTCAACGTCCAGAAGGGCCACGCGCGGCCGACATCCATGGCGACCACCGACACGACCGCGCTGAAGGCCATCTCCTCCAGGTTCAGCGCCAGGGTCGCCCGGCCCGCCGGAGTCCCGGCCAGCGGGTGGGCTTCGAAGGCCGCGCGCTTGGCGCGGACCGCCGCCTGGACCGTCGGATGGGCGAACAATCGCACCGCGTCGGCCTCGATCGCCAACTGGCCGGGTCCGTTCAGCACCGATCGCGCGGACAGGTCCTGGGGCTTCATCGTCACACCTCGTAATCCAGCTCGCCTTCCAGCCAGGCGACGATGCGTTGGGCGGCCTGGACGGGGTCGGTGGTGGTGGTGTCGATGCGCAGTTCGGGGTGTTCGGGGGCCTCGTAGGGGCTGTCGATGCCGGTGAAGTTCTTCAGCTGCCCGGCGCGGGCCTTCTTGTAGAGGCCCTTGACGTCGCG